>JAITRL010000342.1 GCA_031288415.1 Deltaproteobacteria bacterium | reverse complement strand
GAGAGCAACATAAAGAAGCTTATGGAACAGAAATAAACTATGCAGCTGTTTGTTTATCAAAAATTTATGAATTTATAAATTATAGCCATTCACAAAGATTAGATATAATAAAAAAATTTACAAAATTATTATTACACTATGGAGTAATATACTCTGATACATCTTTAAATAATAAAATAAATATAATAGACTCATTAAATATACTACAAGAGATATGTATAAATATAGATTATGATATTATATTTAGATGTTTTATTATATTATGTGATTTAAATAAAGATAATCTTTCATATAAATTATTAACGCTAAAATGGCATAAACTTAAATGTATTATTAAATTATTACCATTTTCAGATAAACCAATTAAAATATTTCATGAAGATGCGCGAGATACATCTTTTATTGATTCAATAGCTGATTTTGTTATTACTTCACCACCTTACATAAATGTATTTAACTATCATCAACAATATCGAGCTTCATCAGAATATTTAAATGGTAGCGTTTTGCCGTCAGCCCAGGCTGAAATAGGTTCAAATCGAAAAAATAGGAGTAATAGATTTTTTACTGCCACTCAATACTGTATTGATATGGCATTGGTTTTTAATGAATTAAATCGTATATGCAAAAATAATTCTCAGATTATATTTATAGTTGGTCGAGAATCTTTAGTAAAAAAAACTAATTTTAGAAATGGTGAAATAGTTACAGAAATTGCTTGCGCTTGTTGTAACATGAAGTTAATAAACAGACAAGAAAGAGTATTTATTAATAGATATGGTAGTAATATATATGAAGATATTTTATATTTTAAATCAACAAAACAATTAATAAATTCTTTAAATAAAGTAAAAAAACTTGCCAATATCTTATTAAATAATATTTTACAATATGTACCACAAGATTTAAAAGAAGATTTAAAAATTGCAATTAATAAAATTGATGAAATACAGCCTTCTTCTTTTTATAGTAGAATAAGAATAAAATAGGTGATATTTTATGTAAAATTTGGGTATTCATGGAGCTAAACTTACTGCTTTACTTAGCAATTTAAAATTACCTCAGTCTGATAAAAAATCAATCATATTAGCGATAGAAAAATATAAAAATTGGTATGATAATCTATTAGCCTTATCAGGCAGTTATGAAAACATCATTGGAGAAAGCGTTAAATTGTTGAATATATATAAAAATTATATTGATTTTAATATAATTTTTTTAAGTAAAAATGATTTTTTATACAGACAAAAAGGTCAATTAAAGTTAGATAATACAATTATTGAAGAGATTTTGCCATTATTAGTAAGAAAAATTTTTGGTGAAAAATTAAATGACAATAATATTATTATAGGGCCGACAAAATGTATTACAGGTATAAGATTTGATGCTTCAATTACTTCACAATCATCAGATGGAGGTATGATATTGAAATGTAAAGATTAAGATTTTGCTATTTCACGTCCATTATTTATTAAATCGAGTCATACTTCATCTTTTGCACATAGCGAAATAAAAGAAACTAATATAACATATTTAGCATGTGAATGTAAAATAAATTTAGATAAAACAATGTTTCAAGAAGCAGTAGCCACTGCTTTTGATTTAAAAAGTACAGTACCAACTTCAAAGTATATTTTAATATGTGAATGGCTTGATATGACGCCTATAAGTACAAAAACAACAGCTATCGATGAAATAATAATATTGCGTAAAGCTAGAAGAATAGATGAATCAACTCGACGTGGTTTTTCATCAGCAAAAATTAGAAAATTGAAATTTAATAGTTATAAAAACTTTATTAATTCAAATCCTATAGCTATAAGTAGCATTGAAAGATTTATTATGCATGTTAAACAACTGCTTATCACAAATGAAGAAGAAAATATTGTATTGTCTAAAGGATATTTTTAAAAATTATATATTATGCATCTAATAATTATTCCATAATTAATTTAAGCCTAATGCCGAAGTAACATTTTCCAGCAGGCGAGAAGCTTGGTATCCCAGCTGGGATTTTTCCCTGGAAAACTCTCCGGAAAGGCGCGGTCACGCCTGCGGTAAGTCAGGCGCCGCAGATCCCCAAAGGGCCTTCCTGCGGACGTTTCCAGGGAGCGCTGATTTCCCCTGTATTCCATACTATTACTGCTCGGAAGGCTATCCGTATTCTTCAGGCTAATTTTTCAAACTAATCCAAGCGGACGCCTGGAATCGGTATGCGTGGGCGGGGTACGGGAGCAACTGCTGAAATAAACGTACATATTTCCGTATCTGACGAAACCGAGGAATGGAAGGAATTTTTTCTGGAATTGTGACAAACTGCCTGACAGACGTGATTTCTGCGGGAAACCTGGAAAAACTGAATTGATTTTTTACCCTGAGGCATAAGGACGTGAATGCAATAAGTTTGTTCTCCGGTTGCGGCGGCCTTGATTACGGAATCGAGGCGGCAGGCTGGAATATTATCTACAGAAATGATTTTGACCGTCACTCTTGCGGCACGCTCTCATTAAACGGCAAAGCCAACATACACTGCGCCCCGATTGAAGAGGTTTCCTCCATAGATATTTGTGATTATGCAGGTTCAACAAAGACCGTGGATTTAGTGATAGGCGGCCCTCCTTGCCAGCCTTTTTCCAAGTCCGCGTATTGGTCGCGAGGCGATACGCTCAGATTGAAGGATCCCCGTTCGAACACGTTGTCAGAATATTTCCGGGTTATACTGGATTTCAGGCCCAAAGCTTTTTTGCTTGAAAACGTGCATGGCATCAGCTATAGCGGCAAAGAGGAAGGCTTTCAATTCATAATAAGGAAAATCGCCGAAATCAACAGGAAGACGGGGACTGACTACAGGCCAAGCTGGAAAATACTTAATGCCGTGCATTTCGGGGTGCCGCAACAGCGCTTGCGTTTTTTCCTGGCGGCTTTACGCGACGGGAAGAAGTTTATTTTCCCGCAGCCGACCCATTCCAGAGAAAATGACGTCAAAGCAGGCGATTCGCCTCTCAAAAACGGCATCGCCCCGTATGTGACTTCTTGGGATGCTTTGGCGAATATAATGCCGGATCAAAGCGAAAAGCTTGCTGTCACGGGGAAATGGGGCAAACTGCTCCCGTCGATTCCGGAAGGGGAGAATTACCTTTGGCATACTGACAGGAAAGACGGGCTGCCGCTTTTCGGCTGGGGCACCCGATATTGGCCGTTTTTGCTTAAACTCGCGAAAAACAGGCCGTCATGGACCATTCAAGCTCAACCGGGACCGGCAATAGGCCCGTTTCACTGGAAAAACCGCAGACTGTCCTGGAGGGAGTTAGCCGCCCTGCAGACGTTCCCTGCGGATTTCAGGATAAAGTCATCCCGAGTCGAGATCCAACGTCAGATCGGCAATGCGGTTCCTTCATTATTGGCGGAGATTCTCGGCCGTTCGCTGATGGAACAGGCTTTCGGGCGGCAATACAAGGAACCGCCGCTTCTCGCCGTTAAGCCGAATGGCGCGGTTCCGCCGCCTGAGCCGATCCAGCCGGTGCCGGAGGAGTACTTCCGTCTGCTTGGATGCCGCGCGCCGAGCCCGGATGCCGACAGCGGCAAAACAAAGCCTCAGCAAACCCTTACAGATTAGGCTTGCGAAGGCCGCCGCTTGATCGGGGGGCGGCGGCGCGGCTTTTTCGGGCCTGAAATATCCCCTTCCAAACCTGTCCATTCATGGCTCCGCTCCGCACCTGCCCTGCCTAGGCCGGCCTCCCCCAGCCCCGAACCATGGTTCAGCGGTTGGCGCCGCCCCCTTATCCGGCTCTTCCGGGCCGGAACCCCGACCCGGTCACCGGCGCGCCGCATCCCGGCCCGGTTGCCTGCCGCCTGAGGGCGACAACAGCAAGCGGGAAGAGGCATCCCCTTGCGGGGCTTTCCCCCGGGTGTTTTACGGGCGAGCGCGCCCGCGGGCGCCGCCGAAGGACCGCCGGCGCGGGCTCCCGCCGGCGCAAGCCTTCCGGCGGCGCCTGAGGTCTTTTGCCGCCCCCGGCGAAGCCCGGCGTCAGAGCCCGCCTTCCGGGAGGGCCTCCGCGGCTTTTCCCGCCGATGCGCACAGCGAGCATCGCGCCGGGGGGGCATCGGAGGCCAGGGCGCGCCGCAGGCCCGTCATGGCGGGGGAGGCCCAGGCCGCGGCCGCGCCGCCGAGGGCGTCGGGGCCCCCGAGAAGCCCCTCGCCGTGCCAGCTGCAGCAGGGCCACAGGGTCCCGTCCTCCAATACCCCCAGCCTCTGCCAAGGCTGCCGGCAGGCGACCGGGCCGGGCGGCGCGGGGGGAGGCGCGGGCAGAAGGCTTTCCGGGAACCACACCGGGCTCTGGATGGAGATCATGTCCGCCCGCGGCGCCCAGGTTGACAAAAACGCGGGAAGCTCCCCCGCGTTGGCGGGGAGCCTCAGAAAGCTCAGGCGCAGGAGCGGGGTCACCAGGCCCTTTTTGGCGCGGACGGCCAGGAAACCCTCCACGTTGCGGGCCAGGAGCCCCCAGTCGCCGCCGGGGCGCGCGGCCGCGTAGCCTTCCGGGCCGGCGGCGTCCAACGATACCTCGAGGCGGGTGAGCCCCGCGTCGGCGAGGGCCAGGGAGATCTCCGGAGTCAGGGCCTGGCCGTTGGTGCCCAGGCGGATGTCCATCACGCCGGCCGCGGCCGCGGCGGCGACCAGGGCGGGGATGCGCCTGTCCAGCAGGGGCTCGCTCCCCAGCCCGAAGGTCACGGCAGGCAAGAGGCGTTCCCTGGCCTCGTCCATGAGGCTCCTGAAGAGCGCGATGTCCATGAGGCGGCGCCGCCGCCCCCCGGGCCTGCGGGGGAGCGGGCACATGACGCAGGAAAGCTGGCAGCCCGAACTGGTGGCGAGATCCAGGCTCAGCGGGAAATCCCCCGGATCGCCGCCTTCGGAACGCTCGCGCCAGAGGCGGCGGTACTCCCGGAACCGCTCCCCGTGCCTGCCCTCCAGGAGTCCGGTGTAACGCAGGTCCGTCTCGTAAAGGGCGCTCTGGCCGCCCGGGTCGCGGTGGACGAGGGTCCGGGAAGTCACTGGCGGGGGGCTCCTCCTGGGCCGGAAAAAGAAGCCGGCTGCGGCGCGCCCGTCAGGCGCTCCGGGGCGGCCGGGCGCGGGGGCAGCGCGCGGCACGCTTTGGCGGGGAAGGCCTCCCTGACGGAGACGCGGCGGCCTGCGGCCGCGGCGCGCAAGGCTCCCCTCGGGCGGCGGCGGAAACCGGAAAGGCCGGCCGCCCGCTCAGCGGATAATGACTATCGCCTGGGCGGGCAGGGGTTCCCGGGAGACCGACACGGCCTTGTTGCCGGGGAGCCTTCTGGCCAGGGCCCTGGCTTGGCCCTCCTTGCCGGGCACGCAGGAGATGACCGTCTGGCGTGAGCCGGGGCTCGAGCTGGGCCTCTCCGCTATGCCCACCACCTGGTAGCCGACGGAGGCCAGGACCGCCCTGTAGTTGTCGGCGGCGGCGGGGCTCCCGGTCTCGTTGACGATCATGACCGTGAGATCGGGCCTGGGCAGGGGCGCCGCGCTCCTGGCCCTGCGCTGTCCCGTGCCTTTGGACTTGCCGGAGGACGGCGAAGACCCGGAAGAGGCGCCCGTTTTCCGGTCGTCCTTGGCCGGAGCCTTGGGGTCGGGAGGGGTGACGATGGCCGCCTTGCCGCGGCTTCCTGGGGGGGTGGGGCCGTCTTCGGCCAGCAGAGAGCCGGCGCGCCCGATGGCCGGGCCGGAGGCGGGATCCTCCGGCGGGGAGGGCGGGGTGATGGCAGGCCTCTCGAAGGCCGGGGCGTCGTCGCCCCGGTCAGGCCCCACTTCACGCGGCGGGAGGGCCGGAGGCAGGAGCGGGGTCCGCGGGGCGGGGGCGGCCTCAGGGAAGGGCGCGAAGGAGCCGCCCTCCGTGCCCATGGCGCCCGGGGGAGGCGTCAGGGCTCCCGAGACTGCGGGAGGGCCGCCTTGGGAAGCCCCCTGGGAGGCAGCAGGGGCGCCCTGAGGGGCCGCGGCCGCTGGAGGCGATGCGGGAGGCTGCAGGGAGGCGGGCGCGGGCGGCGGGGTTGCCGCCTCGGGCAGCATGTCGCTGAAGAGATCCCGGAGCTGCTGGCGCTCCTGGCTTTCCTGGGATGGGGACGGCGAGGGGGCGGGGGCGGGAGCCGCCCCTTCGCCGGAGGGCGGCGCGGCGGCGGGGGCCGACCCGTCATCGGGGGAGGGCGCGGTCGCGCCCTCCCCCTCGCCAGGCGCCGAGGGAGGCAGGGACGGCGCGCCTGGGCGGGAGGCCGGGGAGGGCGGCGAAAGTTGGGTGGGCGCTCCCTGGGCCGGCACCACGGGCAGTGACGGCCTCTGCGGGGAGGCGGGCCCGTCGGTTGCGGGGGCGCGGGGCCCGCTCCCGGCAGGCCGCGCGAAGTCCCCCACCTCCATCTCTTGCCAGAGGCTCCCGGAGGAGTCGAAGTCCGGGAGAGCCCCCTGGGAGGTGTAGGCTCCCCTGGCATCCAGGGAGCTGCGGCGCCAGGGCTGGGCCGGGATGGTTACGGCGCGGCCGGTAACGCGTCTCGACTCGGGAGGGAGGATGGAGGAGCCGTCGGCGGCCGGCAAAGGGCCGACGCCCTGGCCTTCAGTTGCGCCTTCCAGGCCGTCTGCTGCTCCTTCCTGGCTCTCCGGCGCGCCTTCCTGGCCTTCTGCCCCGCTTTCCTGGCTCTCCGGCGCGCCTGCAGGAGACGGGACAGCCTCTGCGGCCGCCGCCTCCCCCTGCGCAACGGCAGCCTGCGCAGGCGCGGAGACGGGGGAGGCCATCTCCAAATGCGGAGAGCCCGCTCCGGCGGCAAGGGGCGATGGCGGGCTGGGGGCGGCGGAAGCCGGAATGTCTTCAGGGGCCCCCGCAGGCAGGGTCTCTGCCGGGCGAGGCGCCTCCGGGGAAGCCTCGGGCGCGGAAGGAGCCGGCGCCGACGGCCGGGCCGGAGCCTCGGGGCGGGCCGCTGTTGGAGTCGCTGGCTTGGGAGCCGCCGGAGCCGCGGGCGAAGGAGCCGCCGGTATCTCCGGGCGGGCCGCGGTTGGAGGCGCTGGGCCGGCCTTCGCCGGAGCTGCGGGAGGGGCGGCGGAGGGGGCCTGGACCTTAGGCGCCGCAGGGGCCTGAGGCGCCGTTGGGGCCTGGGGGGCTACCGGAGGCAGGGCGGGGGCGGAGGCGGTTTCCGGGGAAGCGGCATCCTCCGGAGCCGCGGCGGAGGCGGCGGCCGGAGCGGCCTCATCGTCCGAAAACAGGTGGGTCAGGTCATAGTCCTGGCCCGCGTCTTGTGCCGGAGCCCGGGCGCAGAAGGGGCCCGCCGCGAGCAGAAGCGCGACCGAAAAAAACAGTGGTAAGCTCCGCGTCGAGGGCATGATGTTCTCCGCCTGTCCGGGCGACAAGGCCCCTATATACCTAATCGGAATCCCGGGGACAAACTGGAGTGAAGGGCCGCGCGGCTAGGCGCGGGAAGGCGCTTCCCTCAGGTCACCTTAGCACAGAAAACGCGCCCGCGCCCAATGTTTTTCCTTGCGGGCCCTGCACTCCCGCGGACAGGGCCCGCGCGCGGGAAACGGCGGCGCCTCCGGAGCCTTGCGGGGCCGGGGATCCGGCGCAAGCGGCGAACGGGCCGCGCGCCGCAAACCTCCAGGCCCGCCTGAGGATCGCCCGCTTTTCGCGCGCGGTTCCGCGGCCCGCGCGGGAAGCCGCCGAAGGCGGGGGGACGGTGAAGCCGTAAAGGCCAAGGCGGCCGGGAGGGTCATGGTTGTCCGGGAGGCCAGGGAGACGGGCAAGGCCAGGGGAGGGGCGCCGGCGGGTCCCTCAGAAGAAGACGAAGGTCATGACGATGAAGAGCGGCACGAGGATGCCCACTGACCAGGCCATGTAGCCGAAGAAGCTGGGCATCTTCACTCCGCGCTCCTCGGCGATGGAACGCACCATGAAGTTGGGGGCGTTGCCGATGTAGGTGTTGGCGCCCAGGAACACCGCCCCGCAGCTGATGGCGGCCAGGGTGCCGGGAAACTCGCTCATGAGCCTGGCGGCGTCGCCGCCCGCGGAGTTGAAGAAGACCAGGTAGGTGGGGGCGTTGTCGAGGAAGCTGGAGAGCGCGCCCGTGAGCCAGAAGTAAGCGGCGTTGACCGGGGAGCCGTCCGGGGCGGTGACCAGCGACACCAGGGAGCCCAGGGCCCCGCCGGTTCCCGCCCGGAGGATGGCGATCGCGGGAATCATCGTGATGAAGATGCCCGCGAAGAGCTTGGCCACCTCGAGGATGGGCGCCCAGGTGAAGTGGTTGCCGCGTCGCGACTCCTTCGGGGTGATCAGGAGCGAGACCGCGGCCAGGGCCAGGAGCCCCAGGTCGCGCGCCAGGTTCGCGTGGCGGTAGCCCACGTCCTCCCAGAAGACGATCTCGCCCCCGCCGGCGGAGCCGCTGTAAAGCACGAGGCCCACCACTCCGGCCAGGAGCAGGAAGTTGCGCTTCCCTTGGAGCCCCGGCTTCTCTGCGCCGGCCGCGGAGCCGGCCTGTCCTGAGGGGGCCCCGGCCGCCTTCTCCCTGCGCCAGAGGGCCAGGTCGATGACGAAGTGAAGCGCGAGCAGCGAGGCCGTCAGAAACAGGGTCTGGGGCCACAGGTGCCTGAGGGTCCAGAAGAAGTCCACCCCCTTGAGGAAGCCCAGGAACAGCGGGGGATCCCCCAGGGGGGTCAGGCACCCGCCGGCGTTGGCCACCAGGAAGATGAAGAACACCACGCTGTGGACCTTGTGCCTTCTGGACGAGATCGCCCGCAGGAGGGGGCGGATCAGGAGCATGGCGGCCCCGGTGGTGCCCATGAGGCTCGCCAGCACGGTCCCGCAGGCCAGGATCCCCAGGTTCACGGCGGGCGTGCCCCTGAGGGCGCCGGTCACCCGGATGCCTCCCGCGATGGTGAAGAGGGCCAGGAGCACGATGATGAAAGGCACGTACTCCCCCACGATGGTGTGGAGGGCGCTGTACATGGTCACGCCGGGGCCCAGGATGAGGAAGGAAGGGATCAGGAAGGCGAAGGCCCACGCGGCGGAAGCCTTGCCGTAGTTGCGCTCCCAGAAGGAGGGCGCGAACAGCGGGAACAGGGCGATGGACATGAGCATTCCCGCGAAGGGCACGGCCCAGGCGAGCGAGAGCCCGGCGCCGTCAAGCGCGAGGGCGCCGCCCTCCGAGGCCGAAAGCGGGGCGGGGAAAAACGCGGCGGCCAAGGCGACCGCGGCGAAGAGGCAGGCCGGCCGCCTCGGGAAGCAGCGGGGCATCCGGGGGCTTCCGGGGACCCCGCGGCCGGCCCGGCCGGCCGGGCGGCCCTGTAAGCCGGGGCGGCCCCGGAATCCTGAAATTTCAGGCCGGGGCGAACCGGCAAACTCTTCGCGCGACAGGAACGCGGACAAAGGCCACCTCATTTCCGGGGGGGAGGCGCCCGGCCCGGAACGGAAGGGCGGCTTCCGGAGGCGCGGGGGGCGAGGCCTGTAGGCCTCAGGGGCGCGCCCCGCAGGCGGCGGGGCGCGCGGGTAATGATAACAAAGTTTTAGCGTTGATGGCCGGCCGCCGATCAAACTGTCCCGTTTTGCGGGGCCCTTGCCTGCGGCCCCTGCCTGGCCCTGCCGAGTTCCGTGACACGCGCCCTGCGGGGCGCCCCTTGCGGCGAAAGCCCCGGAAAGCCTCTCCTTGCGGCGAAAGCCGCGGAAAGCCTCGCCTCGCGGCGAAAGCCTCGGCTTGCGGCGAAAACCGCGCCCGCCCTGGCCTCAGGCCCCGCGCCGCCGGGAGGCCCGGAAGGCCTCAGGCCCTGCGGCGCAGGGGTTCCGGGCCGCCCCCGGCGGCCGGATCCGGGCGCGTGGCCTGCGTCACCTGCATGAGGGCCGCGACCGATTCGCCGAGGCTTTGGCCTTGGCCGGTGGGCTGCTTGAGGAATTCCACAAACCGCGGGTACAGGGCGACGGCCTCGTCCACCTCGCGGCTGGCGCCTTTCTGGTAGGCGCCGATATTCACCATGTCCTCGTTTTTGACGTAGACGGCCAGGATATCCTTGAAGCGGGCGGCGGCGGCACGGTGCTCGTCGGTGGTGATGTCGGGCATGAGCCTGCTGATGGAGCTCAGGATGTCCACTGCGGGGAAGATGTTGCGTGAGGCCATCTCGCGGCGCAGGACCAGGTGGCCGTCCAGGATCGAGCGCATGGAGTCTGCCACCGGCTCGTTCATGTCATCGCCTTCCACCAGGACCGTGTAGATGCCCGTGATGCTCCCGCTCTCCCAGGACCCGGCCCGCTCAAGGAGCTGCGGGAGGAGCGCGAAAACAGACGGCGTGTATCCCCTCGTGGTGGCGGGCTCGCCCACCGAGAGGCCGACCTCCCTGGCCGCGTAGGCGAAGCGCGTGGCCGAGTCCATCATGAGGATCACGTCTTTCCCCCTGTCGCGGAAGTACTCGGCCACGGCAGTGCCCACGTACGCCCCGCGCATGCGCACCAGGGCCGGCTGCTCCGAGGTGGCGGCCACCACGACGCTCCGGGCGAGCCCCTCCGGGCCCAGATCCTTCTCGATGAACTCCCGCACCTCGCGGCCGCGCTCGCCCACCAGGGCTATGACGTTCACGTCGGCCCTCATGTGCCTGGCGATCATGCCCATGAGGGTGCTCTTGCCGACCCCGGACCCCGCGAAGATCCCCACCCTCTGGCCGCGGCCCAGGGTCAGGAGGGCGTTGATGCAGCGCACCCCCACGTCCACGGGGGTGAGCACCCTGGCCCTGTCCATGGGGTTTCCGGGCAGGGCGCGCACTGGGTAGCTCTCCTCGAATTCCACCGGGCCCAGGCCGTCCATGGGCTCGCCGCGGCCGTCCAGGATCCTGCCCAGGAGCCCGGGTCCGACCCTGACCCTGGCGGGGCTTCCCGTGGCCCGGATGCGGGAGCCGGGGGTCAGGCCGGTCATGTCCCCGATGGGCATGAGCTGGATAGCCGCCTCCTTGAAGCCCACCGCCTCGGCTTCCAGGACCTGGCCTCCAGGCATGTCCACGAGGCAGATCTCCCCCACGGAGGCCGCCGGCCCGCTCCCCTCGATGACGAGGCCCGCCATCCGCGTGACCCTCCCCTCAAGGGCCATGGGCGACGATGACCTGAGCACCCCGAAGAGGTTCTTGAACGCGCTGGCCGTCTTGGCGCTGGAGGGAGCCGCCGGCTGGGCCCGCGCCTCCGGCGCGCCGTCGCCGTCGGCGGCCTCCGCCCCGGCCTCCAGGGAGCCGGCGGCCTCCGGAACGCCTGAGGCCGGGGCGGGTGATCCCTCCGGGGTTCCTGCCGCGCCCGGAGCGGGAGGAGTCGGCCCGGATGCGGCAGGATCCGCATCATTTTTCGTTTCAGGTGCGGCCTGAGGGTCCGCGCCTGACGGCATCCCCGATGCGGGCCCCTTTGGCGGCCCGGGCGGAGGGGGAACGCTTGCGCGGGCGGCGACGCGCCCGCGGGCGGTTACGCCCCTTCCCCGGGTTCGCGGGGAAGGGGCGGGAGCCGCCGCAGGGGCTGTGGGCCCCTGAGGGGTTCCGGGAGCGGCCGGCGGGGTCATGTCCGGCCTGGCCGGACCGCCGGCAGGGCCGTCCTGGGCCGCAGGGCCGGCGGGGGCTATGGCGTTCGGGTCCGGGGTTCCGTTGGCGTCTTGGGAGGTCACAGTCCCGCCTTTCTTTTGAGCGCCTGCACTTCCGCGTCCGAGAGGGGCCTTATGGCCCCGGGGGCGAGCGCGGGGTCCAGGGGGATGCCGGCGTAGGCTCGGCGCTTGAGGGTCAAGACGGGATGGCCGGCAGCGGACAGCATGCGCTTGACCTGCCTGTGCCTTCCCTCGGTGAGGGTGAGTTCCACCCAGCCTCGGTCTTCGCCGTCCTTGAGGAGCCTGGCCTTTGCCGGGGCGCAGGGCCTGCCGTCGATCATGAGCCTTCCGGACCGCAGAAGCTCCAGGGCCTCCGGGCCGGGGGAGCCTTTCACGCGGGCGCGGTAGATCTTGGGCACCAGGAAGGAAGGGTGCATGAGGCGCCTGGCCAGTTCGCCGTCGTTGGTGAGAGCCAGGAAGCCCGAGACGTCGCGGTCGAGCCTTCCGACCGGGTAGACCCTGACCGGGAGGCCTTCCAGGAAGGGGGCGATGGTGGGTCGCCCGAGCCGCCCGTCCGAGAGGGCCGTGAGGTATCCCGCAGGCTTGTGGAACATGTAGTAGCGAAGGCCTTCCGGGGAGGGTATGGCCTCCCCGTCCACCGCCACCTCGTCGACGCCGGGCATGGCCTTGGCTCCCAGGGCCGACACGGGAAGGCCGTTGATTGTGACGCGGCCCTCGGCGATGAGGCGCTCCGCCCCCCTCCGCGAGGCGAGCCCCGCGTCGGCGATGAGTTTCTGGATCCTTACGCCGTCCCCGCTCACTGAAGGGTCCCCTCCCGCGCGCGCCCGGCAGGGGCTGCCGCGCGGGGGAAGGCGGCGCGAGCGGGGCGGCCCTCCTCCGGCAGGCGCCCGCGCGCCCGCAGCGCGCGCGGGGTCCTTAGCGGCCTCCGCGCGGCCTGCAGCTTAAGTCTCGGCGTGACAGCCGCAGTCAGCCGCGTCATTTTCTTTCCCCTCGGCCGCGTGACAACCTTCCTCTGCGGCGGTCTTCGCCGCTTCGGCCTTCCGTTGCGGCGGTCTACGCCGCTTCGGCCTTCCGCTGCGGGCGCGGCCTTCGAGTAGCGGCCAATCGCCCGCCGCATGCGGCGTAGTTTCAGTCAGCCGCAGCGATTACGCCGCAACGGCCCCGAGCCCTGGCCGCAGCCTGAACCGTGAGGAGCCAACACTTCTTGTTCCCGGCGGCTGTTGAAGAGTCTGCCGCGCCAGCGGATTGTGCGGCATCCGCCGCGTTCCCGTCAACCGTCTTCCGGTTCTTCCAGGCCATTGACGCCTTGCCGGCCTGCCGCTGGCGGGCCGTCTCCGGGGGAGCCGTTTTCCGGAAAGCTCCGGCGGCCTTCCCGAGCTTTCCTGTGCCGGGCTTCATCGCCATTCTCAGCCGTCCAGGAACGAGGAGGGACGGCGAGGGCCGCCTCGGCTTCAGGGGCGGGAGCCGCCTCAGCCGGTGCCTCGGCCTCAGCCAATGCTTCCGCCTCAGCCGGCGCCTCGGCCTCAGCCATTGCTTCCGCCTCAGCCAGCGCCTCGGCCTCAGCCATTGCTTCGGCATCAGCCAGCGCCTCGGCCTCAGCCATTGCTTCCGCATCAGCCGTTGCTTCGGCTTCAGCCGTTGCTTCCGCATCAGCCGTTGCTTCGGCATCTGCGGATAAATCGGCTTCCGCCAAAGGTTCGGCAGGCCTCAAGCTCCCCGCTTCAGGAGGAGCGGCGGCGAGGGGTTCCGCCGCCGCCCCGTCCGGGGCCGGCCCGTCCTCAAGCGCGGCCGCCGCGGCCTCCGAGGCCGGCGGCCCGGCCCCAAGAGCGGCCGGCCCGGCCTGGTCTCCCGCAACGCAGGCTCCACGAAAAGGCGGGGGACAAGAGGCGGCGGGGGACGGCGCCGGCCCGGCCCGCGCTTCCGGGGAGGCCCTCATGGGTTCCCGCTGGCCGGCCATGCCAGCGAGGTACTGCCCGAGGGACGGCACGCTCAGGAACCGTTTCCCGGAAACGGAAGCGGCAAGGTCCCGGAAGTGACGCTCGGCCAGGGCGCAGTCCTCCGGCGGCGGGGGCGCCTCCCGGGACTCAAAGGGCGACAGGGCCTCGAGGGCCAAAAGGAGCCGCGCGGGGACCGGAGAGAGTCCCGGCAAGGTTGAGGGAGCCATGGACTTCAGGCAGTCCGGGCAGACCGTCCGAGGAGTCCGGGCGTCCCAGCTCCAGGTCTCCCCCGGCGCGGGCGCCCTGCCGCAGAGCGAGCAGGAGGACAGGCCCGGCCCGTAGCCGGCGAGCTGCAGGTAGCGCCGGGAAAAGCCTAAGGAAAGGGCCCTGGCTGAGGCCGCCGGAGGCTCCGGAGACGCCAGGGAAAGAGCCTGGAGGTGGCCTTTGAGGAGCGCGAAGGACTCGGGGGCGGGGGAGCGGGGGGCCTCGAAGACCCTGGCTAGCTCGAGGGCCCAGGCCGCCAGGGCCTGGATGACCGGGGCCTTGGGGAGGGGGGCGAAGGCCCCGGGCATCCGTTCGCCCCTGGCCACCAGGCAGAAGTCCGAGTCCCCGCGGATCCGGAACTCGTAGCAGGCCGCGGCGCCGGGGTCCAAGAGCCCTCCCCCGAACCTCCTGACGCTGCGGGAGGCGTTTTTGGCGATGGCTGAGAGGAGCCCGAGCTCCGCCGTCAGGAACTTCACCAGGAGATCCTGTTCGCCGCTTCTGGCCCGGAAGAGCACCACCGCCTCCAGGCGGAGGGCCGCGGCCGGGGGGCCGGTCCTGCGGCGGACGGCGGGGCTCTGACGCGCGCGGGGGCTCACGCTCGCCTTCCTTCCCCCCGCGATCCCGCGCGCGGCGAAGGGTTCGCTCGGGCGGAGCCTGCGCGGAAGGCGGGGAGGCCATGAGGGGCCGCGCCTCCGCGGAAGGCGGGGGCGGCGATCCGGCGGCCCGTCATGGCCTTGTCAGACGTCAGGTTCCCTTCGCCAGTCACGGCGCCTCCCTAAGCGGGCGCCCGCCCGCTAAATGAAGTCCGGGGTCTTCAGTCGCCCGAGATCCGCCAGGAGCCGGTTGTACTTGGTCATGCGGCACCTGGGACAGCGGGCGGCGCACCAGGCCCCGTCCAGGAGCAGGGCGTTCTGGGCGGCGCGCCCCTCTCCGCGCCAGATTCCCCCGAAGCCTTCCCCGTGCCCTTGGCCCAGTACCCCCATGGGGGGGAAGGAGGGATCGGCGTTGAGCCTCCCGCAGACGAAAACCCTCAGGTCGGCGCAGATCACGGCCGAGAGGCTGTGGGCCAGGCAGGGAAGCCCCAGGTTGCCGACGGGCAGGTTGTCGGAAAGCGGGGCGAGGTTCACGCTGAAAGAGCCGTCCTGGAGATCCGCCAGTGCCTCTGAGAGGTCCCTGCGGCTTTCGAGCTCCGGGTGATCCACCACGGGACGGATCTGGAGGTAATCGGCGCCCAGGCCTTTGAGGGTGAGCCCGAGCTCCCGCAGGAGCGCGGGATCATCGTTGCGGGAGGTGAGCACGTAGCCAACGCCGACCGCCGGCCTGGGGTCCAGGGAACACAGGAGGGCTATGTTCCGGAGGGCCCGCGCATAGCCGCGCCTTCCCTTGAGGGAGGCGTACTGCCCCTCGGAGGCGGCATCCAGGCTCACCCGGATCCACTGGAGCCTGGCCAGGGAATCCGCTCCCGCGGCGTCGGCGAACAGCCTCAGGCCGTTGGTGATGAGGCCCGCAGCAAGCCCGCGGCCCGCGCAGGCTTCGGCGGCCTCCGGGAACAGGGGGGAGAGGAGGGGCTCCCCGCCTCCCTCGAAAACCACCCCCCGGGCGCCGCCTGCGGCCAGGTCATCGAAAAGCCTCTCCAGGAGGGCAGGGGTGAAAAGGTCAGGGCCGCGGCGGATGCCCGAGTCCGAGCAGTACACGCAGCCCAGGTCGCAGCGGTTGGTGAGCGAGAGCTCCACCGAGACGGGGTATAGGGGATCGGGACTTTGGAAATCCGCCCTGCGGAGGGAGGCGAGCTTTTCCGGGAAAAGCAGGAGCTTCTCCGTTCCCGTCTCTGAAGGCGCGGCCTCAGCCGGCGGGCGCGCCGCCGGAAAGGCCCCGGGGCCAGCCGGGCAAGGGCCGCCTGAACCGGAATGCCCGGCGGCAGGCCCTGCCTGCCCGCGAAACTTAAGACGGCCGGGCGGGGGGTTCACGGGCTCGGCCGCAGGCCGCCGTGGGGAGGGGCGGAAGGCGCGGTCATCTCAGAGTAGTAGTCCTCCAGGCCTTTGGTGATGGCGGCCAGGGCAGCCTCCCGTGAGATTTTCCCGAGGTTGAGGTCCAGCAGGGCGAAGTACTCCGCCTGGCGGCCCTCCAGCCGTCCCACGGGCCAGAAGGGGGCTATGAAGCGCGTCTGGCGGCGGTCCAAAAGGGCCCTGCGGGCGTTTTCGGCCTTGGCCACGGCCTCGTTGATCTCCGGGTAGAGGGCTACCAGCCCGGCCTTGAGCTTCATCTTGAGTTCCCTGGCCTCGGGGAGGGCTTCCGCCTCGGGGCGGGAGAGGAGGCTCCAGGCAAGATCCCAGCGTTTTGGGGTCCCCAGGCCCTGGGCGTAAATGAGGGCCAGCGAAAGACAGGCCTGGGGGTCGCTGCGGGAGGCGGCCTCTGTCAGCCAGAAGCGCGCCTGGTCAAGATTTTTCGGGCAGAAGGAGCCCTCGAGGAGGCAGATCCCCAGGAGCCGTTGGGCCGGGGCGTAGCCTAGGGAGGCGGCCTGACGGAAAAGGGAAAGCGCCACCTCCGGGTCAGGGTCAGCCCCCTGGTGGGGGAAATAGAACCTCTTGGCCCGTTCGAAAATCGCCTCCGGGCTTTCGTCCGCGATGTCTGTGCTCAAGTTCCGGCTCTCTCTCCGGGGGGGTGTGTCGGGGCGGCAGCCTCAGCGCGGGTTCCGTCGCAGCGCGGGAAATCGGGCTTCTGGCGAGCCTCCTTCCGGCGCCGCGCGAGGCGGGAAGGGGGCGCCGCGCGAGGAGGGAAGGCGGGAAGGCGGGCAACGGGGCGGGGCGGGAAAGGGCGGCAGGGCGCCGCGGCCCTTCGGGGCGGTCCTGGGCGGCCGCCCCGTGATCGCCTGCGGGCGCGCGTGCGCTGGGGCGGCCGTCGGGCCGGCGGGATCGAGGGCCTGCCGAAGGGGGCCTTCCGGGCGGCGAGCAGGAAGGCCGTCGGCCAAGGGCTTGGGAGCGGGAGGCGGCGGTCAGGGGCGGCGGGCGGCGCCAGGGCGGGCTTGAGAGGTCAGGAAGACAGGGTGAGGATCTCCGCCCCCTGCCCGTCCACTAGGACAGTGTGCTCGAACTGCGCCGAGAGCTTGCCGTCGGCGGTGACCGCCGTCCACCCGTCCGCGAGGACGTTCACCTGCCAGCAGCCCTCGTTGATCATGGGCTCGACGGTGAAGACCATGCCGTCCCTGAGCTTGGGCCCCTTGCCCCTCTTGCCGAAGTGCGGGACGTTGGGCGCCTCGTGGAACTGCTTGCCCACCCCGTGCCCCACGAAGTCCCGCACCACGGAGTACCCCAGCCCCTCGGCGTAGTCCTGGATGGCCTCCCCGATGTCGCCCACCGCCGAGCCGTTGCGCACCGTGCCTATGCCCAGCATCATGCACTCGTAGGCCGCGCTTGCGAGCGAGGCCGCGTTTTCGGGCACGGAGCCTATCCTGAAGGTCCGGCAAGTGTCGCCGAAGTAGCCGTCCAGGATGGTGGTGACGTCCACTTTCACGATGTCACCGTCCCTGATGACACGGGAGCCCGGGATGCCGTGGACCACCGTCTCGTTTATGGAGATGCACGAGCTCGCCGGGTACCCCTTGTAGCCCAGAGTGGCGGGAACGGCCCCGTGGGACTTCATGAAGTCGTGAATGATCCTGTCGAGCCGCTCGGTGGTCATTCCGGGCCTGATCACCTTGCCCACGTGGTCCAGGGTCTGGGAGGCCAGCCGGCTGCTGCGCCGGATCTTGTCGATCTCCGCTGAGGTCTTGATGTAAATCACTTGGCTCACCTGAAGCCGGAAGGCTATGTCCTGGCGTACGGAGGGACTGGCGTGCCGGGAACCGGCGTGCGCGGGACTGCCGTACCCGGCAAAGGCGGAATGAGGGCCGGCGGACAGGCGCAAGGAGGCCGGGAGGGCCGGCGGACCGGGCCTGATGACCTTGCCCGCGGGGTCGGGCGCCTGGGGGGCAAGCCGGCCGCCGAGCCGGCTCTTGTCGATCTCCTCTGCGGTCTTGCCGTAGGTCACTTGGCTCACCTGAAGCCTGAAGGCTTCGCCCTGGCGCGCGGGGGGCGGCGGGCTGAAGGCCTGCGAAGCCGCAAAGGCGGGATAGGGGCTGAAGGACAGGCGTAAGGCGGCCTGGAGGGCTGACGGGCAGGAGGGCGGGGAAGCGGCCTTTGCGGGGAGCGGCCGCGAAGAGCCGCGGCCCGGCAGGGTCAGTACTGGGAGACCTGGTAAGAGACGATGAGCCGGGTGTGGGTTACGCCGCTCTCCTTCTTCGCCATGCCCGTGAATTCGAACTGGCCCTTGCCTCCGGCGGCGAGGTAGGTCGGCGTCACGTAGGAGGAGCCGGAGGCCACGTGCGAGCCGTTCTGGTCATAGAGCGCGGCGGTGAGCCTCACGCCTTGGACAGGGGCGCCGGTGTCGTTGAAGACCGTGCCCTGCACGCGGACGTGGGTGTTGCCGGCCAGGTAGTTCCAGGTGTAACCGGTGACGGGGATTTGGAGGTTCCCCGGGGCGATCTCGGCCAAGTCGAACTGAGTGGGGGGGGGCATCCTCTCGGCCGGGGAATCAAGGGTCATGGCGCAGCCGGCAAGCGCGAGCGCCGCGGCGGCCGCGAAGGCGAGGGCGGGCGAGGGCGCCCGGGCATGTCTGGAACAGGCGGACATTCTATACCCCGGAACAGAGGCGGGCGAGGCCTGCGGGAAGGCATGGCGCGGCTAAAGGGGCCGGCCAAGGCCGCCGGAGGGCCTCTCCGGCAACAGGGCTTTCCCCGGACGGGAAAAGCGGCGGGAAACGCGGCCGGGACAGGCTGGGAGGCAGGGGCGCAAGAGGGCGGGGGCCGCAGGCTCCGCCCGGCGGGCCGGCGCGGCGGACGAGGCCAAGTTCTTTGATGCTGGAGTGGGATGTCCGGTCTCCCGGTGAGCGGCCGGCCGAAGCAGGCGCCGCCGCGCGTTCCCGCGCGGGACAGAGGCAAGGCGCGGGCCCTGCGGCGCGTAGATTATAAATGCCTGGGCCGGGCCTTGCAAGAATTACGTTTTCCGGCTTTTCCCGCGCATGCTCCGGCGAGCCGGGGGGAGGGTGGCGCCGTCCGGTCAGTTCTAGTAATGTGGGGCGAGTACGGCGCCGGTTTCAGGCCGACTGCCGCGCTTTTCCGGTTTTCGGGGAAGCTGCGGCAAGGAGTCCTTTATCAGCTCCCCTTTGCACGGCCTGAGGGCATTCTCAGGCCGCAACCGCCCTGTCCTGGCGGCTCCGCAGGCTTTCGGCGGGATTCCGGGCAGGAGGCGCGCCCGGCGGCCGGTTTTCGGCCCGCCCTGTCAGCAGGTTACCCGTCATGGTTTTTCCTCTCCCTGAACACGAGCCCCCGCTTTGGCCGCCGGCGGGGGCGGCAGGTTCCGGCGGGCCGCAAGGCCCCTCCGGCGCGCCGCGGCTTGCCGCTCGAGGGGCGGCCCTGAAAGGCGGCGGCGGGGGGAGGAGGCTGCCCGGCCGGGGGCAAAGCGGCTGCGGCGCCGTAGGCCTGGTCCTGTCCGGGGGAGGCGGCAAGGGGGCCTACGAGGCGGGTGCGGTGAAAGCCCTGGCCGAGCTGGGGCTCAGCGTCTCCGCCGTCTCCGGGGCGAGCGTGGGGGCCCTCAACGGCGCGGCCGTCAGCGCGGCGGCGGATCTCCGGGAGGCCGCGGGGCGGCTTTGCCGGGCCTGGGGCGCCCCCGGCGGCTTCCGGCCGCTGAGGCTCAACCCGAGGACCGTCGCCAGGGCCTTTGCGGCCGTTTTCAAGGAGCCGCCGCCGGCAGCCGGGGCGGGGCTCCCCTCCTGGCTGGCCAAGGCCGGCGAGATCCTCTCCGGCGTATCGGAAGGCGGGCTGTTCTCCACGGAGCCCCTGCGGGAGCTTTTGGACGCCTGTTGCGGGGATGAAGAGCTGGAGCGCGGCCTGCCCCTGTACGTGTCGCTTTACCCTGACGACAGGCGAGGGGCGGAGGGGGCCCTGGGGGAGTTTTTCCTCTCTTCCCTGGGAGCCGGCGACACGGGAGAGCCCGTGTTCCGGCTGGTCCAGTCCCTGCCCCGCGGCCTCAGAAAAGACGCGATCCTGGCCTCGGCGGCCCTCCCTTTCCTGTACCCCTCCGGCAAGGTGGGGGACGGGAGCTTCAGGGACGGGGGACTCGGCGGCTGGAAGTCCCGCGAGGGCAATACGCCTGCGGCCCCTCTCCTGAACGCGGGCTTCCGGAGGCTCGTCGTGATCAGCCTGGAGTCCGGCAGCCCCTGGAAGGGCCCGGAAGGCTCCGAGGCGGCGGCCCTCGTGATCTCGCCTTCCGCTCCTCTCGCGGGCAAAGGCCGGATCCCGGCCCTCCTGGACTTTACAGAGGACTCCCGTCTCAGTTGGCTTCGGCAGGGTTACCGGGACGTCATGGCCAGGGCGGGCGAGGTCAAGGGCTTCCTGGACGGGGAGCCCGCCCCTCGGAAGGCCCTCCAGGGGAGTCCGCGGCGGCTTCCGGCTCCAGCGGGGCCCGCAAAGGGTTCCGGGGCCGTCGGGGCCTGCGGCCCCGGCAGGCGGCCCGCCGGAGTTGCGGCCGGCCCTGCGGGGGGCCGCCTCTCCCGCGCGCCGAAGCGGGGCGCGGCAAGGCCCGCCGCCTCCGAGCCTCTGCCCGCGCGGGAGGGGCCCTCGACTCCTCCCGCAGGCAAGGACATCGCCAGGCGCCCGCGCGCCGGGGGGGCGGGGACCTCCAAGAGCCGTCCCTCAAGGCCCGGCTCTCCCGGCGGCCCGCCTCAGGGCGGCGGACCGCAAGGGCCGGCCGGGCACGGCGAGGCGTAACCTGGCAGGGGCCTTCGGGGACTCCCCGCAAGGTCGGCGGGGACGGGCGCCGCCTGCAGCCTTAATCCGACCCGCTTTAGCCGTATCCTTCCCTCGTTTTTAGGGAAACCACGCGCTTTTCGCTGGCCGCGCCCTGCGGCGGGAGCTTTCCGCAGGGGAGCCGGATCTTTGAGCGAACGGGTTCCGATTCGCTGAGCCGCTGGTCCGATGCTCGGCTTAGTCGTCTTAGCCCTTGACACAGAAAATATTTTGCGGTAGAATATATAAATAATAGATTATATTAAAATTATAAATATTATATAGATTAAAATATTAATATTAATAATACTAAAATATTTGTATTATAGTTTAACAGGCGTCTCGGGTCCCTTTCTATTCTGAAGTAAATTTGGTGTATACTGCCTCTCAAAGTGGTGTATAATAAAGGTTCCTCGAAAATTATTTTTTTTTTAACCGAAATAATCGAGAAATCTCGGTTACGGATACCGCCTCTCCTAAGCCCGCGAAAACGCTTCATGCCCCAAATTTATGGAGAAGGAGTCACGCAAGATGAATGAACTGAGAACTGACGACGCGATAGTGACGCCTCAAGGCCAGATCACTCTGCCTAAAGAAGCCCTTGAAATCCTCAAGGTTTCCGAAGGCGATCGGGTCACTTTTATATATGACCAGGGCTATGTGATTATTGCTAACCCGACAATATACGCATTTCGGAAAATGCAAAAAAAAATGGAAGGGAAGTTTGAAAAGGCGGGGATAAACTCTGATGAAGACATCCTGGAGATCTGTCTTCAGATTCGAAGGGAGATTGAAGGTCTTTGAGCATTATCCCAAAAATAAAAGTTATGGTTGATTCTAATGTCCTAATTTCTTCTATTTATACTAAAAATGGAGTTGCTATTCAAGTACTTAATAAAGCTACTAATCCTCCATATTCTTTAGTTTTATGTGAACAGATACTTGATGAAGATTATAAGTTTTTTTCTAAAAAATTTCCTTCTAAGCTTGAAGATATGAAAAATACACTTATAGCGTCTCGTTATGATCTAATTATATTAAATAATAATGATATATTTTATTTTGAAGAATCCAAAATTCGTGATATAACTGACCGTCCTATTCTTCGTGCCGCAAAAAAAGCTAATATTGATTTATTTATTACTGGAGATAGAGATTTTTTAGATAGTTCACTTGAACATCCTAAAATTATGTCACTCCAGCAGTTTATGTCAATATAATACTATTTATTATTTAAAATAATATTTTTTTATTATTTAAATATAATAATTTATTAAAAATTATATAAAAAATGCACTTGGAAGTCCTCAGTGCCGCAGACAGCTGAAATCCTGAGCGCCATAAGGAAGAACTCGCCATTCCCAAGGGCTGGCCTGACGACGGCTGAACCATTGAAGCCGGGAAGGCCCGGAGAAGAGCCCGGATCATATCTTGACGGCTGCAGACGGCGAATCCGCCGCGGCGGGCAGGCCCGCGGTTCACGTGATGCCGGCGCCAAAGGAGGCGGCGGCTCGTAGCGGAAATGCCTGAAGGGCCCGAAGACCGCCGCGGCTCCGGCAAGCCTCCGAAGCATGGCCCCGCTCAATCCAAGGAACGCCGTTCCCTCATGCCTGAGAAACACGCGCCCGAAGGCCGGCCGTCACGGGGCGGAAATGCGTTGTCCGGGGCTTTGAACATGCCCGGCGGCAAGGCTTGCGGCAATTCTGGCCCGAAGGAACACGCCTTTGGAGGAAGCGTGGCCGGCAAGCCGGCGAAGATCCCGGTTTTGCCTGAAAGGCGGCCGACGCGGGCGGCCCGGCGGCCCGGCGGCGCGGAAAGACTTGTTGCCGGGCTCATGCGGCTGTATAATCCAAAGATCGGTTTCCCTTTCAGGAATCGGTTATCCCTTGACCGAAGCTCCCGGCGCCCCTGGCCGGGAGTCGCGGCTTTTTCGCACGGAGGAGGCTTTTCGCTGATGGATGACGGAGACGCGCCGCGAGAGCTGCGACCGGACTTCCGCAAGGGCGGGGGACTTGTCCCCGCCGTCGCCCAGGACGACGAGACCGGCGAAGTCCTCATGATCGCCTACATGAACGAGGAGGCCTACGATCTCACCCGTTCCACCGGGGAGGTCCACTACTGGAGCCGCTCGCGCTCCGAGATCTGGCACAAGGGCGCCACCTCGGGGAACATCCAGAAGGTCAAAGGGATCTACCTCGACTGCGACCGGGATGCGGTGCTGGTGAGGATAGAGCAGGCCGGCGGCGCGGCCTGCCACACCGGGAAGCGCAGCTGCTTCCATTACAGGCTCAGGGAGGGCGACCTCTATGACACCCTCCCCTGAAGAGGCTCCCAGGGGGATCCTCCGTCTGGGCATCCCCAAGGGATCCCTGGAGCAGGCCACTCTGGAGCTTTTCGCGCGCTCGGGCTGGAAGATCACCGTGGGGTCCCGCAGCTACTTCCCCGGCGTCAACGATCCCGAGCTCTCCCTGACCATCTCCCGGGCCCAGGAGATCAGCCGCTACGTGGCTGACGGGGTCCTGGACGCCGGCATCACCGGCCGCGACTGGCGGCTCGAGAACGGGAGCGACGTGGAGGTGGTGGAGGAGCTGGTCTATTCCAAGGTTTCGGCGCGCCCTTGCCGCTGGGTGCTGGCCGTGCCGGGAGACGGGCCCGTGACCGAGGTGTCCCAGCTGGCGGGCCGGACAGTGGCCACCGAGCTTCCCGGGGTCACCGGCAGGTGGTTCGCCGGCAAGGGCGTGGACGTCAAGGTGGAGTTCTCCTGGGGCGCCACCGAGGCCAAGGTGGCGGCCGGCCTCGCCGACGCCATAGTCGAGGTGACCGAGACCGGGAGCACCATCAAGGCCCACGGCCTGCGGATCATCGACGAGGTCCTGGTCACCGCCACCGAGCTGCTGGCCAACCGCGAGGCCTTGAAGGATCCTTTCAAGAAGGCCAAGATCGGCCAGCTGGCCCTGCTCCTGAAGGCGGCCCTCGCGGCTGAAGGCATGGTGGGCATCAAAATGAACGTCCGGGAAGCGGACGTGGATGCGGTGGTGGACCTTCTCCCCAGCCTGCGCGCCCCCACAGTGGCCCACCTGTACCGCGCCGAGTGGCTCAGCGTGGAGACCGTGGTCTCCCGTAACGTCGTCCGCGACCTGATCCCGCGGCTTCTCTCCCGCGGGGCCGAAGGCATTATCGAGTACCCCCTCAACAAGATGATCTGACGCTCCCGCCGGGCCGGGGCGCGTTCCCCTGCCCTCGCCGCCCCCCCGGCGCGGCCCTTTCGGACGAAGGCCGCGCCGGGCGCGGCTCCCGGCCGGCCCGGCGCGGCCGGGAGCCGCTTCCCAAGGAGAAGACTTCATGCCCCTCAAGCACGGCCTGGCCGTTTTACTAGCCCTGTGCCTCTTGGGGGCGGCCGGCTGCACCCTCGGCTCGGCCGGCCGCCGCGGGAAGCCCGCCGTCAATTCCGAACGCCACCTTCAGGCCATCATCGACATCGGGCTGGTCGCCATCCGCACGGGTGACTACGCCAGGGCCCTGCAATCCCTCCAGGAGGCCGAGCGCCTGGCGCCCCAGAACGCCGACGTGAAGCACCACCTGGGCAGGACCTACTATCACATAGGGGATCCGCAACAGGCCGTGGACTACTATAACCAAGCCCTCGCCATCGATCCCTCCAAGACCGACGTGCACAACAACCTGGGGATCGTGTACCTGGACCTCAAGGAGTACGACAAGGCCAGGGCCGAGTTCCAGATCTGCATCAGCGACCTCACCTACGCCAACGGCTCCATGAGCCGCCTGAACATGGGCCTCGTGGAGGAGGCCTCCGGGAACCCTGAAGCGGCAGTGCCGTATTACATGCAAATAATCTCCCAGCCGTCCCAGACCCCGGCCGCCGCGCCGGCCTACTACCGCATGGCTTTCCTCGAGTACCAGAAGGGCGACTTCCAGCAGGCCGTGGACTACTTGACGGCGGCGGTCCGCCAGAACCCGGAGTACGCCGACGCTTATTTTCTCCTGGGCGAGAGCTACGAGAAGCTCAAACGCGAAGACGACGCCGCCGAGGCCTTCGGGCGCTGCGTGGTGATCGATCCCAATTCCATCCGCGGGGTGGAGGCGCAACGGCGCGTGCGCGACATAATGAAGGACTACAATTGACCGGCAGCGACGACAGAGAAGACTTGCCCGCCCCGTCTCCCGGGGCCGAAGAGAGCCCGGAGCCTGAGGGCTCGGGCTCCGGGCGCCCGGCGGGCGGCGAAGGAGCCGGGTCAGGAGAAGGCGCGGCTGCTCCCGCGGCCAAAGCCTCGGCCAAGGCCAAGGCCCGCGCCGGGGCGCCCGCCGTCCCTGCGGGGGCGCCGCCTGCCCTCAGGCCCAGGGAGCCGGTCTCCCTCAAGCGCAGTCAGGACGTCAAGGCCTCCCCCCGCTCCCGGCCGGCCGCCGGGGAGGATGTCGGACAGGGCGCCGCCCCGGCGGTGGAGGATCTGCGGGAGGGCCCGGACGGGGAGCCGTTGCCGCGCCTGGCGGCCTCGCCCCGCCTCAGGGTGCCCGCCGGCGGCCCCCGGAAGCCCGAGCCTCTCCTGGGCGAAGGGCCGCCAGGCGCCAGGGGCCCGAACCGGGAGGGCCGCGGCGGCAAAGGCGACCTGGACTGCGGCGGGGCCGCCCCGCCGACGGGGATTTCCGCTCGCGCCCGGGCGGTCACTCCCTTCATGGTGATGGAGGTCCTGGAGCGCGCCCGCGAGCTGGAGGCCGCCGGCCGCGGCATTATCCACATGGAGGTGGGAGAGCCGGATTTCCCGACCCCGCCCTTCGTGGTGGAGGCCATGCGCCGGGCCTTGGACTCCGGGGGCTCCTTCGGCTACGCCCATTCCCTGGGGGACCCGGAACTCAGGGAAGCCCTGTCCCGCCATTACCGCGCCCGCTACGGCCTTGGGCTCCCGCCGGGCCGGTTCCTGGTCTGCCCCGGCACCTCCGTCGGCATGTCCCTCCTGTTCGGGGCTATTATCGACCCCGGCGACAAGGTGATCCTCTCGGACCCCTGCTACTCCTGCTACCCTAACTTCGTGCGCTTCTGGGGAGGAGTCCCGGTCTTTCGCCCCGTCTCGGAAAAGGACGGGTTCCGTTTCGACCCGGATGATCTTAAAAAGCTCCTGAAAAAGGAGAGAGGCGTCAAGGCCCTGGTCGTCAACTCCCCCGCCAACCCCACGGGCGCGGTCCTCGGCCCGGACATCCTCAAGGCCATAGCGGGGCTGGGCGTATTCGTGATCTCCGACGAGATTTACCACGGGCTGAATTACGGGGAGGAGCGCGACCACTCCATCCTCGAGTACACGGACCGCGCCGCCGCCGTGGGGGGGCTCTCCAAGAGCTGGGCCATGACCGGCTGGCGGGCCGGGCACCTGGCCCTGCCGCCGGATCTCGCCCGCCCGCTGCAGACGCTGGCCCAGAACTTCGTCATCTCCGTCAACTCCGCGGTCCAGAAGGCCGCGATCTCCGCCCTGGACGAAGGCTGGCCGGAGGTGGAGCGCATGCGGTCGGTCTACGACTCCCGGCGCCGGATCCTGCTGGAGGGCCTCAGGCGCCTCGGCCTCAAGGTGCTCTCGGAGCCGCTGGGGGCTTTCTACATGCTCGCCCGGGCCGATCACGTCAGCCCCGACTCGAAGTCCCTGGTCTTCGATATCCTCGAGGAGGCCGGGGTGGGCTGCGTTCCCGGCAGGGAGTTCGGGAGCGGGGCCGAAGGTTTCCTGCGCTTCTCCTACGCCGTGAGCGCGGAGGATATCCAAGAGGCGCTGGCGCGCCTCGAGGGCTTCCTGCGGCGCCGCGGGAAGCTGCCCTGACGATGGCCTCCGGGAAAGGGGACAGGCCTGCGGCCGGAACGGCCTCAGGCGGATCCGGGACGGCCAGGCCGGCCAAGGACGGCCGGGCCGCCGAAGGGAACAGGCCCGCCGAAGGGAACAGGCCCGCCGGCGGGAACAAAGGGGCCAGGGCCCCCAGGCCGCTGACTGACCCGCGGCCCGCAAGGCGCCTTAAGCCGGGCGCGCCCTCAGGGGCCAAGTCCGGGGCGGGGGCGCGGAAGCCCGCTTCCCGCGGCGCCCTCAAGGCCAGGAAGCCCTCCGGTGGCCCCAAGCCGCCCTTCCCGGCGGCCTTCGGAACCAAGCCGCCCCCCGGCGGGGAAAGCCGGCCTTCCGGGGCCGTCCCCGCCGCCGCGGAGCGGGGCAAGGGCCGGGCCGCCGCGCCGCAGAGCCCGCCCGCGGTCTCTGTGGAGTTCATTCTGGGCGCCGCCTCGGCCGGTCAGTTTCCCGAGCCCCTGGGCCGGGAGATCGCCTTCATGGGCCGCTCCAACTCCGGCAAGTCCTCCCTGCTCAACCGCCTCCTGGGACGCAAGGCCATGGCCCGGGTCAGCTCCGAGCCAGGGCGCACGCGGGAGATAAACTTCTTCAAGGTCGTCTGGCGCAAGGGCCAGGAGCCCTTCTACGTGGCGGACTTTCCCGGCTACGGCTTCGCCAGGGCCCCCAAGGACAAGGTGCGCGGCTGGGGCGCCCTCGCCGGGGGCTACCTCGCGGGGGGCCGGGGCCAGAAGTCTTTCCTGCTTGCGGACATAAGAAGGAGGCTGGGCGATGACGAGTTCATGCTCCTGGACCTCTTCAGGAAGCTCGGCTCGCCGGCGGTCATGGTCGCCACCAAGTGCGACAAGGTGTCCAAGGCCCAGCGGGCGGCCGCTCTTTCCGGATGGCGGAGCGAGCTCCCGCCTGAGGTGCCGCTCCTGTGCTTCTCGGCCCTCACCGGCGAGGGGCGCGAGGAGCTCATAGCGGAGGCCATGCCTCCCGCCGGCCCTGGCGGCTTCCCTGGCCCGTTCCCGGAAGCCGGGGCGCCCGAGGAAGTCCTTGGCCCGCGCGGCCCGGCTCCGGCGGTCGCGGTCATTGAGCCGGGCCCGGCCGGCCCCGATCCCGGAGCGGCAGGCCATGATCCCGGCCCGGCCGGCCCCGATCCCGGAGCGGCAGGCCATGAGCCCGGAGCGGCCGGCCCCGATCCCGGAGCGGCCGGCCCCGATCCCGCAGCGGCAGGCCATGAGCCCGGAGCGGCCGGCTCCGGGCAGGAAGAAGACCTGCCGGGCTGAGGAGTATGGCGGCCTGGCCTCATTCCCCGCCTCTGCGGCCGGAGGCTTGACCCTTGCTGGCGCGGACCCGGCCCCGGCCGTCTTTTCCCGGGCTTGCGCGAGCGGAAAAGCCCCGCATCCCTCGCCGCGGGCCCCGCGTCGCCTGGCAGGCCCGCTTCCCCGCTATCCATGTCAGGGAGTTGCCCTTGACATCGGGGGCCCCATAAGCTAAATTCCCGGCATGGCTGGAAGAAGGTTCAGCGCGTCCCCGGATGCCTTGGATGCCCTCTTAATCGTAAGCCGGACAGAAGGTGATACGCGTTGAGCAGAAATGACACCGGAATTGAGGTCGTGGTGCGCGACAACGATGTCGAGCAGGCGATCAAGGCCCTCAAGCGCAAAGCGGCCCGCGACGGGCTCATCAAGCAGCTGAAGAGCAAGAAGGCCTACGAGAAGCCCAGCGACCGCCGCAAGCGCAAGCAACGGGAGTCCCTGCGGCGCATCCGCAAGGCCCAGGCGCGCCGCGCCCGGCGTACCCCCAGGTGACGGAGGGGCATTAGCGCGGCTGAACCACATCAAGGCGGTCTTTCATGCGGAAGGCCGCCTTTGTTTTTGTCAGCGGCGGCTTTCCCGTCCGTTCGGCCGGGCCTGGGCCGCGGCGTCATTTTCCTGAGAATTTCCCCTTTGGGGCGGCAGGCGGCGCCCCTCCGGCAGCGTACCCTCCTTAAGCCCGCGCAGAGCGGCGCCGGCGTCTCCCGCCGGCCTTCGGCAAGCCTTCCCCCCTTCCCCGCCCGTTCCCGGCGGTCCCCGCCTCCCGCGCCTGCGGCCGCCCCCTCAGGACGGGCCCCGCCGCTTCCCGCTCCGGAGCATTGCGTTCGCGGGCGACGCCCGGCGGCGGAAATTTTTTCGGAGGATTCCATGGCTGACAGCTCCCAGGAAAACATCGGCATTACCATCTCCAACCATCTCCTCTTGAACCAGCAGCTCTCCACGGGGGCCACCGGCTCCTACACGAGGCTCCTGCAGGCCCTGGTGCTCGCCTGCAAGATCATCCAGCGCGACGTGGCCAAGGCCGGGCTCGTGGACGTGCTCGGCCGCGCGGGCACGATCAACGTCCAGGGCGAGGAGGTCCAGAAGCTCGACGAGCTCGCCAACACCACCGTCAAACGCAGGCTGTCCGCCTCCGGCGAGTGCTGCGGCCTCATCTCCGAGGAGGAGGCCGACATCATCGAGATCCCCCGCCAGTACCCCCAGGGGAATTACCTGGTGCACTTCGACCCGCTGGACGGGAGCTCCAACATAGACGCCAACGTCTCCATCGGGACCATCTTCTCCATCTACCGGAGGATCACCCCCGCCACCAACGACATGGATCTTCAGGACGCCCTCCAGCGCGGGGTCGAGCAGGTCGGGGCGGGCTACGTCATCTACGGGTCCTCGTGCATCCTGGTCTTCTCGACGGGGCAGGGCGTGAACGGCTTCACCCTCGACCCTTCCATCGGCGAGTTCCTGCTTTCGCACCCGAACATAAAGACGCCCGCCAGGGGCAAGATTTACTCCATCAACGAGGGCAACTACAGCTACTGGGACGAGCCCACGAAAAAGTACATCGACTACCTCAAGAACGGATACGCGGAGCACAAGACCAACTACACGGCGCGCTACGTGGGCTCGCTCGTGGCGGACTTCCACCGCAACCTCCTCTACGGCGGGATCTTCCTGTACCCCGCTGATCTCAAGGATCCCAAGAAGCCCCACGGCAAGCTCAGGCTCATGTGCGAGGCCAACCCTCTCGCCTACATAGTGGAGCAGGCGGGCGGCCTGGCCACCTCCGGGCGCGAGCGTATCATGGAGGTGGAGCCGCGCTACATCCACCAGCGGACCCCCCTCATCATCGGCTCCCCCGAAGACGTGAGGCTTTACCAGGAATTCGTCGAGGGTCGCAGGAGCTAGGCCCGGGGCCGGAGGCGGGAAAGTGTCCGGGAAAAGCCGAAACCCCGCCTCCGCGGAAGGCGCGGTTTCCCCGCCTGCGGAAGACGGGCCGGCGGCTGAAAGCGCCGCCGCCCCGGAAGCGGGCGGGCCTTCAGTAAGCGGCGCCGCCGCCCCGGAGGCGGGCGGGCCTGCGGAAGACTCCGCGGCCGGCCCCGCATGGGGAAGATGCGCCGGCGCCCCGTTGGAGGGGTTCGCGGGATGGGCGGCCCTGTTCGCGCTCTCCGCCGCGCTGTACCTGCTCCTGGCCTGGGGCGGCTTCCCCGGCGCGGGTCTCGTCGGGCCCATGGCGGCGGGGGTCCTCATAGCCTTCAAGGGGGCGCGGCTGCGCCTCCCTGAGCGGCTCTTCACCCTGGCCAAGGGGCTTTTGGGCCTTAAGGCGGCCTCCGCCGTGGGAGGGGATTTTCCCGGGATACTCCTGGCCTCCTGGCCTTTCATGTTCGGGGGGGCTGCCTGGGCCATGCTGGGGGCGGCCGGCCTGGGCCTGTTCCTCGCCGGCAAAGGCCTTCTTCCCGGTGCAGAGGCCGTCTGGGGCCTTTCCCCGGGCGGCGCGGGGGTGATGACGGCCCTTTCCCGCGACTACGGGGCGGATCCGCGCACCGTGGCCTACATGCAGTATTCCAGGGTGGTGCTCGTCTCTTTCGTCGCTGTGGCCGCAGGCAGGCTTTTCGGGCCCGAAGCCCTGGAGACGCCGGTCGCCGGGCCCTTTTTCCCGCGTCTCGATCCCCTCGGCCTCGCCCTGTCGCTCGCCCTTTGCGCCGCCGGGGCGCTCCTCGCCCGCCTCGCCCGGTTCCCCGGCGGGGCGGTGCTCTTCCCTCTGGTCCTGGGGGCGACCCTCAGAAACGCGACGCCGCTGGACTTCTCGCTCCCGCCCTGGCTTTTGCAGGCCGGCTGCTTCCTCATCGGCTGGAGGATCGGCCTCGGGTTTTCCCGGGCGGAGCTCGCGAGGCTCTTCTCGAAGACCCCGGTGATCGTGGCCGCGATTTTCTTCATGGTCGCGAACTCCGCGCTGTTCGCGCTGGCGATGGTCCTGTCCGGCCGCTTCGATCCGTTCACCTCGTACCTGGCCACGAGCCCCGGCGGCCTGGACGCCGTGACCGCCATAGCGGCCGGGACCGGCGCCTGGCTGCCCTTCGTCACGGCCATGCAGACCCTCAGGCTTCTCATGGTGATGGCGCTGGGGCCGCCCCTGGCGCGGTTCGCCTCGCGCCTGTCCGGGATAGGCGCCGCGCCGCGCCGGTAGCTGATCCCTGGGCGGGGCGCGGCGCCGATCCCGCAGGGAGGCGCGGAGTCCAGGCCCTGGAGGGCTTGCCGCGGCGGGAGGCCCCGCCGGCGTATTTCCGGGAAAACGTCCAGGGGGAATGCCGCGGCCGCGCCTGCGTTTGCGCGCGCGCGGCCGCCCAGGCGGCGCGCGCGTTCAGGCGGGCCGGGACAAGAGCGGCCGGCCGGCGCCTTTAGCGCGTTCAGGCGGGCGCAGACACGGACACGGACAGGTGACCGCAGGCGGCATGCGCGCGCGGCCCGTCCTTTGAGGCCGGCCGCGCGGCGTTCCCGTCCGTTAAGGCAAGCGGCGCGCTTGATCTTTTGGCTGAAGCCGGGGGCGCGCCGGATCAGCCGGCCGGGAGCGCGGCTGCCCGCGTTCGGACAGTTGAGGGCTTGGGCGCGCGCGATAAGTCCGCGGAAGGCGGCGGCGGGCGCGATCAATCAGCCGAGGGCAGGCGCGTGCGTCGACGGCGGCGGCCCCCGCTCCGGTTCGCGGGAGCCGCGGCGCGGGGGAAAGCCTCTGGCCGGCGCGCGGCCCCCGCTCCGCTCCGGGATGGCTCCCCGGCTCGGAGCGGGGGCGGGGAGAGCGGTTTTTCCGCCTCAGGCTTGGGACGGGAGGCCCGGCGGGCGGAGGCTCGGCGCGCGGGCGCGGGGGACCGCCTCAAACAGGCCAGGCCTCCTTCCTGTAGGCGCTGTCCCAGAACATCCACTCCATCCTCGACGCCGCGAGAAAGGCCTGGAGCATGTCCTCGCGGCCCTGGGGGCTTTCCGCCGCAGCCAGCCTGTCGCAGATCCGCACCGCCCGGTCGACGGATCTCGCGTAATCCTCGCCGCCGTAGGTGTTTATCCAGTCGCGGTAGGGGTTGCCGCGGGAGTCGGCGGAGAGCGACAGCATGTGGCGGCCCACCGCGAGGTAGATCCAGAAGCAGGGCAGGAGCGAGGCCATGAGCACGCTGAAAGGGGAGCGGGCGAAGTGCCTGTAGAGGAAGGAGGTGTACAGGAGGCACGAGGGGGAGGGCGCGGGAGGCCTGTCTTGCCCCTTGAGGTAGCTCCCGTGAAGGGCCCCTTCCACCGCGCCCGCCTCCAGGGCCGCCTCGCACAGGAATTTAGCCTCCTGCGGGCCGGGGGCCTTGAGGGAGGCGGCCGAGAGGATCCGCGCGAAATCATCCAGGTACAGGGAGTCCTGACAGATGTAGAAGGTGAAGACGTCCCGGGGCAGCGACCCGTCCAGTAGCCCGGCGATGAAGGGGTGGGCGAGGATCTTTTCCAGGATGGGGGCGGCGGCGCGCCAGGCCTCCAGGGACCAGAGGGCCTGGCCGGCCCCGTCGTCCTCCGCGCTCCTGAACGGGGCCACCTCGTGAGGGGTCCCGGCCGCGGGTTCCGGCGGGGCCGCAGGGGCCCCGTCCCTGGGGGGCGGGTCAGCGGGGGGGCCCTCGTTTCTGAAGTGCATCTGGACAACCTTTCCCGCGTCAAGTCTCAAGGAGCATGGAAAAAGCCCCTTGCGGACGGCTTCAGGGTTTGGCCGGAAGGGCGGCGGAGCGGGGGCGGAGGCCCGCTCGGCGAATGGAAAACGGCCGCCGGGGGAGGGACCGGAAAAAAGGACCGCCTCAGGGGCAGCGGTCGTCCATCGGGCTGAAGAGCTCAGGGTCCCTGGCCACCGCCTCGATGCGCTCGAGGCTTTTGGGCAGGCCTGCGGAGAGGCGGAGTTCCCTTAAGGCGGAAAGAACCCTGCGCGTCCCTTCCCGGTCCTTGAGGGCCGCGCGCAGGTAAAAGGCCCGCTCCAGGCTGGAGGCCGCGGCGGGGAAGTCTTCCGCCGCCCCCTGGAGCTTCGCCGAGAGTTCCAGGTCCTCGGCCAGGCCGGCCTGGTTCTCCTCGTGGCGGTCGATCTCCAGGGCCTGGGAAAGGAAGGACCGCGACTCTTCCAAAAGCCCCCTGCGGTAGGCATCCCTGGCCAGGAGGTTGAGGACGTCCGCTCTAGCCGCAGGCGGCGTGCCGGGATGCTCCAGGCTGGCCCGGGCCCGTTCGAGGGCATCGGCGAAGGCGGCCTCCGCAGGGGCGCCCTCGCCGAGCCTGGCCCTGGCGAGGCTCGCCAGGTGAACGGCGGGGGACAGGCCTGCGGCCTGGGCGCGGGAAGCGGCATCCTCCCAGAAGCCGAGCGCGTCGGAACGCCTTCCCGCCCGCCAGGCGAGGGTCCCCAGGTTGCCGAGGACCGCGGGGAGCTCGGGCATGGCGGGATCCGAGCGGGAGAGCTCGGCGGCCTCGTCCAGGAGGGCCGCGGCGGCGCCCAGGTTCCCTTCCGCGAGCCGCACCGCCCCCAGGGCGTTCAAGGACATCACCATGTGGACCACCGAATCGGAGAGGCGGGCGGAGGCGAGGGCCTCATCGTAGAACCTGGCCGCCTCGCGGAAGCAGCCGCGCAGGTACCAGTGGTTGCCCCGGGAAAGGGAGTCCTTGGCGGATCCGAGGTAGAAGGGATCAGCCGGCGGCAGGGGGCCCCCGCAGCCGGCCGCCGAGAGGGCCAGGGCGGCCAGGGCGGCCAGGGCCAAGGGCGCGAGGAAAGCGCGGGGGGCGGCAGGGAAGCCGGATGCCGCAGGCGCGCGGCGCGGGAGCGGGCCGGACACCTAGCGGCCCCTGAGGGTGCTGCTGACGCCTTCGGGAGGCGGATCCGGGGTGAGGTTCCCGCGGATAAGGAAGTTCTTCTTGGCGGAGTCCAGTACCCGGTTCACGTCCCTGACGCCCTCCCTGGCGCCCCGGGCCACTTCCGGGAAGGACTGGGTGCCGAGCTCTATCTCGCGCAGGATCTGCTCGGTCTTCTCGGTGATGCCGGGGATGTCGCGTTCGAGGGTGGCGGCCGCGGCCCGCACCGAGGCGGAGGCGTCGCGGATGGAGACCGAGGCCCGGCGGATCTCCTGGATGGCGGCGAAAAGCTCATCGTGGGCGTCGGGCCTCGACAGCAAGGCCCCCAGCGAGCCTTCGCCCTGGGCCACCCTCTGGGAGACGATGCGGAAATTCTCCAGGGTCGCGAACAGCGGCCCTTCGGAATCCTGCAGCCGGTCGGCGATGTTGATGAAGTCGGAGATCAGCGTGTCAGCCTGGGCGATCTTCTTGGGAATCTCGAGGGACTCCACCATGTCCTCGAGGGTGACCGCGTCTTGGGCCGGGATCTGCCCGCCTTCCGGAATAGGCCTGGACAGGTCGGTGCCGGGCTGGATCTCGATGTATTCCGCCCCGATGATGGTGGGGCTCTTGACCATGGCGAGGCAGTCCCCCTTCACCCGGCCGGAGTAGTCGTCGGCGATGCTGAGCCTCATGCGGATCTTGTTGTTGTCCAGGAGCTCGACCTCGATGACCTTGCCGATCCTGATGCCGAAGAAGCGCACGTCCACGCCGGCCGCGATGCCGTAGCCCTGGCTGAACACCGCGAAATACTCCGTGTAGCCCCTGAAGAGGCCCCGGCCGGCGCCGACTATGGTCGCGGCGCCCATGACGAGCAGGAAGAGGGCCACCAGTATGAAGCCCGTCAGCTTCTCCATGAAGGTGTAGGGGGCCCTGGTCGTGAGATGTCTTGTCCTCTCTTCGGCCATCGCTGCCTTGCCTCCTTGCGCGGCCTCCCCGGAGGGGGCGGCCCGCCGCTTATGCGGCCGGGGGGCCGCAGCCCCCGGAAAAGCGGCCGGGCCGCGGGAACCGCCGGCGTTTGACCTTTTCCGCCTGATCCTGGGCTTTTCCTTACGGCTCAGGCCTTGCGGCGCGTCAAAGCCTTCCGGTCTCTCCGGGCCCGCCGACATGTCCTAAGGCGGCGGTTCCCAATCGCGGGAACGCCCCGGAAGGCGGGAAAACCTGCAGAGACCTGCGGCCGGCCCCTGCCGGGCCGTCCGGTTTCAGCCCCCGGCAGGGCTTGAGGGGACCTGCGGGCCCTCCGGCCCTCAGCTTGCGGGGCCCCCGAGCCTGGCCACGCTCCGGAAAGCGCCCTCGCCGTAGCCTTCCTCGGAGCGGTCCAGGACCAGCACGGCGGCGCCGCGTTCGCGGCGCTCGCTCCCTATCCGTTCCCAGAGGGGAGGGAAGTCCTTGCCAAGAAAGGCGCCGGGGGATTCCAGAACGAACAGCCACGGGCTCTTGGCCAGGGCCACGGCGTACAGCCCTATCCTGAGGGTCCTTTCCTCCAGCCACTCGGAATGCACCTTGCGCAGGTCCTGCCGGTCGGCGGCGCAAAGGCCCATCGAGCGGACAAGCCGGATCGCCCGGGCGGCGAGGGTCCGGCGAGGCTCGGTAAGGTGGTAGCGGTAGAACAGGACAAGGTGCTCGACCACGGTACGGCCGGGCACCAGGGCGAGGCCAGCGTGAACCAGGCCCACGCCCCGGTTAAAGCGGAGGCGGGCCATGACCCCGTCGTCCGACGGCGCCCTCCCTTCCTCCCAGAGTACGGAGCCGGCAAGGGGCCTGGACCAGCACATCGCGAGGCTGATCACCTCGCGCAGGACCTCAGGATCCGGGTGGAGCACCAGCGCGGAGTCCCCAGGCGAGAGAACGAGGTCGAGGACCGCGCAACCGGCGGAGGCGCCTCCCTGGAGATGCACCCCGGAGAAGGACAGGGCCGGGGAAGCCGGGCGGCCGTCCTCGGGCCGCGCCGGCGGACGTCCGCGGGCGGGGGGGCTAGGCATAGAGGACGCTCACCAGGAGGCCGCAAAGGGAAGCCCAGATCAGGCCCTTGAGCGCGCCGCGCCATACGCGGTCAGGCACCTCCACGCCCGGGCCCTCCACAGCCCTGTAGGGGTAATGCAGCGCGCAGTAACTCATGACGAATGACATGAGGATGCTTTGGACGGTCAGCCTGAAGAGGCTGTAGGCCTTGACGCCGGAGACCAGGAGGGCGAGGAAGTCGGAGACGGGGAAGGCCGCGAAGAAACGGGTGCCCAGGCAGACTCCCATGATGGTGAAGGCGCAGTGGAAGAGTATGAGGACGGGGAAGGCGGCCAGCTGGCCCAGAAAGCGCGGCCAAGCCAGGAGGTGGGCGGGAGGGATGCCCATCAGGCGGAGGATCTCGAAGCCGCCTGAGGTCCGGATCCGGGCCAGGCGGCTGGCGCTGGGGCCCGTGTAGGCGGCCGTGACCACCATGGCGACCAGGAAGGGGCTCACCTCGGCCAGCTCGATCCGCAGGGCCAGGGAGACGAGGGTCTCGGTGCCGCCGAGGTTGGAGAGGACCCCGTACCACACGACCGTCCACAGGAAGCCTGCCGTGAGCCCCATTACGGAGGCCAGCAGGGCCGAGTTCCTGAAGCACAGGACGGCCTGTTCGAGGAGCATGGACCAGACGAGCCGCCGGCGGCCCAGGGGGCCCGACAGGGAGCTCTCCAAGCCCAACAGGAAGGTGCGGCCCAGGAAGGCCAGGCGATCGGCGCGCCCGGCCGCCTGGGCCCAGAAGAAGCGGCCCGCGCGGCCCGTGGCCGCGGAGGCCTTCCGGGAGGCGGCGCGGGCGGCCTTGCGGGCGAGGCCCGGGGAGGCCCCGACCCCGGCGGGCCCGGCCCCCGGGCCCCGCAACGCGGCGGGGTCCGGGATGGCTTGAAAGCCTCGGGAAGGCTCAGCGGGGCCTCCGGAAGCCCTTCCCGGAGGACCGGGGGGCGCGGGGGAAGGGGGAGTCAGGTCGGAGGTGGCCAAGGATCAGAGGTTCACGGTCACGCTGCGGCGCTGCCCGCCGATGGACAGGTTGAGAGTCAGGCGGCGGGGCTGGGAGCTTTCGGAGGGGAAGTACAGGAAGCCCGAGACCTCTTCCCCCGGCGCCGCGGACTTGCCGTCCAGCGATCTCTGAGAGAAGTCGGCGACCACGTCCTGTTCGGTGTCGGGCGAATCGACCCCCACCCCGGTGATGGAGCTCGCGGCTCCTGCGGCGGCGCCGATGGCCGCGCCCTTGCCGAGCGCCTCGCCCACGTTGGTGCCGGTGGCGGCCCCCACGGCCGCGCCCAGGAGGGCGCCGGCCACGCCCCAGGTGGCGGTGCGGCGAGCGGTCTGCCCGGCGTCGATTCCTCCGGAGGTGTAGTCGTTGATGCGCCCGTAGACGACCTCGGAGGGGAGCACGTCCCACAAGAGTCCGTTGGAGTCCTCGATCCGGGCCCCGTCCAGGACGTTGACCGAGGAGCCGCCGTTGTTCTGGATAAGGACCTGGACCGGGATGACTCCGGCCTTTTTAAGGTCGAAGCCGAAAAGGGCGGTGAGCTGTTCGCCGGAATAGAAGGCCACGGCCCCCACGTTAGCCCCGGCCGCCTGAGCCTGGCCCGGGTACGAGGACAAGGGCCTGGCCGGAATCGCCCGGTACTCGTAGCGGGGGGCGCAGGAGCCGGCGGCGAGCGCGACCGCCGCTAGGATCGCCAGGCGGGCCCCGGCGGCCAGGAATGTTCCTGCCGATTTGATCTGACGTTGAGATGTCATGCTGTTCTCTCTTGCCCGGGCCATCCCTAATCCGCGGGGCCGCGCGGACTGTCCCGGAGGCCGGGCCTGCTCTGCCTGGGAGGCGAGGCGCGCCTCCATGGCTCCGGCGGCCGGGCCGCGGGAAGGCGGGCCGGCGCCGCAGGTGTTCGTGTCGGCGGCCTTGGAGGGCTGTAAGCCCGCGCAAGCCCGCAGGGTCCCGGAAAAAAGGCCCCCCGGAACGCGGGGCATACGGGCGGGCAGGCGCCCGTGACAGGAAACTCGCCCTCCGGGGGCCGGCTGCCGCATGGGCCGGGAGGGCCCGCAACGTCAGGCGGAAGGCCGGGAAGGAAGACGGGAGGCAGGAGGGCCTTACATGGCGCCCAGCTCCTCGGCGGAAAGCACCAGGTCGATGTTCAGGAGGATCTTGACGCCGTCGCCGGTTTTGGCCATGCCCAGGATGAAGTTCATGTCTATCGTGGAGCCGAAGGCGGGGGCGGGCTCGATCTCGTGCGCCTGGATGTTGATGACCTCGGACACGGTGTCCACCACGATGCCGATGGGGATATTCCCGGTAAGGCCCTTTACCTCCACCACGATGATGCTGGTTCGCTCAGTGTACTCTTCCTCCGGGAGCCCGAACTTCAGGCGGAGGTCCACCACCGGGATGACCTGGCCGCGGAGGTTAATCACCCCCTTGAGGAACAAGGGCGTCTGGGGGACCGGGGTCACCGGGAGCATGCCGATGATCTCGCGGACTTTCAGGATGCCGATGCCGTAGCCCTCGTCGGCCAGCTGGAAGGTCAGGTATTTTCCGTCGTTCTCGGTCTGGACTGGGACAGTGTCGAGTTTTTGAGTCGCTTCTGACATATACCGCCTCAACAGGGGGTGGGAGGCCGACGGCCGGGAAGGGCGGGCGGCTGGGCTCCGCCGTCACTTGCGCCGGCCGGAGCCGCGCTCGGCAGCAGGCCGCGGCGGCAGCGGATGACGGCCGTAAAGGGCACGGCAAACCGAAGCGCGGGCCACGGTAGCTGACATTTTATGATAAACCACTTTTTGAAGGGAGGCAAGGGGCCTTTACCGCTAGGTTTGGTGAGGGTCAGGCCGGCTCCGGCCGTCCGCCGCCGGAAGCTGCGGCGGAAGCGTAAAGCGGAGAGCGGGGCCAGGCGGGGAATCCCGGCAGCGAAGTTCCCTGTGACCTCCGCCCTGCGGAGCAGGGAAGGGGGAAGCCTGCCCTTTTCCCGCGCCTGCCGAGGGAACCTCAGGCTTCCGGCGGCGCGGGCTCTCGGGCCTCCTCCCGCGGCGGCGGCTTTTGCGGCGGGTCATGTTCCTTTCGGCGGGTTCTCCCCTGTTCTCCGGCCCGAAGGAGGCGATCAGGGCGGCTGCCGGCCCTGGCCCTTCAGTTCCGGGGGCCGCGGCGGAACCTGGCCCTCCCCCGCTTAAGGGGCTTTCCGGCCCTTTTTCCCGGAGCAGGTCATCAGAGGGCGTTTTCTCTTGTCAAGAGCCAGCGCCTGAAATTTCAAGCCTTAAACAGTAAAAAGAGTCAAATTCCTCGCGGAAACTTTATCAGCCCGTTGTCCGGAGACGGAGGGCCTCCCTCGGGAACGAAAGGCAATCAGGCCTGCGGCGTCGCCCCGTTTCGAGCCGTCATGCGTGTCTGCCGACGGCGCCTGCAGAGGGCCGGGCCGGGGAAGCATCCGGCCGCGTCGCCTGTCGCGGCGGATCCCGGCGCAGCCAAGCCTTCAAGGCAAGCCTCAAAGGCAAGCCTCAAAGGCAAGCCTCAAAGGCAAGCCTCAAAGGCAAGCCTCAAAGGCAAGCCTCAAAGGCAAGCCTCAAAGGCAAGCCTCAAAGGCAGGGCTGAACTTGGCAGCCTGCGGCCTTAAGGCGGGAACCCCTCAAGGCTAACCCCCCCCTTAAGGACCCGGGCGGTGAGGTCAACGGTTACGTCAGCCGCGGCTTTAGCCGCGGCGCGGGCCCAGGCCGCGGCAAAAACCGGCCGGCTGAAACAGCCTGCCCGGGGCGGCCGGGCGAGGGCCTTTTGCCTCGCGTCGCGCGGCGCGGCGCGGGGCCTGTACCCGCCGACGGCAACCGCTTTAGGCGGAGCGGAAACCCTCGCCGGACTGGGCCGGCGCCGTTCTGCCGATGGCGGGGCAAGGCCCCGTAAAGGCTTGCGCGGGACATGAAAACGGAGCGGTACCCCGGGCGGCGGGGTCTTTCCCAGGGAGGAGGGAGGCGTCGCAGGCGGGGCGCCGCTTGGCGCGGCGTCGCGGGAAAGAGGCCGGAAAACGGGGAATCGGACAGTCTCGGCCTGCAAAGGAGTGCCGGGTCATATAAACCGCGGCAGGCCGCGGGAGGGCCGAGGATCGACCGCATAAGGCGCCTGCCGCGGACAGCGAGGGAGAGGGCCCGGGCGCCGGCGGCGAACGCGTGGCGGCCGGCCGCGGAGAGCCCGGCACGCCTCAGGTCCCGGAAGACGGCCTGCGGACGGCATGTCCGCTCCCCGGCAGGGGGCCCAGTCCAAGGCGGGGCGCCGGCGGCCGTTCCGGGCGGAGGGCGCAGGCCTTCAAAGGCAGGCGCATGGCCGGGCGGCCTGCGGAGGGGCCGCCGCGCGGCAAGCCGCTGAAGGCGCGGCGGCGCCCGGAGAGGGGGGCGTCAAGGCGGCCCGCGCGGCGTGAGGTTTCCGGGGGGCGGGGCGCGGGGCCCGCGGCGTCACTTGGCGGGCTTGACGGCCTGGGGGCTGCGCGTCTGGAGGTAGACCCTGCCGGGGCCCGTGAAGGTGCAGACGAGCCCTTCGCCGGAAGTGAGGCTCGTGACCACCGACTTTGTGGCCAGGCGGATTGAGTAAGGCATGGTCTCGTCCCAGGCCACGAGGTGGCCGTTGTCGATGAACATCTGCTTGCCGGGCGGGAGGTCCAGGACGTGGATATCCCCGTAGGAGCTCAGGAACAGGAGCCCGGCCCCCCCGGCCCTCAGGATAAAGAAGCCTTCCTTGGAGAAGAGGCCTTTCGACAGGCCCTGCGAGATGGTCTCCAGGGTCACGCCGTCCGTGGAGGCCAGATAGCCGCCCTTCTGGATGCGGAGCCTGAAGCTCCCGTCCAGTTGGACCGGGACGATCCCGCCGGGGAAGGTCGGCGCGAAGTAGGCGGTTCCGGGGCCCTTGTCGGCCGTGAGGCGCTGGAAGAAGACGTTCTCGCTGGTGAGGAATTTCCTGGCCATCGCCTGGATGAACCCGCCCTCCATCTTGGCAGTCAGCTTAAGCTCCGCGTCCATGGCCACCATGGCCCCGGCCGAGGCCTTGAAGGTCTCGCCGTGACTCAGGCGGTAGAGCAGGATAGGATAGGCGCCTGGATGGAGGATCTCGAACTTGGGCAGGGCCTGAGCCTGCTGGTACTGCTGAGGCTGTTGAGGGTACTGGGGCGGCTGCGCGGGAGGCGGCTGGGTCATGTGAAAGGTCTCCTTCAGGCGGGCGGCGGCCGTTCGGCGTGAACGCGAAGCCGGGCGCGCGCGGAAGAGGGCATGAGCCATGCAATGCCGTAAGGTATCACAGCCTGCGGAGAGGTTCAAGATCGCGCCCGCTCGCTTCTTTCGCGGCATGAAGGCCTTGATCGCGCCTCCGGCTTTCCGGCGGCCGTCCGCGGAACCCTGAACCGCAGGTTCCCTGCGGGTTCCTGGATTCAAGCCTCCGGGGCCTTTTCGGCGCGCCGTCTCCCGCCTCCTGCTTTTGGTTCGGGATTAGGCCGTCGGCGGTTAAGCGCCGTCCTTGAGCTTCGGATGCCGCGGCCCGCCTGCCGCCGTCGCCCGCCGAGCGTCGACGGCCGCCCTGATGGCGCAGGGGCTTGGCTTGCAAGGCAGGGCCCGGAGCCGCGGACGCGGCGCGCCGATCGCCGGGATGACGTTTGTCTCAGGCATTCCGGCAGGAAGGGCGCCGGTTCGGGGGACCCCGCGCCGCGGCCGGATCGCGGAGCCTTGCCGGCCGCGGCGCGCGGCAGGCGCGCCTTGCCTGCCGCGGCAAGCGCGGGACGGCCTGCCGGCCGAATTTTTCTCTTGGCGCCGATCGTCGGTTCCGCGCGAGGCCGAACGAGGCGGAGTTCCCGGAAGCCGCGGCTTGCGGAAAGTTTCCGCCAATTCCCCTTGCCTGCCGAAGTCAGGGGGGAGACGCCCTCTTTAAAATGCCGCCTGCTCCTTGGCCATGCCCGTGTCCAGGCAAAGCCGGTTGGCGGCGCTTTGATCTCACTGAGGCGGGAGGACAGCGGGAAGGCGTCTCATGGACGGCCTGAGTTCACAAGGCCTCTTTGCGCAGGGGAAATGCCGCATGACCCGCGGGGCGCCGGGGGGCGGCGCCCGCGCCCTGCAGGCGCCGCCGCTCCTGGCATCCCGGCTGACCGGCGGCTTCCGGGGGGGAGCGGAGGCGCCTCCCGTCTCAGGCCTCGCCGGTCCAGGCAGGATCGGCCCGGATCGCCACGGCAAAATTCGGCCGCTCCCGCCTGAAATGCCTTTGGCCTTTGGCTTGGAGCATGTAAAAGGATTACGGCGGCGCCGGCCTTGAAATGTTCGCGCGGGACAGCCGCGGCCGTGAGACGCCGCGGCGTCATTGGCATTCCCTGCCGGGTCCGCCGTGTCGCCTTGAGTTGCCGGAGCCTGAGGCGCAAGGCCGCGGCGCCCTTGATGACGTAAGGCGGCGGCGGCCATGGCGATTCCGGAGGCGGCGGCCATGGCGATTCCGGAAGCGGCGGCCTTGAAGACGCAGGGCCGCGGCGGCAGCCCGGGAAGCCGCGGCCTTGGCGGTTCAGGCCGTTTCGGCGGCGCGGCGCCCCGCGCGCAAAAAAAACGGCCCCCGGAGGGAGCCGGGGGCCGAAGGGACGGGGGGCGGCCGAGGGCGGCCCTGAGGCGGCCTACTCGGGGCGGAGGTCCCGCTTCCGGGCCTCGACCTTGAGGCTCCGGCCGCCGAATTCGGTGCCGTTCAAAGTGGCCAGCGCCTGGTCAGCCGCCTGGTCGTCCATTTCGACGAACCCGAAGCCGCGGGGGCGCCCGGTCTCCTTGTGGAAAATGAGGTTAACGGAATGGACAGTGCCGCAACGGCCGAAGAGCTCGGCTATCTCGGCCTGGGTCGAGGAGAAAGGCAGGTTTCCGATGAATAGCGTTTTCAAAAGGATACGATCTTTCCCCGCCGGGGCGGCTGGGGCGCCCGGGCGGAAGCTGGACATTGCCCGGCCGGCCGAACGCGCGGGCGTTCAGGCGGGCGGCCAAAGGCCCTCGGGGAGGCGGAGGCGCCGGCAGCCCGGCGGCGGCCTTCTTCGGGCACGGTGGACATGGACTGGTACGGTGGACAGAAGCTCCGGAAACCGCAAGGCTCCCGGCGGAGCGCCCTTGGGGGCGCGCGGCGAAATTGCGGCGCCCCCCGGAAGGCCGGGGGGGAGAGGCGCCCGTGGGCGCGCCGTGGGACAGTCTCTCAAGGCACGTTCCAGTGCCGGATTTTAGGGTTTCCGGGTCAGCTGAGGGAGGCTTTGGGGCCCGTTGGGCCCCTCTCACGGGGAGGGTGACTGGGGCGGGTAGCCGTCCCCGCCCGGCGGGCTGGGTCCGGGCTTTCGGACGGCCTTGGGAGGGCCGAGGGAACAGGGCGGGACCGGGCGGGCCGGGCGGGAGGCTTGGAGGGAGCTTGCCGCAGCCCGGGGAGGGCGGCGGGGAAGCCCGTTTCAAGGGGGTTACCCTTTTTGGTCCGTCAAAGCCTGGAAAACTGATGTGGGCTGGAACGGTCTTAAGAGCGGGAACATGAATGCTGTGGCTGCTGAACTCCCCTCGCTTGGACAGGCTTCAAACGGAAGGCAAAAGGGCGAAAGTCGCGACCGGCTGCGGGCGTTGGCGGAACTGAAACTTCGCGGGAGAAGGCTCTCCCGCCGGGCAGGGCACTCTGACGGAAGGCAGGGCTCTCTGCCGCGGGCAGGCTAAAAGCCGCAGGGCCTTACTCCCTCCTGTAGCCGCCGCTCCTGGCGGCCCCGTGGCCGCGGTCCTCGCGGCTCCTGGCCTCGTTGACGCGCAGGCTGCGGCCTCCGAGTTCGGTGCCGTTCAGGGCGTCGATGGCCTTGACGGCCTCTTCGGGGTCCATCTCGACGAAGGCGAAGCCGCGGGGGCGGCCCGTCTCCTTGTCGTTGATGACGTTTACCGAGTGAACCGTTCCGAAACGGCCGAAGAGATCGCTGATTTCGGCCTGGGTTGAGCTGAACGGCAGGTTTCCAACATAAATCGTTTTCATTGTGCTCGTCTCCGTGAGGCGCCCCGGCCGGAGGCCGGGGCTAAAAGGAAGAAGGCGGATCCGGCGGGCGGATCCCGTAAGTGCCGAAAGGACAGTTCACCCGATGTCCTTGGGCCCTCCCTTGCGCGGGGGGGGCCCGGACCCGGCAATGAGCTTCTTGTTCAATTTCAGGGAAGTGTCGGAATTTGGAATGGAAGTCGTCTCAAAAGGGGAAAACCTTGGCAAAGCGGGAAAAGCCTGAAAGCCGGTGGACGGCCCTTGCCCGCTCCCGTAGCCCTTGTCTGAGGGTTAAGGCCGGAGGGTAAGGGCGTAAAAAGTGCCGAAAGGCAAGCGGTAAAAGTTCCGGCGGGGCGCCGGTGCCTGGCTCCGGACTGGAGCCGCTTCGGCACAGTACGGGGTCACTGTTGATTATCACACCTGAAATAACAAAATGCAAGAAAAAAATGTAGAGGGCGCCCGGCCGCGCAGGCCGGCGGGCTCGGCGAGGGCGAGGGCATCGGTGAGGGCGAGGGGACAGGCGAGGGCGACGGGCTCGGCAGGCTCGGGAGGAAAGCCCTGGATAACAAGGGCCTTTCCGGACGGAAGGGGCGCCGCGGGCGGCCGCCGCGGCGGGCAAGCCCCTTAGGGACGGCCCTGCCTGAGGGCTGGCGGAGGAATGGGGATACGCCGCGTAAAACAATTAGCCTGACAGGACTCCGGAGGCAGACGGCCCTGAAATTCATCCCAGGCTTGCAACCGGGGCGTAACGGCAGGCGCGGCGGGACTGTAAAAATTTGACGAAATTGTTGGAAAAAAAATTCAGAAAAGCAAAAAAATGTAACGGCCTGGAATCATTGCGGCAAAACCTCGGCGGGAGTCCGCAAAAAAAAGTTCCGTCCGGAGCCGCGCAGGGCGGCGGAACCCTCAGGCCCCGGCTCCCTGCGGAGAGGTAGCCGCAACGGCCGCCCGGAGACGATGCCGGAGGCGGGGGGCCGTGATTTCCCGGAGACCCGGACGTCACTGCCCGCGGAACCTTCGGCCCCCCAGGCCCATGAGCCGTCCGAAGCCTGCGGGGCCGCGGATCCGGAAAAGGGGGGAGCCGGGCCTTGAGAGGGCGGGGAATTTTTCCCGCGGCCCCCTTCCTTGGGGGCCGACGCGGGCCGGCATCGGCTGCGGGGGCTTGCGGGCGCCCTTGGCCTATTCCGGAAGGGTTTTCCCGCAGGGGGCGTCGGTTCCCCGCGGCCTTCGTTATTCCGGCGGCCGGATCCTGCAGGCCCCTTGCCCAGGCATGGCCCGGGAGACCGCAGGGCCGTTCCGCCGCCTGGCCCCGCAACGGGGCCCGCAGCCCGGCGGGCGGGTCAGGCGCCGAATCCCGCAGGGACGAAGGCGCTCTGGAGCCTCCGGAGCGAATAATCCGCGAAGCGCCTCAGGATCAGCACGGGCACCGGGGTCTTCCGGACGGGGAGGCCCAGGGAGAGGCCGGAGGGGATGCCCGGGGCCTTGCGGCGGGGGCGGGGCACCGGGCTCCCGTCGCGCAAGGAGTAATGGAGCCGCGCGAAGGCGTTCATGGTCCAGCGGTCGAATTCCGGGTGAAACTGCACCGTGAGCACCCTGTCCCCGAAGGACATGATCTGGCAGGGGTCGTGGCCGCTGCGGGCCAGGACACGCGCGCCTTTAGGCGGATCCAGGACTGACTGGCTGTGGGAGAGGTTGGCGGGGAAGCTGGCCGGGAGCCCGCGCAGGAGATGATGATTATCCGCCTCGGGCAGGAGCGTCACCTCGTGGGTTCCCATCTCCAGGCCGAGGGGGTTCCAGTCCACGCGCCCGCCCAGCGCCCTGGCCACTATCTGATGCCCGTAGCAGACGCCCAGGAGGGGCACCTCCCGGTCGGCGCACTTGACCAGGAAGTCCGTGAGCTTGAGGCTCCACATGGGCCGGGACGTCACCATGGACAAAGAGCCCGTCACTATGTAGCCGCAGCGCTCCCGCGGGTCCTTGGGGTAGCCCGGGCTCCGGCAGGCGTCCAGGACAGCGTAGGATCCGGGCTCCAGGGCGGCCCGCTTGACGAACATGTCGGCGAAGCCGTCGGCCAGGCCGTAGCGCCTGGGGATGTTGCCGGCCTGGATAATGGTGAGGGGGCCGGTCACCGGCCGCCGCCTTCCGGGCCGGCCGGGCCCGGCGCCATGGGCCTGCCGCCGCGCTCCCGGGACAGCTTGGGAAGCCTTACCGCCAGCCCCAGCTCCAGGAGCCGCTCCTTGATGGAGCGTATGCTGTAGGTCCCGTAATGCACGATGCTCGCGACCAGGGCGGCAGACGCCTTGCCTTTGGTAAGGGCATCGTGGAGGTGATCGGGGTTGCCGGCGCCTCCGGAGGCGATGACCGGGATCTCCACGCTGGAGGAGATGAGGCAGGTGAGGTCGAGCTCGTAGCCGTCCAGGGTCCCGTCGGCGTCGATGGAGTTGAGGCAGATTTCGCCCGCCCCCAGGCTTTCCGCCTTCCTGGCCCAGGCCAGCGCGTCAAGGCCCGTGGGGGTGCGGCCGCCGTCGATGACCACCTCGTAGCCAGACGGGCATTGCGCCGAGGGCTCGACCTTCTTGGCGTCCAAGCCCAGCACCACGGCCTGGGAGCCGAAGGCCTCGGCCCCTTCGGAGATGAGGCCGGGGTAGCGCACCGCGGCGGAGTTGACGGAGATCTTCTCCGCCCCGGCCAGGAGCACGTCTCGCATGCGGGCGACCGAGGAGATGCCGCCTCCCACGCTGAAGGGGATAAAGATGTTTTCCGCCACCAGCTCCACCACCTGGAGGATGATGGATCTGTCCTCGGCGGAGGCGGTGATGTCGTAGAAGACTATCTCATCGGCGCCGTCGAGGTAATAACGGAGAGCGGCCTCCACCGGGTCCCCGATGTCCACGTTGCCCTTGAACTTCACCCCCTTGGTCAGAAGGCCGTTCCTCACGTCCAGGCAGAGGATGACTCTCTTGCTCAGCATGGCTCGGTGCATCTCCTCGGGCGGCCCCGGCGGCCGGCGCCCGCGCCGGGCGCCGGGGCCCCCGGGCCCGGGCGCGCAGGGCTTAAGGCTTTCAAATGCTCAAGGCTGTCCGCGGCCCGCAGGACAACGGAAAACGCCCAAGGCGGAGGGCCCGGCCGGAAGCCCGCCCTGCCGGGACGGCCCGGAAGAGGCCGGGAGCCTGCGGGTTCCGCGGATTCCTGCGGGGGGCTCAGGGCCTGCCGCAGGGGGCCCGGCCAGGGGCCGAAGGGGGGCCGGGGGTTGAGGCGGGGGAAGGCATGGAGGCGTCAGTCAGCCTCCGCGGCCTTTACGGAGTAGCGGTAGAAGTTCGCGAGCAGCCTGAGCCCTGGGGGGCCGCTTTTCTCAGGATGGAACTGGAGGGCCCAGGTGCCCTCCTTCCCGAAAACCGACGCGAACTCCCCGCCATGGTAGGTGGTCCCCATAACGACTTCCGGCTCGGGCACCGGGGTATAGGAGTGAACGAAGTAGAACTGCTCGTCAGGGCCCACCCCTTCCCACAGCGCGGTCTCCTTGCTGAGCCGCACCGTGTTCCAGCCGATGTGCGGGACCCTGATGGGCCTCCCGTCCTCGTCCAGGCGCCCGGAGTCGAAGCGCACGTTGTTGCCCCTGAAGATTCCCAGGGTCTCGGTGTCGTTCTCGTCGCTGTGATCGAGCATGATCTGGCAGCCCAGGCAGATCCCCAAAAGGGGCCTCCCTCGGCTCGCCAGGTCCTTGATGATGTTGCCGAGTCCCGTTTCCCTGAGGACCGGCATGGCCTGGCCGGCCGCGCCCACCCCCGGGAAGATGATGCCTGCGGCCTTGGAGAGGGTGACCAGATCCGAGGTCACCACGGCGTTCACGCCAATGTGCTTGAGGGCGCGGCGGACACTTGTCTGATTGCCGGCCTTGTACTCGATGATGGCGAGGTAATCGTGGGCCTGGTGGGGCATGTGAGGGGCTCTGGAGGGGGAAAGGCGGGGCCAGGGCGGCGCCGCGGCCGGCAGGCGGATCGGGGGCCTGGGGGGCTGAGCCTGCTGGGGCAAGGTGAGGCGAAGCGGGAGGAGGAAGAACTGGCAGTCAGGCCGGGCGGGCGACGGGACAGGCCGGTCAGGGCTGGCGGGGAAGTCCGCGACGGGCACGGGCACGGGCACGGGCATGGCGGACAGGGTTTAAGGAAGGCGTCACGGAAAGGGACGCAGGCTAAGGAACTGCCCGGGCGGCCCCGCCTGGAGCGGAGTTCGCAACGAAAACATGAAGGCCCGCGCGCCCGGCCCTCGCCGCGGCGGCGGGGGCCGAAGGCGTCTGGAGAGCCGGGGAGCTGGGGTTCCTGTTTAGAGGAACCCGCAGGATGCATTAATGTCCCAAACTTAGCACGAAAGACGGAGCGATTCAAGGGAGTGTCAGGCCTTTGGGCCGCAAAGGGCCCGGCTGCCGGGGCCCGTTCCTTGGGCTTAAGGGGGTTTCGCGGGCCTGCCGGCGTAGAGGGGGGTTGCCGGGCGCCCGCGCGGGCTTCCTGCGCGGGCGGGCAGTAAGGCCCTTCAGGGGTCGCCGTTGCCGAGGCTCCGGGCCTTCCCGGGCCTGCCGAGCCTGGCCAGGTAGATCCAGCCCCAGAGCCCGGAGGCCCCGAGGACAGCGAAGGTCTCCAGGCGGAAGAGCCCTTGGGCCAGGAGGGCCTCGGCAGGGGTGATGCCCAGGATCTGCCCCGCGAAGACGCTCCAGGCCTCCATCACCCCCAGGCCCGCCGGGGTGAGGTTGATGAGGAGGGTGTGGATCTGGCCGCCCGCGTAGAAGAGGGCCTCGGCAGGCCCCAGGTCCACGCCGAAGGCAGAGAGCGCGAGGCGGTTGGAGAGGCACCACAGGGAAAAGAACGCCGCGTCCCATAGGGCGACCCGGGCCAGGAGCCCTGCGGTTTCCCTGTAGCGCGCCCAGCTCAGCCAGAGGCGCCCGAGGCGGCCTGGCGGCCTGAAGGGGAGGCGCCCCGCGAAGACCAGGAGCGTCGCGAGGACGAAAGTCCCCGCGAAGTAGGCCTCCAAAACGAGCGCGGGCCCCGGCTCGAGGCCCCTCAGGGCCAGGAGGCCCGCGAGCCCCGCCAGGCTGGCGGCAGCCAGGGCCGCTATGCCCACCAGAAGGCTCTGGGACAGGAAGTCCGCCACCGGGAGGCCGTGCCGGGACCTGAGATAGTAGGCGCGCAGCGCCGCCGCGCCCTTGAAGGGCAGGAAGGTGTTGGCGGCCGAGGTGGCCAGGGTCAGCGCGAGGTTCTCGAGGCGGGGGACGCGGACCCGGTGCGCCAGGAGCGTGATTCTTGTCACTCCGGAGTTCACGCAGTAAGTAAGCAGGACTGAGGCGGCGAGCAGGAGGGGCGCCTTGGGAGGCACGGGCCGGGCGAGCACCAGCCGGAAATCGGCGAGGTGGCTCCGGATGTAGGCCGCAAGGAAGATCACGAAGGCCGCGGCGATCAGGATTCCAAGGATTCGCCTGAGCCGGCCGGGGCCGGGGGCTCCGGCGGAGCCGCGGCTTTCGTCAGCCGGGAGGGGCGCCGCGGCCGGCGCGGATCCTTCAGGCGGAGGCCCGGGGCCGTCAGGGGAAAGCCCGGGGCCGTCAGGCGCGGGCCATGATCTCCCGGGCGCCGCGGCAGGTCCCGGGAGCGGCGCCTCCAGGGCGAGGGGATCGGTTCCCTCCAGGTCGGTCCGCCCCTCCGGGACCGGGCCTTTCCGCAGGGCAGGGGCGGGAGCGCGGCCGTCGTCCGCCACGGGGCCAGGCCTTCCCTGTCAGTCCCGGAGCCGGGTGGTGTAGGGCCCGTCGGAAGCGTACTCCGCGGCCGTCAGCCGCAGAAGCTCCCTGGCGACCGGGCCTGGGCTGCCGGTCCCGACGGGCCTCCCGTCCCATTCGGTCACGGGCATCACGTCGAAGGAGGTGGTCGTGAGGAAGGCCTCCTCCATGACGTCCCAGAGCCTGTCTCTGGCGACGTCCAGGTTCCCGGCGGATTTGAGCATGCCCCTGGCCACGAGGGAGCGGGCGTTGTCGAGCACGCGGGAGAGGGTTACGCCCTTGAGGATGCGCTTCCAGGAGGGCACGGCCAGATCGCCCGACCTGGTCACCACGACTATGTTTTCGGTGGGGCCCTCGGTCAGGAAGCCTTCGGAGTCGAAGCTTACCGCGTAGTCCGCTCCCGAGTCCCTGGCGTGCTTCTTGACGAGCACGTTGTGCAGGTAGTCGCAGCTCTTGATGCCCGCGAATTCCGATTTGGCGGGGAAGGGCGCGGTGACTAACCTGACGCCCCTCTCGTAGGCTTCGGGGGCCGGGCGGGAGAGCTTCAGGGTGACGAGGTAGTACTCCGGCCCCGCGCTGTCGTAAGGGTTTACGGTGAAGCTGCCGGGGCCGCGGGAGACGCAGATCCGGCACACGAAGTCCTCCTCGCCGCCCAGCCTGTAGGCCTGCCTGAGCAGAGGCAGCGTCTCCGCGAAATCCCGGGGGAGTGCTATCCCGAGGGCGGAGGCGCTTGCCCGCAGGCGGGTGAGGTGCTCCTCCAGGCAGTAGGCCCTTCCGCCGACGCACTTGAAGGACTCGAAGACGCCGTCGCCCCTGTGGGCCATGTGGTCGTCAGGGGGGAGCCCCCAGAGCCCGGGTTCCGCGCAGAAGGCCCCCCAAACGGAAGAGTACATGACGAGGTAATCGCGGTGGTAGTCCCGTCTCCAGGAGCGCGAGACGGCGGCGAAATTTTCGGCGGTGAGGATAGGTCTGTCAGGCATGAGGGGGAAATGCACCTCGGGCAAGAGGGCGGCGGAGGCCGCCCGCGCGGGGCCGGGAGATCCGGCGGCGCGGGCCGGATGGAGCGGCGGGATTAAGGCGGATGAGGGGGCCGGGGGCTGATGAGGGGCAGGCCGGCGGGACTGCGGCTCCCCCAGGCGAGGGGTGCCCGCAGGCGGGAAAGCCATGGCGGCGGTTGCGGTCCCGTCTCCCGGCGGGCCGGTCTTCCGGGGCCGCCAGAAGCCGCGCGTAAGATTGCTCGGTTAGTGACCATTCACCTGCCAAGGCCGTCAAGGCCCGTCGAGGCGAACCCAGGGTTAATCCCGCCCCAGCGGGATCATCCTTTTCCGACAGCCGCTTCAGGGCCTTCTGCAGCGAGTTGGGGTACTCCTGATGCGCCATGCGCTTCAGGAGCAGCCTCACGCCCGCGGCGTCCGGGGTGATCCCGGGGATCAGGCCCGCCAGGGCGTTCAGCATGTCCCCGACCGTGCGCGGGGCCTCGGGATCGATGCAGGCGTTCTGGGCGAAATGCGCGATCCCGAGGTAAACGTCCGTCAGGGCCCTGAAGTCCACGCCCGTGCCCGTGCCGAAATTTCTGCCTGTCCAGTTGTAGGCGCGGCGGGAAAAGGCGTCGCTGAAGCCCGGGCCCTCCGCCTCAGGCGGGCCCTCGGGGCCGACGTCCCTGAGCGCCTTTTCCAGCGGGTCGAGGAACCGGCCCTTCCCCCCGAT
>JAITRL010000317.1 GCA_031288415.1 Deltaproteobacteria bacterium | reverse complement strand
AGAGCCTTTTCACGGTCCTCAGGCGCCCCCGCTTCCTGTGGACCGCGCTGGGCGGCTCCTGGGGAGGGGCCGCCATCTTCGCCTTCATCAGCGGGTCGCCGGGCCTGCTCATGGGGAGCTACGGCTTCGGCGAGGCGGAATACGGCTGGACCTTCGCGGCCTTCTCCCTGGTCCTGGCGGCAGCTAGCCAGGCCAACTTCCCGCTCCTCAGGCGCTTTTCCCAGGCGGCGATCATGCGCGGGGCCCTCGCCGTCATGTGCGCGGCCTCCCTGGCGGTCACCCTGTGCTGCGGGATCCTGGGCCTCCCCGGAGCCGCCGCGATGCTTGCGCTTATCCTGGCCTGCCTGGCCCCCGTTCCGCTCGTGGCCGCCAACTCCGCCGCCCTGGCCATGAACGAGTGCGGGCGCCACGCCGGCAGCGCCTCATCCATGCTGGGGGTGATGCAGTTCGCGGCGGCAGGCGCCGTCAGCTCGGGCCTCGGCCCGGCCGCGAGGCTGGTGGACATGCCGCTCGCCTTCATGATCTTTCTGGCGTCCGCGGCCGCCCTGGGTTGCCTCGCGATCGGGGCCCGGGCGGGAGGGAGGGGGTCCGCGGGCGGGAGCGGGAGCGCCCGCCCGGCCTCCGGCGGGGACGGGGCAGGGCAGGGCTGAGGGAGGCGCGCCGTTCCCGGCAAGCCGCGGCGCCTGCCCTCAACTTTCCTCGTTCTCCCGCAGGCCGCGGCCTGCCCCGCGGCCGCGCGCCTTGCGCCGGATCAGCGGGCGCGCGCCGGCCCGCCGGCCGTCCTCGGCCGCGGCTTCTGGCGGCATGGGGCCGGCTCCCGCATCCCTGCGGGGCCGTCTCGGCTTCCCGGCTTAAGGCGCGCCCGCGCGCCCGGAGGCGGCCGCCCCTTTTTCCCTGTTTGGCCCCGCGGCGGGGGCAGCGCCGCCTCGCCCGGCGAGGCGCGGGACCGGCCGGCCCGGCTATTGACACTCCGCGGGAGCGCGGTTACCCTTGACTTGCGGGCCAATGCAACCCGCGCCGCCGTTTTCCGGCGGACGGCTCCCCTGAGGCTTCCCCCCCTTTTTCCCCTCCATCCGCCCCCCGGCGGAACCCGCGCCCGCGCGGCCCCCCTCAGGCGCGGAGCCGAGGACACGCCATGGACATGCGCGCGACAGTGGACCGCATACTGGGTTACGTGGAGGACTACGCCGCCTTGACGGAGAACCTGTCGCAGGGCTATTTCCGGCACTTCATGGAAGGCACCCTCGATCAGCTGGCGGCGGAGCTGGCCGGGGTCAACGCCGCCGCGGCCGACACCCTGGAGATCCTCCGGCCCCTGGTGGACACCATGGACGGCGGGTCGCTCACGCGCCTCGCCGAGGCGCGCCTGCGGACGGAGGCGGGGTCAGTCTTCGGGCTGTGCGCCGCCGGGCGCTTCGGCAAGGCCGCCGGGGCAGCGGCGCGGCTCGCGGAAAGCATCCACCCCGAGGCCAAGACCCCCTTCACCGTGCAGGTCGCCTGCTGCCTGGTCCTCTTCGCGTCGCTTCAGGGGGACAGGGAGGCGGCCGAGCGGCATTTCGCCGCCATGCCCGGCGACGCGCTCCCCTGGGAGCTTCTGGAGAGCCGCGCCATGGCGGCCTTCAACATCCTCACCCTGTCGCTGAGGGAAGGGCTGGCCGAGGAGTCCCTCCCCTACTACTGCCTTATCGCGGAACTCGCCGACGCCCTGCGGGCCACGCTCGTCCGGGAGTCGGGCCTTGAGGGGCTTCCTGAGCCGGAGCCTCAGCCCATGGCCCCCATGACCGCGTACGTGAGCTATTTCGGCCAGGACTTCCCTTTCGGCCTTGTCCGCCGGACCCCGCCGCCCCTGCCCGAGGCCCCGGAACGCCAGCGGCTTCTCAAGTGCCTCGACCGCCTCGTGAAGATGCGCTTCAACGCGGTCCTGACCATGGGGGCGCACCTGATCCCTCTCGGCAAGGGGCTCGTCGTCCGCGAGCTCTACGAGGGCCTCTCGGACTTCTCCTCCACCGGCTCCGATTATGTCCGGCTCGCGGCTCTGGGACGCGACCTCGCCCTTGTGTGCTGCCAGTCCGAGGAGCACCTGGGGGACGGGCCCTTCTACCTGGAGGCCGTCGAGCGCTCCGGGCCCTCCGAGGAGTTCTGCGCCTGCGCGGCGCAGCTGGTCACGGCGCTCGCGGAGCGCCGGAGGCTCCCTGAGGCCAAGGGCCTCTTCGCCCGCATGACCGGCCGCCTGGGCCGGCAGGAGCAGGAAGACTGGATCGCCCAGGCCGCCACGGCCCTGGTCACGGGCTGTCTCCTGCGCGGCCGGAGCGTCAAGGCCCTCTACGAGATGGAGGCCGTCTACGAGACCCTCCTTGCCCTCGGCGACTCCCCGGCAGTGCGGCAGTGCCGGCTCTTCGCCGAGACCAACATGCTCCCGTTCTGTCTCATGCTGAAGGACTCGGCCCGCATCTCGTCAGTTTACGGGAGGATCGCCGCCAACCCCGACCGCTCCCAGACGGCCCTGGAGATGAAGCTCCTCGCCTCCACGAACCTTGTTTCCTACTACGCCGCGGGCGGCATGCTCGAGGAGGCCAGGAGCCACTTTATCCTCATTGACACCGACATGCACCGCGAGCCGCCTTTTCTCCTGAACTGGGCCCGGGCGGCGGTCGCGCTGTGCGCCGGCATCTACAAGAGCGGGGGGGCCGCCGAGGCCTGGTCGCTGGCCGGGGAGATCGGCCGTTACAGACAGGACCCCGAGGTGGCGGAGTGCATGGGCCCCCTGGACCAGATCATGGGGGGCAGCATCCCCAACTGAAGCGCGGCCCGGGAGGGGCGCCGGGGCGCGCCGCCTGAGCGCCTTGCGGGCGCGCGCTCCAGTCCCGATTCGGCGCGGGCCCGCCTGCCGGGGCGCGTGGCCCCTCGCCCGGGCGCGCGGGCGGGGTTCCCGGCGCCTCGCGCCCCGTCTCCTGCGGCGTGAACCGCGGGGTTTCCCCTCCGATTCCGGCGCGCGCGGCCGCGCCGCGCTCCGGGGCCTTGCCGGGGGCTTTTCCGGGCTTCCGGGACAGGCAGGGAACGGCAGGCTTCCCATGATCGCGCGGGGGCCTTGCGCGTAACGGGAACCCCGCTTCCGGCAGCGCCGCCCGCGCGGCGGCGGCCTCAGCCCCTCCGGCGGCCTTTCAGCAGGGGCAAGGCGCGGAGCGGGTCCCCAGGCCGCGGCGCGCGGACCCGGAGGCCCTGAGCCGAGGCCCTTGCCGGCCAAGGCCTTTGGCGCGGCTCCCCGTCTCCGGGGCGGGCAAGGCCAGCCCGGAACCGCAGGCGGAGGGCGCGCCGCAGACGGGCGGGGAAAGGGATCTTTCAGGGGCGGCCGGTCAAGGAAGAAGCGGCGCCCAGGGCTAAAGCCGCTCCTGCGGATAGCTCAACCGGCGCCTCCTGGGAAATGAAGGCCCCTCGCCCGCGGGGGGCGGAAGCCTCGCCCGCGGGGGGCGGAAGCCGCGCCTGCGGAGGGCGGAAGCCGCGCCCTGGGGGAATGAAGGCCCCGGCCCCCCTCTCTCCAAGGCCGCGGCGGCGGAAACGGGCCGGGGCCGGCAAGGCCCGCTCCCCCGTACCGGTCGGGCGGGCGAGGGAGCGTTCTTGAAAAAGCCCCGCGAGGCGGGTATCATCGGATCAGTCAGACAACGATCCTTTCCGCCGCCGCGCCCTCCGCGCGGCGGAGCCCGGGTGGAGCTCACGTGACCAGAATCGGCTTCATAGGCGCCGGCAAGGTGGGCTTTTCCCTGGGCAGGCTCATGGCCGAAAGGGGCGTCTCCTTGACCGGCTACGCCTCGCGGACCCTGGCTTCGGCCGAAGGGGCGGCGGCCTTCACCGGCTCGCGCGCCTACCGGGAGCCGGAGGCCCTGCTGGAGGACTCCGACATCGTGTTCCTGACCGTGCCGGACGACGCCGTGGCGGCGGTCTGGAAGCCGCTGTCCGGCGGCGGCAGGGCGCGCGGCAAGGTCCTGTGCCACACCAGCGGCTTTTTGTCCTCCGAGGCCTTCGCGGGCCTCGCCGAGGCGGGGGGCTTCGGCGCCTCTCTCCACCCGCTCATGGCCGTGCCGGACCGCGAAGGCTCCTGGCGGCTTCTGGCGGATGCCCTGTACGCCGTCGAGGGGGACCCTGAAGCCCTCGACAGGCTCGCCCCCGTCTGCGCGGCCCTGGGGATCGCTGCCGGCGTGGTGGGCAAGGCCGACAAGGCCCTCTACCACTGCGCCGCGGCCCTTGTCAGCAACTGCGCCGTGGCCCTCGCCTTCATGGGGGAGGGCCTCTTCAGGTCCATAGGCCTCGCGGATTCCGTGCCCGGCCTCCTGAGCCTCATGCTCAGGAACGCGCAATCGGTCGCGGAGCGGGGGCCCGCAGGGGCCCTCACGGGCCCGGTCGAGCGCGGCGACGCGGGCACCGTGCGGGCGCATCTCGCCGCGCTCGCGGGGCATGATCGGGAACTCTACCGCAGGCTGTGCCTGAAGCTCGTGGAGCTTTCCCGCCTGAAGCACCCGGAGAGGGACTTCGGGCCGCTCGCGGAGGCGCTGGAGCCCTTCGCGCCGGATTCCGCGGGGGGCTGAGGCCTTCCGTGGCGCGCCGCCGGCCGGGGGGCCGGCGGCGCCCGATGCCGGGACCGGAACGGCGGCGCCCTGCGGCGCCCGATGCCGGGACCGGGGCAACGGCGCCCCGCGGCCATGCGGCGCGCCTGCGGGCCCGCGCAGGGTCGCGGAAGGGACAAGGGAGGCAGGATGCCGGCAAAAAAGACGGTTTCGAGGTTCGCGCAGGCCAAGCGGTTCGGGGACAAGCTCACCATGCTCACGGCCTACGACTACTCTATCGCCCGCCTGGTTGACCAGAGCGGCGTGGATGCTGTCCTGGTGGGCGACTCCCTCGGGAACGTCGTCATGGGCCTGCCAGACACCCTCCAGGTCACCATGGAACAGATGATCCACCACACCCGGGCCGTCGCGGCAGGGGTCCAGAACGCCATGGTGGTGGGGGACATGCCTTTCATGTCGTACCAGGTGTCCGTGGCCGACGCCGTCCTGAACGCGGGCCGGCTCGTCAAGGAAGGCCGCGCCCAGGCCGTGAAGCTCGAGGGCGGCGTGGCCGTGGCCCCGCAGATCCGGGCCATCGTGGACGCCTCCATCCCCGTCATGGGGCACATAGGGCTCACGCCCCAGTCCGTGAACGCCATGGGCGGCCTCAAGGTCCAGGGCAAGGGCGACGACTCCGAGCGGCTCATGAGGGATGCCCTGGCGGTTCAGGAGGCGGGGGCGTTCTCGGTGGTGGTGGAATGCGTGCCGGCCCACACGGCGGAGGAGCTCACCAAGGCCCTCTCCATCCCCACCATCGGGATAGGGGCCGGCCCGGGCTGCGACGGCCAGATCCTCGTCTATCACGACATGCTGGGTCTTTTCGAGGGCTTCCAGCCCAAGTTCGTCAAACAGTACGCCGACGCGGGAGGCCTTATCAAGCGGGCCTTCGCGGAATACGTCTCCGACGTGAAGGCGGGGACCTTCCCTGGCCCGGAACACACCTTCAACGCCCCGCAGAAGCTGGCCAAGCTCTATTAGCCGACCCCCCTCGCCCGGGCCGCCCGGGCCTGCCGGGCACGGCCTTGAGCCCGCAGGGGCGGGTTTAAGCGGAGGACGGCGGCTCCCGGCCGCCTTGGCGCGGCCTGAGGCCCGCGCGGCGCGCCTGGGGCCGCCGGCCGCGGGAAGGAAAGGCGCCCTGGCGCGGGAAAGAAGGCCGCCTTGGGGCTGCCGCGCCGCGGAACCCCGCAGGCAAGCGGCGGGGAAAGCGAGGAGCCGTATCCCATGACTGCCCGATGCGACGACAGGAAGCCCAGGCCCCGCCGGGCGGCCGCTGGCTTCCGCCGGGAGGCCGCATGGAGACGGTGACCTCCGCGCGCGAGATGAAGGCCCGCTGCCGCGCCTGGCGCGCGCAGGGCCTTTCGGTGGGGCTCGTGCCCACCATGGGGTACCTTCACCGCGGGCACGGCAGCCTGGTGGAGAGGAGCCTCGCGGAGAACTCCCGCACCGCGGTCTCCGTTTTCGTGAACCCCTCCCAGTTCGGGCCCGGCGAGGACCTGGAGGCCTACCCGCGGGACCCGGCGCGGGACTCCGCGTTCCTCAAGGCCCTGGGAGCCAACGTGCTGTTCATGCCCAAGGCGGCGGAGATGTACCCGCCGGGCTTTTCGACCCTCGTCGAGGCCCCGGCCCTCGCCGCCCGCCTCTGCGGGGCCTCCCGGCCGGGGCATTTCCGGGGGGTGTGCACCGTGGTCCTCAAGCTCCTGAACATAGCCGCGCCGGACCGGGCCTACTTCGGGCTCAAGGATGCCCAGCAGTTCTTCATACTCAGGCGCATGGCCCGTGACCTGGACTTGGACGTGGCCATGGTCCCGTGCCCCACCGTGCGCGAGGACGACGGGCTGGCCATGAGCTCCCGCAACTCCTACCTGACCCCCGACGAGCGCCGGGCGGCCCCCCTCCTGCGGCGGGCGCTCCTCGCGGCGGAAGGTTACCTCCAGGGGGGCGGCAGGGATCTGGAGAAGGCCCGCGCCCTTGTCCTGGAGACCCTGGCCTCCGATCCCCGCTTCGAGGCGGAATACGTGGAGGCGGTCTCCACCTGCGATCTCCAGCCCGCCGCGGAGGCCTGCGGCGAGACCCTGATCGCCGCGGCGGCCCGGCTGGGCCGGGCGCGGCTCATCGACAACGTCATCTTCGACCCCGCGGGCGGCGCCCGCAGGCCGGCAGGCCGCTGAAGATGCTGCTGGAGATGCTCAAGTCCAAGATCCACAGGGCCGCCGTCACCGCCACCGACGCCGACTACGTGGGGAGCGTCACCTTGGACGCGGATCTCCTGGAGGCGGCAGGCCTGCTGGAGTACGAGAGGATACTCGCCGTCAACCTGGCCAACGGGGCCCGCTTCGAGACCTACTGCATCGCGGGGCCCCGCGGCTCCGGCATGGTCTGCGTCAACGGGGCCGCGGCGCGCCTGGCCTGCCGGGGGGATCTCCTGATCGTCATGGCCTTCTGCTCCGTGAGCCCGGAGGAGGCGCGCTCCTGGCGGCCCAAGGTGGTCTTCGTGGACTCCCTGAACAGGCCCGCGCGCGTGGAGTCCTCCGAGAGCCACGGGGACAGGTTCGTGGACGGAAGGCTCGTGCCTTCCGAAGATTAGGCCGCGGTTCTCCTTCCGGCTCCCGGAGCGGGCCGGAAAGCGGGGGCGCCGCAGGGGCGCCTTGAGCGTTCCGGGCTCGTTGAAGGTCATTGAGGGCGCCTGGGGAGCCTTTCCGGAGGCGCGGAAGCGATCGGGGCAGCCTTGGGAGGGCCGGCGGGGAGCCTCTCCCCCCGGGCCTTGAGGGCCCGCCAAGGCTTCAGGTATACTGCGTTCACGCGCTTCGCGGCCGGCGCGGCGGCGGCCTGTTTTGCCTTCCTGGCCTTCCGGGGCCTGGCGCCCCCTGACATCGTTTTCCGGAGTCCGCCGCGGCCGTCAGGAGACTGCGGTCCCATGCGGAAGCCGCCGCGGCCGTCAGGAGGCTGCGGGCTCATGCGGAAGCCGCAGGCGGGGAAGGGCGCGCCCTGGGCGGGCGGGTCATTCGTGCCGGCGGGGCGCTGCGGGCGCGGCAATCCGGCCTTGCGGGAGACAGGGAGGTCAACTGACAGACATGGCAGCCGACAAGGCCAGGGCCGCCGCAGGCGGCGTCAAGAGGGGGGCGGGGAAGGCGCCGGAGGCGCGGGACAGGCATGAGGCGCGGGCCGTGCCGGGGCCGGCCGCCGCCGCTGATGACGGGGGAGGCCTGGAAGGCCTCGATATCGCCCGCCTCAGGTTCACGCTCTTCGTGCCGGCGCCGCCGGATCCGGACAGGGGCGGCCTTCCGCTCTTCTTCGTCCCGGTGTCGGCCGGCTTCCCGTCTCCCGCCGAGGACTACGTCCAGGAGCAGCTGGATCTCCACAAGCTGGTCGTGAAGAACCCCCCCGCCACGTTCTTCCTCCGCGTGAAGGGCGATTCCATGCGGGATGCGGGGATCCGCGACGGGGACCTCCTGGTGGTGGACCGCTCCCGCAGTCCCGTGTCCGGGAAAATCGTGGTCGCCGCATGGGAAGGCGAGCTGGTCGTCAAGCGGCTCCGGGTGAAGGGCAAGAGGGTGTACCTCGTCCCCGAGAACCCGGAATACCCGGAGTTCGACATAACGGACAGCGAAGACGCGGCGATCTGGGGAGTCGTGACCTACGTGGTGCACAAGGTCTAAAAGGCCGCCCGCGCTGCCGCGCGGCGCGCAAGCGGCCTGCCGGCCGGCGCGGCATCGCCCGCCGCCTGAACCCATGCCCGGACTTGGGAGGCATCCGGGCGCCTGAGGCCGCTTCAGGGCCGGAAGATTCAGCCGGAGGCCGGCCCTTCTTTCAGCCTCTCTTCCGGCTCCTGCAGCCAATGCCCGGTGACGCCTAAACTTTTGATTATGATCTGGCGCGGGCAGCCGTTTTTCAAGAAGTTCAAGGCCAAGTCAGCCTTATACTTCTCAATGATCCTAAGGTCATAATCGTCCACGCGCTCTTCCATGCGCGTGCCTCTTATCACCATTTTCCGGGCTTCCGGCGCAAAGCCCCGGGAATACGGCTTCGTAGCCTCCCCGGCCACGGCGCTGGCTAGGCCGCTGCCTAAGGCGCGGGGCCTGCAGTAAAGTCCAGGTAAAGCCGGAGCGGCTCCGGGTCCAAGGTTTCGCAGGTCCCGGGGGCCGACAAGAGCCTGCACAAGCTCAAGGCGCGTGATTTTCCGGCCTGACTCAAGCTTGCCCTTGGCGGCGGACAAGAGCCCGCCTATGCCGGTGTCCGCCAGGAAGATCAGGTCAGGCCTGAAGACGAGGCAACCGAAATCCGTCCGCGCCGTCTCCTTGGGGCTGACTTTTCGGCCTGCAGGCGACGGTCACGCGCGGCCTGAAGTTAATCTCCGGTGACGTGTAGTGTTCCCGTAAAACGGCTCCCGCGCAGGGCACGTGCCTGGCGATGTCCCTTGCCCTCCTCTGCTCTTCCAACTCGATGATCAGCAGCTCGACCGCATCCCTGTTTAAGCCCGGGGGAGGCTCGGCGCGCTCTTTGGGTTTCAGCGGGTAAAACGGGGCAACGGCGATCTTGTTCGGCAGGTTCAGCGGAATCTCGTTTCCGGGGGATTTCGCCGCCGCCGGCCAAGCGGCCGTCTCTTTAAGGGCGGCCTTCCGGCCGGCCAGGCTAAGACCGGGGCTTGAACCCGTGCCCGGGCTTTGCAGGCATCCGGGCTCCGGGGCCCGCTCCAGGCCCGGGAGATTCAGCCGGAGACCGGCCCCCCTTTCAGCCTCTCTTCCAGCTCCTGCAGCCACCGCTCGGTGACGCCGAAGCTTTCGATTATGATCTGGCGCTGGATGCCAGCCTTCAAGAGGTTCAAGGCCAAGTCAGCCTTAGTCTCCTGCCTAGTCTTCTGTATGATTCTAAGGTCATACTCGTCCACGTACTCTTCCATGCGCGTGCCTCTTATCACTTTTTTCCAGGTTTCCGAGGTGAAGCTCCGGGAATACGGCTTCATCGCCTCCGCTGCGACGGCGCGGGCCAGGCGCACGCTGCTGAGGGCTGGGTCGGAGGCGAAGCCCAGGCAAAGCCGAAGCGGCTCCGGGTCCAGGGTTTCGCAGGTCCCGGGGGCCGACAAAAGCCTGTACAAGCTGAAGGCGGGTGATCTTCCGGCCTGACTCGAGCTTTTCCTTGGCTTCGGACAATAGCCCGCCTATGTCGGTGTCCGCCAAAAAAATCAGCTCGGGCCTGAAGACGAGGCAGCCGAAATCCGTCCGCGCCGTCTCCTTGGGGCTGACTTTCGGCCCGCAGATGACGGTCACGCGCGGCATGAAGTCAATGTCCAGGGACGTGTAGTATTCCTGTAAAACGGCTCCCGCGCAGGGCACGTGCCTGGCGACGTCCCTTGCCCTCCTCTCCTCCTCCGACTCGACGATCAGCAGTTCAACCGCATCCCTGTTAAAGCCCGGGGGAGGCTCGGCGCGCTCTTTGGGTTTCAGCGGGTAAAACGAAACGGGGATGATCTTGTTTGGCAGGTCTGGCGGAATCCCGTGTCCGGGGGTTTTCGCCGCCGCCGAAAACCGGCCGCCTCTCCCGGGGAGAAAACGCCTAAGTTCGGCGACGGGCATGGCATCGGCGTCGGTCGCGGGGAAA
>JAITRL010000309.1 GCA_031288415.1 Deltaproteobacteria bacterium | reverse complement strand
CGTGTAAGGCGCGTTCCGCGCGCAGGCGCCGATACTGTCCGCGCCTGATGCCCTGCTAGGCTGATCCGGGTTTTAGAGGGGGTTTCAACGGGGTTTTTGGGGATGCGCAGGCCTTCTAAGCCTGCACCGCCGCTTTTACCTGATCCTGGCGTTGATGTCAAGGCCTGCGTCTACAGGCGGTCAGACAGAATTCCTAGCGTCAAAGATAGCGACATTAGATTATTTTATCTCTACGGTATGCTTAAACAACCTATTTCTCTTTACCCGTTGCGGCAATCCGCGGCCTGCCGCAGCGAAACGCGCCGACAATGACATGCCCTTTGCCGGGTTTTCCGTCTCTTCCGGACATTTTCCCTCGACCTGCGGCATCTCCGGCCGTAGGTTCATCGCCTGACATCATTAACGCCCCGCCGCGAGCGCATGTGTCCTTTTCCCGCCAGTCATCCAGACGGTTTTCCGCCTTCACGCCTCGCAGGCCGGCTTGGCCTCAGATCGCCTACCGGCGGTTGCGCTTGATCCCGCGCGGCAAGCCGGCACGGCCTGGAAGGCAGCGCGCCGGGCGCGCCCTGGCATCACGGCTTGATCTTTCGCCCAGGGCGCCGGACGTGACCGGAACGGGCGCCGCAAACGGTACGATTCCGCGCCTGGCGCGCTCGGCGCCAGGCCGGAGCAACCTCCGGACACGCTCTGCGCGCTCCGTGCCTCCGAGAGCTCATGGCGCGTGATGGAGCGCCGCCAGAGGGGCGCGGGGCCGCAGGCCCGCGTTCAGATAAAGGGACAGCGCGGGGAGGTTCCAGGAGGCGGTCTCCACGGACAAGGTCCTGGCCCCCCTCTCCCACATGGCCCCGGAGAGCCCCGACAGGAGCAGCCTGCCCAAGCCCTGGCCCCGGCGCCGCTCCGCGACGTGGAAAATGGTGAGGAAGGCCCTCCCGGCGCTTACCGCGCCCACGGCCAGGCCCACCGGGACGTTCAGGCGGGTGTCCACCGCCATGACTGAAGAGCACGCCGGGGAGGCGAGATCCCGCGCAGCCACCATGCGCCACAGCCTCCCGGAGAAGCCTTCCGGCAGAAACGGCCCGTGAAGGTGATGGCCATCGTAGAAGAGATCCCCCAGGGCGTCCAGGATTTCCGCGGGATCGGCGTCTTCGGTCCCCTTGATCCGTATGCCCCCTGACCTCTGGGAAGAGCGTTCCGGCTCCGCCGCCGGATCGCCCAGGGGCCCCTCCAGGCAGCTGATCACCTCCGCCAGCCGGAAGCCGGCGTCCGAAAATCCCCTGAGCACCGCAGGATCGTGGTAGGTCTTGACCGACAGGAACCTCGCTCCCTTGACGGCGGCCGCGCTCAGAGCCTTCGCGGCCATGTCCCTGGTCTTCCTCTGGCGGCCGTCGGCCTCCGGGTCCACCAGGAAAGGGCCTTGGAGCATGGCCGAGCCGTAGCCCAGAAGCTCCGTCTCGAGCAGCCTCTCCCGGTAAAGCGTGAGTCCCCTGGCCGGATGGCTTTCGTCGGCCCAGATCACCTGGGCCTTGCCTTCCGCGACCAGCATGGAGGCCTCGCGCACCTGGGCCGAATCCAGGTGCGGGGTCCACAGGGAATGCGGCGGCGGAAGCTCCCGCTGCTCCCTGGACAGGAGCGTGAGGGTGGCCGCGAGGATCCTCGCCGACGCCTCGTTCCTGGCGCGGCCGGACTGCGCGAAGGGGTTCACAGGGAACTCCTCTTTGGAGCCTGCCCGGCCTCTCCCTGAGGAGGGCCAGTCCTTGCCTCTCCCTGAGGGAATGCCGATGCAGCCGCAGGGCTGGAGGCCTTCCTTCCGGCCCTGCCGGCGGCCGCCTGTCCCTCGCCGGTCCCCTCCGCTTTCCGCGCCGCGCCCTTCCCGCGCGGGCGCTCTCCGGAACCTCCGGAAGCCCCTGCAGCGACGGCGGCTTTCCTTCCGGCGCCCGGAGGCCCGCTTTCCGCGGCGGCCTCCGGCCCGGCCGGGGAAACCGAAGCCCGGGCCCCGCCGCTTTCCGCGGCGGAATCCTCGGCCGCCAGGGCCTTCTTGAAAAGATCGTACTTGGTCGTGTTGTGGTAGCAGTTCCGGCAGACGGGGGAGCCGTCGTGCCCCAGGCCGCGGCCCACCAGTTCCCTTTGGGCCTCCATGCGGGGATGGCGCCAGGCCTCGGCCAGGCTCATCTCCCCGAACCGGCCTATGGTGTGGCAGTCCCTGCCGTCGGCATCCTGGCCGCAGAACTGCAGAGCCCCGTCGTGTTTGGCCTCCAGGGCGAGGAACACGTCCACGCACCTGCCCCGGATGAGGCCCTGGGACTGGCGGCCCAGGTGCGGACGGGCCTCCTCCGTGGCGGAGACGAAGTTGAGGTTGGTGAGGTCCACCGCCACCTTGTCGACCGACCGGAGCCACCGGGAACAGAACGCCGCCGGATCATGGCCCTCCAGTTCCGAGGCCAGGACCGACGTGAGTATGCTCAGATACGGCCTCCGACGCTCCCCGCGCCTGGCCGCCGCCATGAGCATCCGGGCCCGCAGGTCCTCCCAGCGGGCCCCCCGCCGGTTGAACTCGTACTGGGGGCCGCTAAGGCCCTGGAGCGAGAACTGGATCTCGTCCACGCCCATGTCCGCGAGCTGATCGAAGAGGCGCTCCGTGAGCAGGAGCCCGTTGGTGTAGATCTTGAGCCTGATCCCGCGCCTCTTGGCCTCGGCGCACAGCTCCCCTATCCGGGGGTGCGCGAGAGGCTCCCCCCAGCCCGTGAGCCTCACGGCCGCGCCCGGGCGCCCCTTGACCTCGTCGAAGATCTCCCTGGCCATGCCCAGGTCCAGAAAGCCTGGAGGCCTCCGGGAGAGCCTGCGGGAGCAGAAGAGGCAGTCCAGCTGGCAGACGTTGGTCGGCTCGAGGTTCACCCAGAAGGGGAACTCCCCCGGGGGGTCGTAGTCCGTTAGCCAGCCGCGGGAGCTGAAAATGTCGTGGAAGGGGTCGCTTGCGGGACCCAGGCGGTAGGAGAGCAACTTCTCGCCCTCAAGGGCCGGGCTGAGCGCGGGCGGGGGCGCGGGAAAACCCGTGCCCCGCGGCCGCCCGGCCGGTATCAAGGCATGCCGGGGAAAGTTATCCGAGAGGCGCCCGGCCGGATTCCGGGCGCGCCGTGCATCATAGCACACCGGGGCTCTCTGAGCGTCACGAAAGCCAGCCCCGGAAGCTGAGGCCGGGCCGCCCGGGCCACTAGCCGGCCCTCGGCGACCCGGGGGCCTCCAGGGGGAAGCCCGCAAGCCTTAAGCCATCGGGGAAGGCGGAATCTGTCCGGCGCCACGGGGCACGGCGCGCCCGAAACCGCTGGTTCCCGGAGAGCCCCTGGCGCCGGGCCGCCCTTGACCCCGCATCCAGCAAATCCATGAGGCGAAACGGGCTTTCGCTGCCGCCCCGGGCTACCAGGCTCAACGGATTTCCGCCGCGGTACAGGCCTGGAAAAAAACGGCCGGTCCCCCCTCGAAAAAGGACCGGCCGCTACCTCTTTACTGTTCCCTAACCAGAGCCTGGGAAGGCCCCCGCCGCGGAAAAGACCCAGCGGCCTCTCCCGCGGCGGTGGGGGCTTTCGCCCCCCCGGACGCCCCCTTCTGGCGCCCGCTGTTCCCCTGCAGCCTTCGGGCCGTAAGGCCCGGGCGCGACCGGAGAGCCCCTATTCCCTCCGGGCGCGGCCCCGGGACTTGCGCGGCCTTCGCCGCCGGGCGGGGAAACGGCCTTCCGCGGCCCGTTCCTGGCCCTCCATCGGCTTCGGGCCGGCCGGCACGGCCTTCCGGGCCGAAGCCCGGGGTCCGCGCAGGCCCTTCCGAAAACCCGTTTCCGGCTGGAGGGCCGTTTCCGCTAAGGAAAACGTGGCGGAGAACCACTGGAAGGCGCCTCCTCGGAAGCGCGGGGCGGGCGCGGCGCTCGCGCGCCTGTTTGCCCCCCCGCGTTCCCTGACGGAAGATCACGGGAGGCCACCTTCCCGGGGGACGGCTTTGGCGGGCCGTCCCTTCATGGTCAATATCACAAATCGGAGCCCGCAGATCCACCTTCAGGATCAAAAAATCCCTCTTCCCCCGGAGAAAAATCCCGGACCGTCCGGTTAAAAACCAAACGTTGCCGGCGAAACTTTCGATTACCCGCGGCTTTTGCCTGAACTTCCCTGCGGCAAAGGCAAGTAAAAAAAATTTTACCTTCCGAAAAAAAAAATCACGGCACCCCGCGCAGCAGGGACCTTGGCGGCCTCAGTCCGCGGCGCGGACCGCCTCAAAGGCGGCGCCGCGGAGGATGTCCCGCCCCGCCGCGTTATTTTCGGGGCGCCCGGAAACGTTCTACGGCGCGGAAATTCCCTTGCCGCGCCGGCTGAAGCCGCCTTTCGGCTAAATCTCGGCGCCTTTCCTTCGGAGCCTCGCCTGTAAAGCTGCCGTTTTCAGCCGGAATTCCATGCGCGCCGGAGCGAATTACGCCTGAATTTCCGCCGTATCATTGAGGCTTTCCGCAGGTATTTGCGGCTGACAGGGGCGGATTATGCCGATATTCCCGCCGCTCAGTTGAGGCTTTCCGCAGGAATTCCCGCCGCTCCGTTGAGGCTTTCCGCAGGAATTCCCGCCGCGTCGCCGTGATTTCCGGCGAGCCGCAGCGGCTTTACGCCAACGCGCCAATCGCCTTCCCGTCCCTTACGGAGGGCGTTCCCCTGGGCAACGGCCTGACTTGCCTTTACGACGGCCATATTTTCAACCTCTACGCGCCGCACCCCAAGCATTTCCCCGCAATTCCCTGACCTGTTCTCCCCAGTCTTTGCCTTGCCCCCCATTGACCTTGCCCAGTCGCCCTGCCCTTGCCTGCTCGCCCCGCCCTTGCCCGCTCGCCATGCCCTTGCCTAGTTTTCAGGTGTCCTTGCGTTTTTGAGCCTGTTTTCTGCCGTTTCCCGCGCCTGCGAGTTCCAGCTTGCCATGGCTTTCCTCTCTCTCATCTCCAGCCGAAACCTCTCTGCCCGAGTTAGCCTAGCCTCCCGTTTCCGCCTCGCCTCCCGTTTCCCATGCTTCCGCAAGGGCTCTCAAAGCCGTTGCCTTGCGGCCATATTCCAGCCAGGTTCTTGAGGCCCTTTCGAGCCCAACGCCCTCGCCGACTTTTATCCTCTGATTCAGCGCCTTAGGGCGTGCCGCGCCCTCCGCTCCGGCCGAGAGTTTCCCTGGCGGGAAGTTATTTCGCGGCTTCCGCTTCAGGCTTCCGCTTCCCGCTTCCCGCTTCCCGCTTCCCGCTTCCCGCTTCCCGCTTCCCGCTTCCCGCTTCCCGCTTCCCGCTTCCCGCTTCCCGCTTCCCGCTGCCCGCTTCCCGCTGCCCGCG
>JAITRL010000223.1 GCA_031288415.1 Deltaproteobacteria bacterium | reverse complement strand
CCCAACCGCCTCACGGCCATGCGCCAAGGCTCAACCGCATCACGGCCTTGGGGTAAGGCGCAACCGCCTCACGGCCTTGCGGCAAGGCGCAACCGCCTCACGGCCTTGCGGCAAGGCGCAACCGCCACACAGTCATGCGGCAAGCAGCACGCTTCTCAAAGACCTGCAACAAAGCGCATGAGCCATTTCAGCCCCATGCGGGAAAACCTGGCTCTGACCCTGGGCTCACGTGCAGCCAGACTTTAGAACTCCAAGCTGCTGGACTCCCTGGCGCGGCAAGCAGGGCATGCCCTCATGGCCATTCGGCTGACAGGAAGACTGGAAACCCGTACGTCCAGGCGCCTGGGGGCAAGGAAGCCTGAGCGACTGAAGTTTACGTCAGCGGTCTTCCGAGCGGCATCAGCCGGCCACGCCCAGCTCCTTTTCCAGGCGCTCCACTATGGCATCGTACTCCAGGTTCTCCATCTGCTCGCGGAGCCAGGGCACGAGTTCGGAGTTGGACTCGTACCGGTGCCTCTCCAGCTCGTTCACGCACTCCTCCATGGCATCCATGTCGAAGGTGCCGCAGGCGGCTAGGATCTTCTTGAGGACTTCCTCGGAAGGGGAGTCTTGGGAATCCAGTTCTCCGTCCTCGGCGGGCTGAACGCGGTCGAGGAAGGCCTTGAGGTCGGCGATGAGCTTGCGGGCGGTCTCCAGGAACGCCCCGTGGCCTTCCAAAACCTTGGGGAGATCGCCTGCCTTGGCCGCGTGTTCCAGGACTTCAGCCTCCTTGCCCACCTCCAGGGCTCCGATGTTATAGCTCGATCCCTTGATGCCGTGGACCTTCACGGCGTAGTCCTTGAGGCTGTCCGGGATCGGAGGCTCCGTCACCTCGTTGAGCACTTTGGCCGTGTAACGCACGTAGGCGTCCAGGACCTCAAGGTAGACTTCTTCGTTGCCTCCCAGGCGGTTGAGGCCATCGTCCAGGTCCACGCCCTGGACGTTGAAGTCCGCGAAGATATCTTCCTCATCGTAATCCTCGTACTCGTCCTCACTTTCACCTTCATCTTCAGCCCTGAAGCCGCCGTATCCAGGATGCGCCTGTGCAGCGGGGGCGGGCGGCGTCTCCTGAGCCTGTTGCGGCCCGTGGGCCCCAAGGGCCGCAGCCGTCTCCTGGGCCGGACCCGGACCATCGGCCGCAGGGGCCGGAGCCGTCTCCAAAACCGTTACCGGCTCTGACGCCGCATTGAGAGGCGCCGCCGATCCGCTGGTCATCGGGGCTGAAGCCGCCGGACCGAAGGCAGCCTCAGCGGCGGAGACAGCGGCCGGAGCACGGCGCATATCCTCTCCAGGATTCGGCGGCACGGTCAGCCTGGCTCCCTGAGGGGCTCCTGCGCCTTCCCCAAGAACTTCCGGGTTTGAGGCGGAGCCGGGCGGCATATCCGCAGATTCCGAGCCAACGGTCAGATGTCCCCCAGGTGAGGGCTCCAGGGCAACGCTTGGGGAGCCTCCTGGCGAAACTTCCGGCAAGGGCGCCTGACTGGCTTCCGCAGCCTCCGGCGAGAGGTTCTGCGGGATGCCTGACTGGGCGCCGAGCCGGGCCGCAACCTGCCAGACCTGAGGGATCGGGAGAGCCTCAGAACCTTGCGCGGCAGCCGTCTCCGGCAAGTAAGCGCCGACTGGCCGGGTTGCCTGAGAGGCTGGCTGGGCAGACTGGGCTGCCTGAGAGGCTGGCTGGGCAGACTGGGCTACCTGAGAAGCTGCCGGGGCTGCCTGATTGGCTGCCAGAGGGGCGGGCTGAGCAAGCTGGAGGACTGGCTGGGCAGCCTGGGAGGCAGGTTGGGGCGTCTGGGGGTCAGGCTGAACAGCCTGAGGGGTACCCTGGTCCAGCGGCTGCTGGGGGTAGACCGCAAACTGCTGGGGATAGCCAGGAAACTGCTGAAGGTAGCCGGGAAACTGCTGAGGGTAGCCCGGATACTGTGGACAGATGCCTGGATACAGGGGGAGGCCTACGGGATTCTGCAGAAAATAGCCAAAAAACTGAGGCACATAGCCGGAATATGGAGGCGGGTACCCCGGGCCCGGCGAGGGATAGCCTGGGTTCAGGGGCGGATAAACCGCCTCCTGCCGGCTTAAGTCGCCGCAGCCCTGGCCGTCCTCGTGCGGATCGGCATTGCCTAGACCTTCCTCATGGGGACCGACAAGGACCGCGCCATCCTCGTTACGGCCTCCGCTGCCCTGGCCATTCCCGTCAGGATCGCCGGGGCCCTGTAAGGGCAGCTGAGGATCGCGTTGACCTTGGAGGGCCTGAGGAGCTTCAGCGGCAGCCTCCTCTTGCGGAACTGGGGGATCAAGCCCAGGCATCGGGGCCGGGAGCGCGGCCCCCGCCCCTGCAGGAGAAGGCTGGCGCGGATGATCGGACCCGGCGGGATATGACTGGGACGGGTGACCAGCCCCGGAAGGATATGACGGGGGAGCGGACCCCGCCCCTGCAGGATAGGGCTGGTGCGGGCACCCGGCTCCGGCGGGATAGGGAGGGGCCGCAAGCCCTGGCCCGACAGGGCAGGGCAGGGGCGGGTACCCCGCTAAGGCGGGACAGGGCTGAGGCGGATACCCCGCCCCGGGGGGATAGGGCTGAAGCAGGTACCCGGCTCCAGGGGGATAGGCCAACGGAGGATGCCCCTGGCCGAAAACATAAGCCTGGCCGGGATACGCCGGGCCGAAGGGATAAGCCTGAGGCGGGCGCCCCTCTCCGGGCGGGCAGGCCTGAGACGGGCAGCCTGCCCCTGAGGCATAAGCCTGGGCAGGGTCCTCCGGGCCGGGCGCCTGCCCCGGAGAGGCCGATGCCGCTTCAGGGGGAGCCATGCCGGGAGGGAACGCTTGATGCGGGAACAGCCAAGTCCATGGCGGGAACCCGTACGGCGCAAAGTTTTGCGGCCAGCCGGCGGCAGGCGCGAATGCCGCGGCCGCGGCCGGGGAAAGGTGCCTCCCTGCCGCCGAAGCCGCTGCCGTAGCCTGGAGAGGCCCTGCGGGCGGGAAAGTTCCCCAGCCTGGAGAAAGTCCCGAGCCTGCCGCCGCTTCCGGCAACTCCCTCGAGTACGCCGCCTGGCCTGCGGCACCGGCCTGCGCCAAGCCCTCGGCAGACGGCTGAGGGCCTCCCTCGCCCGGTTCCGGGGCGAAGGCTTTCTCGGCGGCGGAAGCCGGGGCGGAGGAGCGAAGCCCCGCAGGGTCCCCCGCCGCCCGGGACGGCCCCGCGCCCCGCTTGCGGCTCTTGGGCTTCTTTTCCTCCTCGGCCTGGTACTCCTTGCGGTGCTTCTCCTTGGGGATCCAATGCACCAGGATGCCTTCGAGCTTGGTGGGGTCGATGGGCTTGGAGATGAAGTCGTTGAGGCCAGCCTCCAGGAACATCTCCTTGACGCCGGAGACGGCGTTGGCGGTGAGGGCGATGACGGGGAGATCCTTGCCCTGCGGAAGCTTCCGGATCCTGGCCGTGGCCTCCAGCCCATCCATGCCCGGCATCATGTGGTCCATGAAGACCAGGTCGTAGCTGTGGGCCTTGATCATGTCCAGGGCCTCCTGACCGGACTCGCAGATATCGACCTTGACTTTGAAGGGCATGAGGAGCCCCGCCGCCACCTTGAGGTTGGTGACGATGTCGTCCACGATGAGGACCCGGGCATCCGGGGCCGTGAAGCGCTCCTGGGACGAGGCCTGCCTCCGGTAGTTCTGGCGGATGTCGACGTCGTTGAGGATGTTGGCGAGGGGGAGCGAGTAGACGGGCATGAAGAGGGTGGTGATGTTGCCGTGGCCGATCATGTCCCGGCTCTCGGCCATGAGCACCAGCTTCACTTTCGGGTCTTCCTCGATGATCGCCATCATGCGCCCGGCCTGGGAATAGAAGGAGTTGGGGACAAAGACGTAGTTGTACCTGCCCTTGCCGGCTTCCTCGCTGAAAGCCAGGGGGTCGCCCACTACGTTCACGTCGGTCACGCCCAGCTCCGTCACGGCCTTCATCAGGAGTTCCGCGAAGTCGGGCCGGGGCTCATAGACCAGCACGTGCTTGGTCTCGGGGGAAGCCACCTCCGCGAAGGGCTGGTAGCTTACGCAGCGCTGGGTCAGCCGGGCGGTGAAGACCGAGCCCTTGCCGTACTCGCTCTTCACCTTGATGTCGCCGTTCATGAGGCGGGTGAGGTTCCGGGTGATGGCCAGCCCCAGGCCGGTGCCCTCGATGCCCTTGTTGGCCACCTTGTCGAACTGGGTGAAGTTGGTGAAGAGCTCCTTGAGGTTCTCGGGCTTGATGCCGATGCCGGAGTCCTCGATGGAGAACGAGAAGTCCACCCAGCCCTCGGTCAGGAAGTCCCCCGACACCTTAAGCTTGACGTAGCCCTCCTTGGTGTACTTGACGGCGTTGGAAAGGAGGTTCAGGAAGACCTGGCGGATGCGCACCTCGTCCCCGATCAGCCTGTTGGGGATGCGGTTGTCCACGTCTACGAAGAACTCCACGGGCTTCTCGGCGAGTCTTGTCCGGATAATGCCCACCACATCCTGGATCAGCGAGCTGAACAGGTACTCGGCCACGACGATCTCCATCCTCCCGGACTCGATCTTGGAGAAGTCAAGGATGTCGTTGATGATGGAGAGGAGGTTGTTGCCCGCGTTCTTGATGCTCATGATCATCTCGAAGGCGGAGGCGGGGATGTTCTCCCGGATGGCCAGCTCCGCCATCCCGATGATGGCGTTCATGGGGGTGCGGATCTCGTGGGACATGGAGGCCAGGAACGCGCTCTTGCTCCGGCTGGCCTTTTCCGCCTGCTCCTTGGCCAAAAGCACCTCGGTCACGTCGTGGCAAAGGACTATGGCCCCCTCCGGGGCCCCGTCCCGGTCAAGCATGGGGGTGAGGTGCACAGTGTAGCTACGGGGCGGGCTCTTGCGAGCCCCCCAGACGGTGGGCCAGGCGGTGTAGAGTTCCAGCTCCATGCCTTCCTTGCGTTCCTGGGCGGCCCAGAAGGCGTCGACCATGCCCTTGAACTCCTCGCTCGGGAAGATCTCCGCGAACCCTCTCCCGTTGATGAGCCCGAAGCTCGCGATGTCGGCCTGCCTGAGGAACGCGTCGGTGCAGTACACGAAACTCCCGGTCCGGTCGAGCATCAGGATGATGTCCGGGCTGTTCTCCAGCAGAAGCGAGAGGTACTTGCCCTGCTGGACCCTCTCGGAGTTGATGGCGTTCGAGAACCCGGTCTTCGCCTTCTGGGCGACGTTGGCCCTCTCCACGAGGTTCTCCAGGCGGTTGTTCTCCCTGGACGCCCGCTGGAGCTTGCGCTCGAGCTGCGTCACCCGTTCCCTGAGCTCCTCTTCCGATGCCAAGACGATCTCGCTCAAAACCCTGTCCCCCTTCCCGGCGCGCCGTCTTCCGGCCCGCCGCCGCCCGGCCCCAAACGAGTCGGGCGCCCGGCATCGCCGGGCCCGGACGGTCCCGGCCAGGACCGCGTTCCGGCTGGCCCGCCAGGGAGGAGGCGGGGCCAGACGGCAGGCCGGCCTTCGGTTAAGCCTGCGGGCGGCCTGAAAGACAAGAAAACCTCACTCTCGGGAAAAGGGCCTTCGGCAAGCCGGAATAGACCGGAACGCCGGAAAGCCGGAACGCCCAAAAGCCCCGAAAGCCGCTGATTAATAGAAGCCGAATAGACAAGAAAGCCGGAAATCCGCGGAAGCCGGATTTTTGCGTAACGGAACGCGAAGCCTAAGCCGGAATTCCGAGGAGCCGGCAAGCCGAAACCGGAAACCCCGCCGCTGCAGAGCGGCGGCACGGCCGCCGGAGCCCGGGCGGGAACTGAAAAGCCCGCCGCCGGCCCGGAAGGTCCGGCCGCAAAGCTTACTGCAGAGCCAGCTCCGGACCCTGCCGGGCGTTTGGGTCGGATTATACAAGACTTGCTCCCGGCATACAGGGCCGGGTCTTAAAAGCCCTGTTCCTACAGGACCAGGGCGGTGGTGGTGAAGCACAGGAAGGCGTTCTGGAGAGTCCCGTCCGGAAGGGTCCGAGGGCAGATCTCGCCTCCGCTGTAGGCCAGCATCCAGGGGGCCGGGTTCCCCTCCCAGGCGGCCTCGAGGAGCCTGAGTTCCCTGAGCTCGTCCCAGCCCAGGTTCGTCTGGCGGGCAAGGCAAGAGTAAAAGAAGGTCGCCTTGACGTCAGGGAGGGCCGCGACCCGGGAAAAGAGGCTTTGCGCCGTCTCTATTATGGCGTCGGCATCCAGGACCGCCACCGCCACGCTCATGCCCTCCGGCATGGCTCCGTTGAAAAGGATGCCCCCGTCCCGCAGGCTGGCGACGAAGACCCTGGGGTGGTGGGTGGAGTAGTCCCTGGACAGGAGCACGAAAGGGGTGGTGTTCAGGGAGATGTCGAGATTCTTGCAATCCAGGCCCATGCTTTCCAGGAACTCCGGCACGGGGCGGTCGTTAATCTCGTAGAGGGTGTTCCGGGAGGACTTGGTGATGATGGCCTTGCGGCGGATAATGTTCTCCTTGAGCACGTCGGAGAGGAAGAAGCGGGGCTTCAGGCCCTCCTCGCACACCATGAGCGCGGCGCGATCATTTGAGATCTCCTGATCGCAGAAAACCATAGGCATGCCCTGGCGCTCTTTGCGGTAGACGTCCGCGGCCTTGGTGCCGAAAAAGCGCAGGTCCTCGTGCGGGCCGAACAGAACCCGGGAGACAAGCTGATCCGCGTAGTCGGGGATGTCCGGCAGCAACGGCACTGCCAGGGACGGGGGGGCGGAGAATCCTTCCGTGAGTTCCTGGTACAGGCCCAGGAAGTTCTTGTCGAGATGCCTCCGGATTTCCGCATCGTTCCAGTCCGCGCCCTTGGGGGGTGAGAGGGGTTCGGTCATGCCGACCCTGAACCTCACGCTGTCGGAGGTGAAGATCATCATGGAGAGCTGGGTCGGGCTGGAAGAGCCTTCCGTGGCGGTGTTGGAGGTTGTGCACCCCAGGAAGGGAAAGTCCAGATGCTCGCCCAGGTACTGCGTGAAGCCCGCCATGACGTAATCGGGCGGGCAACTGACAATGGCAACGGAGTTGGCCAGGAGGCCCCCGCCCTTCCCTATGGCATCCTTGATCTCCTTGATGGCATCCTCGGGGTTTTCCAAGTCATCCGTGGCAGCCGTTATGACCTTAAGGGGGGTTTCCACTATGTCCTTTCCTCTCCCTTCGGCCCTCCCGGAGCGGGGAAAGCTTCAGGGCTCTATGTTCGGCTCCAGCCGCTGCCTGCGCGGAGGCCTGTCTGGCCTGCCGGGGGAAGGAGGCCCCGGCCGAGGCAAGGCCCGGCTCGGCAGTCTTCAGGCAACAAGTAGGGGGGATCCTGTCGCTCCTTGCCGAAGCCTGCTGCCATCAGCGGAGCCGCTTCCGACCGGACGGCAGGAAGCGGGCGATAGAATTGCAGCGGCAGGCTCAGGTGAGCTTGCAGAAGGGGAATCTCCGACCGGGGGTCTGAGAAGCTTGGTGAAGGGGAACCTCCGACCGGAGGGCCGGGGGAGCTTGTCGAAGGGGAACCTCCGACCGGAAGGTCTGAGAAGCTTGGTGAAGGGGAACCTCCGGCCGGAGGGCCGGGGGAGCTTGTCGAAGGGGAACCTCCGACTGGAGGGCCGGAAGGCCTTGCAGAATGCGGTTTTGCTGTCAGAGGACCGGGGGGAGCTTGCCGAAGGGGAATCTCCGCCCGGAGGGTCTGGGGAACTTGCCGAAGGGCAACTCCGTCCGTAGGTCCGGGAGGGCTGCCGAATGTGGATTTGCTGTCAGAGGGCCGGGGACTTGACGAAGGGGATTTCCGGCCGGAGGGGTGGGGGACTTGCCGAAGGGGGATTTCCGACCGGAGGGGGGTGGGACTTGCCGCAGGGGGATGTCCGACCGGAGGGGTTGGGCACTTGCCGATGGGGGATTTCCGCCAGAGGGCCGGGGACTTGACGA
>JAITRL010000215.1 GCA_031288415.1 Deltaproteobacteria bacterium | reverse complement strand
CGGACGAGTACCCCCCCCGCGCCGCCCCCTGCCCCGCCCACGGCCCCCGCGCCGCCGCGCGCCGCCGCGGGGGGCGGCGCGGGGCCGTCCCGGAAAAAGCGGGATCGGCCGACCCGCCTGGCGCGGCCCTGCGGGCCGGCAGCCAAAGGGCTCCTGACTCCAAAGACACGTGAACCTCCCGAGGCATGGCCAGGGCTACGGCCGCGACAAGGCCGAGACGCTCCCGAAAGCCCTCCGCTTCCCTCAAGGGGTTTCCGGAGGAACTCCGGAGCCGTCAAGGAGGCCTCTACAGGCCACCCGAGACGGCGGGCGGGGAACATCTCCCAAGGGGGCGCCCTAAAAAATCGCCGCGGCGCCTTCCCGCGCGGTCGCCGGGCAGCCCGGGTTCAGGCCCGCTCCGGCGCGCCGGAAGAGCCTGCGCGCGGAAGTCTTATTCTACATGCTTTCTGGTTGAAAAGCCCCTGCCTTCAGGAAACCGCGCCGGGCCTGCCGCAGGGATTTCCCGGCCGGCAGGGCCGCAGGGACCGGCATGCCGGGCCTTCGGCCCGGCCTGCCGGGACAGCGAGGCCTCCGGGCAGGGCCTCATTTAGCTGAATTGCCGGAAGACGCCGGGGAACCTCCCGCCGGAGCCTCGGTCTTGCCCCTGGCCAGGGAGGCGAAGACCCCCAGCAGGCACATGGGGATAAAGATCCAGAAGAGCGCCCTGGAGGCCGTGATGAAGGCTGGGTACTTCTCCGGCGTGATGACCCCCTGGCCTATCACCAGGGAGAAGACGAGAGTGGTGACCGCGACGGAGCTGATCTGGCCGGTAAGCCGCGTGACCGCGATGACCCCGGAGGCCTGGCCGATGCGCCTGGGCGGCACCGAGCTCATGATGGCGTTGCTGTTGGGGGCGCCGAAAAGGGCGAAGCCCCCGCCGCACAGGCACATGGCGGCGATGACCAGGGGAAGCGGCGTCGCCGGGCCGATGAAAAGCGCGAGGATCAGAAGGCCGGCCATGATCACCAGGAGCCCGAGCGAGGCCAGGCTCCCGGCGTCGTAGCGGTCGGAGAGCCTCCCCGCGACGGGGGTGAGCAGGGTCTGGAAAAAGGGCTGGCTGACCATGATTATGCCGGTCACCGCCGGCTCCATGCCCTGGGAGTACTGGAAGTAGAGGCTCAAAAGCATCGTGATGCTGAAGGAGGACACGTAGCTGATGAAGGCCGCCAGGCTCGAGAAGGTGAAGCGGCGGCTGTCCCGGAAGAGCGAGAAGTCCACCATGGGGCTGGGGCTCTTAAGGTTCCTCCAGGCGAAGGCCACGAACAGGGCGGCCCCCGCGAGCATCGCAGGGGCGGCGAAGCGGGCCCCCAGGGTCGCGAACCCGGTGAAGCCCAGCGCCACCGCGAGGATCCACAGCAGGGACCCGGACTTGTCCAGCCTCGCGTCCTCTACCGGGTCCTCGCCCTCGACCATGTGGATGAGAATCAGGGGCAGGACAAGGCTCACCGCCCCGAACCAGAAAATGGACGTCCACCCGAAGGCCTCCACCAGGAAGCCCCCCACGATGGGGCCCATGCTCAGGCTCAGGTATACCGCGCCTATCACGAGGCCCAGGATCCTCCCCCGCTCCTCCTTGGGGTAGGCGGCGGCCACCATGGCGGTGACGGTCGTGAAGAAGGCGACGAGGCCGATCCCGGTCACCACCCTGGCCGCGATGAAGGAGGGGAAATTGGGGCACAGGGCGTTGGCGGCGGAGCCGACGATCGCCACGTACAGCCCCGCGATCGTGACCCGCCTGCGGCCCAGGATGTCCGACAGCCGCGCCACCGGGGCCGAGACGGCCGCCATGGCCAGCATGGCCGACAGCATGAGCCAGCCTATCTGCGGGGCCGACAGCCCCATGTCCTTCTGTATGGTAGGCGCCGCGATGTTGAGGGCGGTGAAGCCGAGGTTGCCGAAGAGGTTCGAGGCCACGGCCGTCAGAAGCAGAAGCTTCCGGCGCCGCTTGGCCTTGTCCTCGGGCATTGCCTCCGGTAGGTCCGGGGCCTGATCGGGCCCCGGATTCCTGTCAGGGCTTGCGCCGTTTTCGGTGACTGTGTCCATTCTGTATCCTGAAGCTTTTGCGCCTTAAAGGGCGCCTGCGGGCCTCTTCATGCCCCGCCCCTTAGTCCCGGGCGGGCCTGGAGGGCGGGGCGGGGCCCATGAGGTGAGGATGGGAGACGAGCAAGGAAGGCGAGGGCGCCTTGAGGGAATTGGCCGGGAGCGCGGGGGGAAAACGGACGTTCGGGAAAAGGCTTGGCGGCATCGGGGAACCGACGAAGCGGCCGGAGGGAAAGCCAGGGGGCTGCATGAGGAAGGCAAGGCGCCGGCGGGCATGGCCAGGCGGCTATCCGGGAAGGCCGTACAGCCCGCAGGGAAAATCAGGCGACGCGATCAGGCCGCTTCTGGCGGCCTCGTAAGACCCCGATAAACCCTCCATGCCCTTCAAGGAATCGTGGACGGCCCTCGAGTAATCCTCCGGAACCTTCAAAGAAGCATCATCGGCCCTCAAGGAAGCCTCCAGGGCCTTCGAGGAATCATCATCGGCCCTCAAGGAAGCCTCCAGGACCCTGAAGGAATCATCACCGGCCCTCGAGGAATCCTCCAAAGCCTTCGAGGAATCATGGACGGCCCTCGAGGAAGCCTCCAGGGTCTTCAATGAAAACTCGGCATACGTAAAGGAAGTCTCCATGTCTTTCGAAGAATCATCGGCTGGCGCCAAAGAAACCTCCAGGCCTTTGAAGCATCCTCGCCATCCGTCAATGAAACTTCCAGGCATTTCCATGAATCCTAGGCATGCTTCAAGGAAGCCTCCAGGCATTTTAAAGCAACTTCGGCATTCCCCTATGAAACTTCCAGGCATTTTAAAGCAACTTCGGCATTCCCCTATGAAACTTCCAGGTATTTTAAAGCAACTTCGGCATTCCCCTATGAAACTTCCAAGCATTTCAAAGCAACCTCGGCATTCCCCTATGAAACTTCCAGGCATTTCAACGAATCCTCGGCAAGCGCCGAGGGAACCCCCAGGCATTTCAACGAATCCTCGGCAAGCGCCGAGGGAGCCTCCAGGGATTTCAATGAATCCTCGGCAAGCGTCAAGAAAACCTCCCTGCCGTTCGACATCTTCGGCATGCGCCAGGGAAGCCTTCAGGCCTTGCACCGAACCCTCGGCGGCCGTCAATGATCCGTCAGCGGAGCTTTAAAATAACTCCAGGCTGTTCAAGGAATCGACGGCCGCCCTCAAGGAAACCTCCAAGCCGCGGAATGAACCTCCTCGTCGATCAAGGAAAACCCGGGAGCCAGCTGGATCCCTCATGCCCTAAAGGAACGTCGGCGGCGCGCCCCCCCCGAAAACGGCTCGCCCCGCAAGAGGGCCGAAGGCTCAGGTCATGCGGCGCTCCCCGCCTTTCAAGAAAGGCCCGGAACCTTCCGGGGAAAACCCTGATGCCGTCAATGGCCCTTGCCTTGCTCACCGAAGGCATCCGGAAGGCCTCAGGCGGGCGCAGGGAATTCAGGAAACGAGTCCGCAAGGCAAGCCGGCCCCGCATGCCCGGCCCGCGCTGCCTCCGCCGCGCGAAAGCTCCGGAAAGCGCGCGGGGAAAGCCGCGCCCTCATGGCCTGCGGGAGGACCTCCCTAAGGATGGCGACCGGACAAGAATAGCCCGCCTGCCTTGGAAGGGCAAGGCCGGGTTGCCGCGCCGGCCTGCGCTTACCGATAACATATCGCGGCGCTCCCCGCCAGCGTACCAGTCAAGGCCTCCTTGTCCCAGGCGGCAGGCCGTCGGCGCCTCCGGCCCGCTCTTTCCGGAGAGAGGCGCTTTTCAGGCGCCTGAACCCTCCGCCGTCCTTCAAGCGAATCGCCCCCGCGGCGGACCCTGGCATTTCAAGGGCTCCAGGAAGCATGGCCGGGGGCTCGAGGAGGCATTGCCCATGAATATCCCTTACGGCCGCGCGGAAGCGCCCGCAGGGCGGCTCCCGCGCGCCAGGCGCGCCGCGCCGCCAGCCCGCTCAAGGCTGCCTGCAGGCGCGGCCCCCGCGCGTTCACGGCGCCGCCACGTTTCATGTCGCCCCCAAGTCCCCGCCGCGGCCCCCAGGGCCGCCCAGCCCTTGACATTTCCTTGTTTTTGCAGTTTCATTGCGCAATAATCCCCCACAGGCACCCATTCCACGCGCCCCGCATCCCCCCGCCGGGAAGGGGCCTCAAGGAAAGAATATTATGGCTGACCTCCTGGCTCCCATGAGCGGCAACATCTGGAAGATACTCGTCAAGGAAGGCGACAAGGTGGAGGCCGACGACGAGCTCATCATCATGGAGGCCATGAAGATGGAAATCCCGGTGGCCGCCCCCTCCCCTGGCACGGTCAAATCTATCCTGGTCAAGGAAGGCGACCCGGTGGAGGCCGACTCGGTGCTCGCTGTCCTGGAGTAGGGGCCCGCCGCTCCCTGCCCCGCCCCCTTCGCATCCCCCGCCCGGCCGCCGGCGCGCGCGCCGCCCGGAACGGCCGTTCAGGCAGGCCTCCCCTTGAGAATAGACGTCCATATCCACCTAACCGCGCCTTACGTCCTGGAAGACCGCCGCGGCGCGCTCGCCGGCGAGCCGGCCCTGGAGCTGCTGTACTCCGGGGACGCGAGGATGACCGGGACCGACGAGGTCCTCCGCGCCATGGACGAGGGCGGCGTGGACAAGGCCCTGGTAGGCGGCTTCCCGTTCGTGAAGGAGGAGAACGCCCGGCGCTTCAACGGCTGGCTCCTCGAGGAGTGCGCCCGCCGCCCCGGGCGGCTCTACCCCATGGCGGCCTTCGATCCCAGGGCCCCCTTCGCCGAGAGGCACGCGGAAAAGTTTCTCGACGAAGGCGGCTTCGGCCTGGGGGAGCTGTGCGTCTACGAAGAGGGGCTCACCGGGCCCGTGCTGGATTCGCTGGAAAGGCTCTGCGTCATCGCGGCCGGGAAAGGCGCCCCCGTCCTGGTCCACGTCAACGAGCCCATAGGCCATGCCTACCCCGGCAAGGCGCCCATCGAGACCGCGCAGATCCACTCCCTCGCGCTCAGGTCGGGCGGCGCCAAGCTCATCCTCGCCCACTTCGGGGGAGGGCTGCCGTTCTTCGCGTCTTTGCGCAAGGAGGTAAGGGAAAGCCTGGCCTCGGTGCGCTTCGACACGGCGGCCATGCCCTACCTCTTCCGGCCCGAGGCCCTCAAGGCCGCGGTCGGCTTTCTGGGGGCGGGAAGCTTCCTTTACGGGAGCGACTACCCGCTCCTGCCCGCCTCGCGCTACGAGCGGTACTTCGCCGAGGCGGGGCTAACCGCGGAGGAGACGTCCCTCGTCTTCGGGGAGGCGGCCAGGGACTTTCTGGGGCTGTAGGACTGCCATCCCTTGACTGCCTCCGGCGGCCTGGCCGCCCTGATGAGCCGGGGCATGGCCTCGGCTGCCCCGCTGAGCCGGGGCCATGCCCCGGCGATCCTGACGGGCTTGGCCCGGCTTGAAGGCCGCATCCTCCAGCCCCCTGCCCGGCGGGGGGCGCGCCGGCCGCGGGCCCGTTCCCCTGCGCCTGCCCTCTTTCCGGACCTCCCTGGCCTTGCGCGTTCCCGGCTTGCCGCGGCATCCCTGACCCTGATCGCATCCCTACCCCTCTAAAATCGCCTCAAAGGGGCCGCCTGACCGCCCCCCCGGAGGGAGACCCGCCGCAGGCCGGTCCCTGGCTCCGGCGGCGGGTCAGCGCCCAAAACCCCGAAGACCAGGTCACGAAGGCAGGCAGACATGGAAGAAGAGTGGCTTCAGGCGGGCTTGAGCCTCCCCCAGCAGGCCTCCGAGGCCGGTTCGGCCGCCCTGTTCGAGGCCGGCGCGAGAGGCGTCTGGGAAGACCTTCCGGACCGCAAGGGACGCTCGGTACTCAAAGCCGCCTTCGGGACCGCCGACGCCATGCGCCTCATGGCCGAGCTGCCCCTGGCCGCGGAGAGGATAGCCGAGGCCTTCGGATTCGGGGCCAAAGAGATCTCCATCGAGCTGGAGGTGAAGATCATCGAGGACTGGGACGCCGCCTGGAGGAAGGACCAGAAGCCGGTGAGGGTCTCGTCCCTGCTGGTCGTGGCCCCCTCCTTCTGGCAAGGGGATCCCGCGCCCGCCAGCGAGGGCGCCCCGGCCCCGGCCGTAGTCCGGGTTGACCCCGGGGCGGCCTTCGGGAGCGGCCGTCACCCCACCACCTTCCTGTGCCTCAAGCTCCTCTCCGCCCTGGCCGGGGACGCGGAGGGCCTCCCTGCGGCGCCGGAACACGGGCGCCCCGCCGCTGTCCCGCGGCCCAGGATCCTGGACCTCGGGGCCGGGAGCGGCATACTGTCCCTGGGCGCGGCCAAGCTCTTCCCGGAGGCGGAGGTCCTGGGGCTTGACGTTGACCCCGACACGGTCGCCGTGGCACGCGCCAACGCCGAGGCCAACGGCGCCGCCGCCTCCTTCCTGGCCGGCACCCTTGACGGCGAACGGACAGGCTTCGGCCTGATCCTCGCCAACCTCACCCTCAAGCCCCTCCTGGAACTCGCCCCTGAAATCACCAGGGCCGCCGAGGGCGGGGCCAGTCTCATCCTCTCGGGGCTTCTGGCCGATCAGGCAGAGGAATGCGCCCGGGCCTACCAGAGGCTCGGCTGGCACTGGCTCAGGCACCTGGGCCAGGGCGAATGGTCGGCACTGGAGCTCGCTCTCCCCGGGGGCCGGGACGGCCAGGCCGACGGGGCCGAAGGGGGCCCGGATCCGGAACGCTTCCTCGTGCCGGAACCCTCCCTTGAGACCCCGCCCAGCTCCGGGGCATGAGAAGGCCCAGGCTCTCGCTGGCCGGGGCCGTGCTCCTGAGCGGGCCGTGCCTGGAAGGCCCGGCCCCTGACGGAAGGCCCCGGAAATCCCCGGTCCGGCCAAGGCGGCCGGGGCCAGGGGAACAGGAAGCCCTTCCTCCCGGAGGATCGGAAGCCGCCCGGCACGAAAGCCCGGAAGCCGCCCTTCCGGGAGCGCCGCCGGCCGGGGAGGCGGCCGCCCTGCGGGAGGGTGCCGCCTGCGCCCTGGCCCGGCCCGAGGCCCGCCACGGCGCCGCGGCCCTCCGGCTGGCGCCCGGCGACCCCGTGGAACTCCTGGGGCCCTGCGGCATCGCCCCGGGGACGGTCCTGGAATCAGCCAAAGGCCCGCCCCCCAGGCTCACGGTGAGGATCGACGGGCCCTTCGCGCATGAGCCCGGGGCGCTTCCCGGCTCGGCGCTGGCGCTGGCGGTCATCAGGCCCCAGGCTTTCGAGTGGGCGGCCGAGAAGGCTTCGGAACTGGGTTGCGCGACCCTCGTCCCCCTGGTTGCCGCCAGGTCGCGGGCCCAGGGACAAGACGCCGGAGGGCGCCTCGCGCGCCGGGCTAGGGCCGCGGCGCGCGAGTCCCAGAAGCAGTGCGGCAGGGCCGCCCTGATGGAGGTGTCCGACCCTATGACGACGGCGGCCTTTCTCGCCGGCCTTGAAGGGCGCCGTCATCGGGCCGGGGATCCGGCCGATGGCCTCCCGGAAGACGCGCCCTGCGCGCGCCTCCTGGCCGACCGCTCCGGGGTGCCTGTCCTGAAAGCCCTCGCGGACCTCCCTGCGGCGGCCTTCTCAGAGTTTCCCTCCGCCTCGGGGGGGCCCGCCGCCGGGTTCGCTATCCTCGTGGGCCCGGAAGGAGGGTTCAGCCCGGAGGAAAGGGACCAGGCCCTCCGGGCGCGCTTTACGCCGGTCTCGCTTAGCCCCCATACCCTCAAATCAGAGACGGCAGCCGTAAGTTTGCTCGCGGCCCTGTCGGCTTTCCGCCTGTCCAGGGGCTGAAAGCTCCCCAGCCGCCGGCCCCGCCCCTCCGCCGGCGAGGCCATTTCCTCAGTCCTAGACCGCCCATTTCAGGCTCGCTCGGCCTGCCGATTCCCCGCCGGGCCGCCGCGCCTCCGCTCCGCAACCGCTGACGTCAAGGCCGACCGCCTGGACGAAAGGCTCTCCCTGGCCGATAAGGGAAATGTCACCTGCCGTCATGAAGCTCCTCAAAGAAAAACTGGTCCCCGTAACCGGCGGTCCCCGGAACGCGCCTGCCCTTTTCGGGGACTCCCTCGCCCGGACCCGTTACCTGCCCCGGTTCCCTCCGCTCCCTTCCGCCCGCCTCGGTTCCTCGCATACGGGAAAAGGGCCGGACAAGGCCCGCAAGAGGCTTGGCGATACGCCGCCAAGCGCCCAAGGGCTTCGGCACGGCCTGGAAAGCCTCCGGCATGGCACGGCAAGGGGGAAGACCCCATTTCGCAGGCCGCCCCCGCTTTCCCTCCGCAGAGGCTGCGGGGGCGGTCCCCCCGGGGGCCTCGGGCGGCGCTCCGGAGCCCTCCGCCTCGGGCCTAAGACGCTCCCGTTTTCCCGGCGGCTTCCGGCGGCGAAAGCCCGCGCGGCGTTCCGGCGCCGGCCGCGCCTGTCATCTGACCGGGCGCCCGCCGGCGGCAGGCGCCCGGTCCAGGAGTACATGATCCGTGACTGAAGAAGCCAAAGGCAAAGGGGCCTCCGGCCCCGAAGAACTTCCAGGCCCTGCGGCTCCCGCCTTACCTGCGGGTTCAGGCGGGGCCGAAGGTTCAGACGGCCTGGAAGGTCCCCCCGATGCGGAAGGCCTCGGCAAACCCGCAGGCGCAGACGTTCCCCGGACAGGGCCGCCTGAAGAGGAACCTGAACCAGAGGCAGAATTCTGGGAGGCCAGCGAACAGCTCCGGAAACAAAGCTGGGAAACCCTCTGGAGGTCGACCCACGGCGGCGAACGGATCGGCGACCCTGACCTCGTGGAACGCTACAAGGACTACATTGCCCTGTTGAAAGGCCTCCAAGAGCGGCTGCAGCCGGTGTTCTTCTCGGAAAAATGGCTGCCCCCGGCGTTTTCCGGCCGCACGGGCCGAAATGGCGCGGAACTCGATAGCCTCGCGCGCTCCCCTGAGGGGTTCCGGGCGATGGCGCGCTGGCTGGGACACGCTGAGCTGCTCGATCCGTACCCCGGCTGCGGGAACGATGAAAACTCCGCCTGGAGCGGGCAGGAAGTCCGGGAGCTGATGAGCCGGGCCGAGGTAGCGGACCTGCTCGATCCGCCCGCGCCGGCGGCAGCCCGGCGCGCCCGCGGCAGGCACGAGGAGGCCGCGCGGGCGGCCATGGACCGCCTGGACCTCGCCGGGCTGCTCTCCCCCCTTTCCGGCCCCCAGCGCGAAATCATCCTCGATCTAGTGGAGAGCGGCATCGCGGATTCGGCGGGCCGCCGCCTCTCCCTGTCCGGCTGGATGCCCTTCTGGACCTGGGACGCCGGTTCGGTCATCGGGCGCTTCGGCATGGGCCGCGTCTCGGAGGCCCTGGACGCGCTTCTGGAAGCGCGGGAGGAAATTGAGGACTCCCTTGCGAGGCGCCACCTCAAGGAAGGCGACGCGGCCTTCCTGTACCTGTCTGTCGGCTCCCTCGATCTCTCCCTTCCGCCAGATTGCGGCTGGCTGCACAAGTCAGGCGGAAGAAGGCTGAAGGCGGCGGCCGATCTCCGGCACGACTGGGCCAGGTTTTTGCCGGAACTCCGCCCTGAAATCCTCGTCGCCTCCGGCCCCGACGGGACCCCTCTGGCGGCGCGGGGCCTTCCGGAAAGCCGCGGGCTTCCGGAGTTCCTTCTTTCCGCCGCGGACAGGCTCAGGCGGGCCTGCGGAAGGCTGCGGACGGTCGCGGCGGATAACCGGGGGCTTCTTCATGAAAGCGATCTCGCGGCCTTGAAGGCCGGCGGGGCCGACTGGATAGCGCCCGTGAGCCCGGTCGACGCGTGGAGCCTCCCCGGCAGCGAAACGTTCACGTCCAAGGTCCGCCGCCGCGCCGACTTGCTCGAACTCAGCGGCCTGGCCAGGTATCCCGGCGAGCGCCTGATCGCCTCCAGGCTTCCCTGCTTCAGGCACAGGGCGTTCTTGTCGGACGAGAAGCTTGCCATGCAGGCGGAAAGCGGCTTCCTGCAAATCAGGCACAGGACCTGGCAGGGGTCGCTCAAGACGCCGGAAGGCATAGCCCAGGCCGTCCGCAAGGTCCAGGAAAGGCACCCTTTCGCCGATCGCTTCACGTACAGCGTCCGTGAAGGGCGCTTCTATTTCCGGCCGGATCCCGATGCCCCGCCCCCGCGCCGGCAACTCCGCGAAGTGCACGTGATCCGGACGTCGCTTCCCGCCGGAAGCCCGGCCGCCTCCGGGTTCAGAGAGATCCTCGGCCGGCATGCGGAAATCGTCGCCGCCTTTTCCGGGATCATGGTCCCGGATTTCCGGAAGTGGCCCGAAGGCCTGACCGTGGACGCCCGCGTCGAGGCCCGCCTGCTCCTGGCCATGCTCAGCCATTACGTCAAACGGCACATGGCGGAGGCCTGGATGGGCCTCCGAGCGAACGGCCCCGGCGAGGAAGACTTGTGGATGCTGGAGATGTGCCGCGGCCAGGATGATCCCGGCCTGCTCAAGGGATACGTGAATGAAACCGCTCACGCGAGCAAAATCCACTGGCAGACCAAGGAGGGCGTATTCGTCTCCGTCATGAGCGGCCTTGCGAGGAACCATGCCTGCCGGCGGGCCGCCGCTCCCGAAGGCTCTTCCTTTTCCGAGGACGCCCTTGCCCTGATACGCTCCATGCCGCAATACGCGCCTCCCGCGCCGACGGAGCGGGGCTTGACTCAGGCTCAAGGCAAGCCGGCCGAGGGGCCTGAAAAGCCTGTCAAGCCTCCGGCGCGGCAGGCCAGGCCGCAGGCGAAGAACGCCAAGCCGCAGTCAAGGCCGGCCAAACCTTAAGCAAGGCCGCCAAGCGCCAGGCAGGGCCGCCAAGCCGCAGGAAAAGCCGGCTAATTTCTGAATCGGGCCATGCCCGCGAGCCGCCCGCGCTTTCCCCCTATGCCGGGGAGCCGGCTTCAGCAGGCCGGACAGGGCCTGCGGCCTTGGCTTTTGCCGCCTGAGGCCTTGACCGGCGACCGCTTCCGCTCCCGCTCACGGAGGCGCACGCCTGCCTTCCGCATACGTCCCTTGCGCAGGCGACCTTTCCTTGTTTCCCTTTGCCAGTCAGCGTCACGGCGCGGATCGGACGGCTGTCGGCGGTTTCCCCCGCTTCATGGCCAGAGGCTTGCGCCGCTCCGCCACGGGACTGCCTTGAGGGCGCCAAAGCGCCTTCCTTGATCCCGCCATAGCAATGCTGCCGGAAACGTTGCCGTCGACTCCCCATGGATGAAAGTCCAGGGGCGGCGCTCCCGCCGCTTGTCTGGCTTGCCCGCGCCCCTGTCCAAGTATATCATGGGCCTGGGACAGGCAAAGGGCCGACCCCGTACATAAGATGTGAAATATTATCAGAGGTGAAATCTATGGCTAGAAAATTAATTTTTTTTGCACTATTTATTATTGCAATATTATTCATATCAAGCGGTCAAGATGCTATCGGTGACGAAAAAAATCCTTTTCTGGGAACTTATAAAATGCTTAAGTCAGATCCACACAAAATGAAGGCCAGGATGTATGAGTTACTAATAAATGGAGACGTGTTAGTGATTTTTACAGAAGATAAAGTATTAATGACTAGCAACGATGAAATTATACAAGGATTTAAATTGCGTTACACTAATACTAATGGCCAATGGACAGCTTGCATTCTTGATCACTCTGAGGAAAAGTGTGACGAAAGTCATAATTTTTCTATCAGTGGCGATTTGGCTGAATTTAAAGCAGACGATGGCAAATATCACTATTTTATGCGAAGAATTAGTGGGACAGCGCAATAACCCACAGGCAGGGGTTAGCTTTCCCCTCTTCCGTTTCCATGTCAGCATCAGCCGGGAAAATTCTTCGCCATCCGGAGGCACAAGCCCAATCCCCATGGAATAAAGAAACCATTTGTTCGGGCGGGGTGCGGGCTCACCCTGTCCCCTGCCACGCCGCCGTACATGCCTTTCGGCTTGCGGCGGTTCGCCAGCACGTGTCGAGCCGGCAGGCCCGGCTCCCGGCGCTTGTCCCGCGTTCCCTCTAATCGAGAGCTTTTGGCCAGTTCCGCCCCTTCCGCGCCGCCTATCGGACGCCTTCCGGGCGCCTGCGGACCTTATTCTGTCCTCCCCGGCTCAGGCCCTTGGGGTCCGCCTGCTCTTGACGTGTTCTCTTCCGGCGGGACAGGGACTGTTGACGTTCTGCCCTTCCCAGGCAGCCCCGGCGCCATGGCCTTTGCTGACTTCCCACGGTTGAGCCGCTGTTTCCAGGACGTTTGCCGCCAGCGCGGCCCCCGCGAGGCCTCCCAGGGCAGGGGCATTGACTTTCGCCTCATACGCCTGCGCATCTGCGCCCCATCGCTCATGTAGCGTGAGGCGGGCTCCTTTCAGAGGAAAATCAGCCCTCCTGGACTTTGCCTCGGGCGGCAGGCTCGTCCGCTCCGGAACGCCTGCCACGCGGTTTCTGTTCGTCAGGCCGAGGCATAGGCTCCAGCTTCTTTCAGGGCCCAACCTCGCGGCGGTCCCCCCGCTCTCGGCTGACAGTTCTCGCTGCGAATCCTGCAACGGACTTACACGTCTTAGTCTAAGCCCATGCCGGGCGCGCCGCCCCCGCCCCCGACCGGCCCGTGGGCTTCATCTGCGCGGTTTCAGGCCCGGCGCCTGTAGCTTGGCGTCGGCAGGCTATTTGCGGAACCGCGTGTAGCGGCTCCTTTGAAAACATGACAGCAGCTTACAAGCTCTTTGTAACAGACAGATCGGGCACTCCCGCCCAGGGTCGCCCGGACTTGAAAAAACCTGCCGGCCGCACGGCTCTGCCCTTCCGGCAACGCCGCGCCTTGACCGGCATAGTCTTTCGCTATGGGCAGCCAAGCCCGCGCCTAGGCCGCTTTTCTCAAAACTCTCGTAACCATTCACCTACTCCCCCTTCCCAAAAGGCCTCGACGCCAGCAGGCAAGGCCGCTACTGGGGAGAGATTGGGCTAGATTTCGATATATAGCACACTATAGCTTGACAATTAGATCTAAAGTGGCTATATTAGGCTCTAAGAACGTATATAGGCAGAATTAATCATCCAAGGATATTATTTTACGCATAATCAGCTTTTCAGGGACTGAAGGCAACCCGATGAGCGTAAGCCGGGGATACATTAACGATGGCGATCTCGTTGGGCTTGTCAGCTCCTGCAAATATCTCCGCGGCACCGCGACAATGCCGGGCCCCCAAGGGCTTAAAGCGAGCCTGCCCGGCCACCTTGACCGCGCTGTCCAGATGTTGGACGGCCTGATGCCGGAGGCTGAACCGTTCAACGGCCATATGGCCCCGAGCAAGTCCGTCCTCCCGAAGGGCAACGTGAGGAAGCTCACCAGCGGCAGGCAGGGGGGCAGCCTGGACACGAGGGGAAAACGCTTGTCCAGACCGATTCCCCGGACGAGCGGACATGCCTCCTTAAAGAAAGGATCAAATACGCCGGCAACCCGGGTTTCAGGCTGATCGGCTGCCGGAAGCGCCAGGCGTTCGGCGCGAGAACGGTTTCCGCGGTGACCGAGCACGTCCATGAGACGTATCAGGCTCTCAGGACCGGCGAAGCGGCCGAGGCCGATCCTTTCCCGCCCGGCGAGGGCGCCCCCGTTCAATACGGCCCGCAGGCAAGAGCCCTGGCTTTGTCGCTGAGGGACCAGCGCCGCCTCTCCTGCGAAAGGGCGGCGGAACTGATAAACGGCCTGGCCGGGTACGCCATGTCCCAGGCGACGGCGGTCAACATGGCGCTGGAAGCGGAAAACTCGCCGGCCATGCTCCTCTTTGAGGCGGGCGCGAAGGCGCGTCTTGCCGGCGCCCCGGTTCTCCGCGCGGATGAGACCGGCGTCGGCACAGGCGGGAAAACCAATTGGGCGCATGTCGCGGCGGACGACGAATTCAGCCTGTTTTGCCCGCATGCCGGCAGGGGGCATGAGGGGGCGGAAGCCGCCGGAATAATCCCGGAAAGGCGGCCGGATCGTTTTTTGACGCGCGACCGCCTGCAGACGTATTTCGGGTACGACCGGAAGCGCTGCCTGTGCAACGCCCGTCTCCTGCGCGACCTTCAAAAATGCGTTGACGCGGGCGGGGGCCAAAAATCGCCCTCCCGCATGCAGCACCCGCTTTCGGGCCTCAACGCGCAGACTGACGCCTACGGAGGCAAGCTCCCCTTGAGTCTCCAGGCGGGGGGAAGAAGGACATGCGAGACCATATTGGCCGAGGGATACGCCGAGACCGGCGGGAGGGTGCTGGCCCGGCCGCCCGGCGGGAAAAAGAAGAGAGGAAGGATCAGGAAGACGTTTTGCCGCAACCTGCTTGAAACTCTTGACGTGCAGGAAGACGCCGTTCTGCGCTTCACGACCGACGC
>JAITRL010000210.1 GCA_031288415.1 Deltaproteobacteria bacterium | reverse complement strand
GCCGTTAACGGGAAGAACAGACATTTATCCACTCAGAAAGTGGCAGAAACAGACATGATTTCCTGAGCGGCTGCGGGAATCGGAAGCCGTTCCCCTGCGGCCGCTTCGCCTGCGGCAGGCCCTCTCATGTTGCCTTGCCCCTCATGGCGCGTCAAAGGCATGCGCGCCTTGCCCGGCCGCAGGCGCCCCGGGGGTGGCCCAAGGCCTTGAGCGGCTTCATTTCCGGGGCCGTGGAACCCCCCTTGTTTTTTCAAGACATGAGTTGATATACTTCCTAATTGGGGGGGGACGGCCCTAAAAGTCCCCCGGGACGCCTTCTTCGCTTGGCGGGGCGTCGTTCCCGCGGGCCCAGGCGCCACGGCCGGCCCGCCGGAGACATGCCATGGCTATAGCAGACGACAGCGCCGACGCCGGCCAGGACCCCTGGCGTAAACGGCCGCCGTTGCCGCATGCCCCCTCCCGGGGCGGCGAGAGCCCTGCGGCCGCCATCGCCTCGAGTCCGCCGGAATCCTTTCTCCTGCAGGCCCCGGACGTGAATTCCGTCACCGACCTTTACCTGGCCGGCCATCCGGGCAGGGGGGGCCTCCCCGAGGATGTCGAGCTTTTAAGACGCTCCTACGCCTGGACCGGGGCCGCATGCGGAGGGGCCCTGAGAATCGGCGGGGAGCCATACCTCGCAAGGCCCCTGGCCACGGCCAACGCCCTGGCCGCAGCGGGCCTCGACGCGGCGACCGTAGCCTCCGGCCTCCTCAAGGAGCCCTTGGAGACCGGCCGCGCGGCCTTCGCCGAGATCCGGGAGAACTTCGGGGAAGAGGTCGCCGCCTTGGCCGCAGGCGCGGCAGACCCCCCCGGCGAGAGGTACTGCCTGACCGCCTCTTCGCCCTGGGACGGCGTGGGCTTCATGGCCTCCGCAGCAGGACCCGCCTACCGCTACGCCTCCCCTGAAGGCGCGGCCCGCCGGGCCGCCCGCTTCGCGCTGGCCCTGGAGGCCGCGCTGCGCGACCCCAGGACCCTGGCGGTGAGGATCGCCTCCCGCCTTCACGACATGCGGTGCCTGCCACTCTACCCGCCCTCCTGCCGGGCCGCCTACGCTCAGGAGACGCTGGACTACTACGCCCCGCTGGCGGGGGCGCTGGGGCTGCCGAAGCTCAGGTCCGATCTCGAGGACCTCTCCCTCATGACCCTCCGTCCCAAGGACTACGCGGACATCTCCTCCAGGCTGCCGGAGGGGCCCCCGGGCCGCGAGGGCTTCGTCAGGGAGACGGGGCGCGCCCTTCAGGCGAGCCTGAGGGAGTTCAGGGTGGACTGCGAGGTGAGGGGCCGCGCCAAGCACGTGTACGGCGTATGGCGCAAGATGCTCCTCCAGAACCTGCCCTTCGAGCAGATCCACGACCTCTTCGCTTTCCGGGTGACCGTGGACTCAGTCGAGGCCTGCTACCGCGCCCTGGGCGTGGTGCATACCCTCTACAGGCCGCTTCCCGGCCGCTTCAAGGACTACATCTCGCTTCCCGCCCAGGACGGCTACCGTTCCCTCCACACCGCCGTCGTGGGCCCGCGCGGGGTGCGCATGGAGATCCGCATCGGCTCCGCCGGCATGCGCGGCCGCCGCGGCGACGACGCCGAGGCCGTTTTGGATCTCCGCCCGGCCGTGGCCCGCCCCGGCGGCCTGCCCGCCCCGGGCCTTGACGCCGGCCTAAGGTACCTGCGCTCCCTTCACGCGGCCCTCACGGACGGCATGGATCGGGACCCCGACGCGAGCCTCTCGCGCCTCCGCAAGGCCCTCGACCCCGATGGCCCGGTCCTGGCCTTCACGCCCATGAACGGCGTGGTCAAGCTTCCCCAGGGGGCCACGCCCATCGACTTCGCCTACAGGATTCACCCGGGCCTGGGCGACCGCCTCGCGGCCGCCTTCGTCAACGGCAGCCCGGTAGGACTGGGGCACACCCTGGGGAGCCTGTCCACCGTGCGCATCGTGACCGACACTTCCGCGCGGCCGGCGGGCGACTGGCTCGACAAGGCGGCCTCCCCCAAGACCCGCGCCATGATCCGCAAAGCCCTGTCGTCCGCTAGAGAGCGGCCCCGCCCGGGCCGCCGCAGGCCCGCCTCATGACGGAAGGCCCGGCGCGCGAAGGCCCGGGCGGCAGCCCCGGCGAGACCGCGCCCGGCCGCCCGGCGGGAAAGCCCCTGGCGGCCGCAGCGGCCGCCGCGCCCGGCAGAACCGCCCCCGGCGGCGGGGAGTTCCCCGCCGCGCCCCCGGATACCCAGGCCGCCCGACAAGGCGACGGCGCGCGCCAGGGCGACGGCGCCCCGGCGCTTTCAGGCCCCGGCGGGGCGGGTTCGGAAATCTTCGCCCCCGGCGTGTCCGGGCCGGGAATCTTCGCCGTCGGCGGGGCGGGGCCAGGAATTTTTGCCCCGGGCGGCAGGGCCGAGCAGGAAATCCTGGCCTCCCCCGCGCCCTGGAGCGATCCCGCGGGCAGGGTCAACGGCCTTGCGGAAGGCTACTCCCGCCCCCCGGACCTTGCCGAGTGGCTGGGACTGGGCGCGCAGACAGACGGGCGAGAACGGCCGGCGGAGGAGTACGTCCCCGGCCCGGATGCGCCCTCCTACACGCCTAAAGCCATCGACATCAACACGGTCATCGACATCTACCTGGACTTCTACCCGGAGGCCAAAGACGAGTCCGTGGAACTCATCAGGCGGGCCTACACCTTCGCCGCCGTGGCGCACAGCGGGGCCATGCGCCTGTCGGGGGAGCCCTACCTGTCGCACCCGCTCGCGGTGGCGCACATCCTGGCCAACCTCAAGCTTGATGCCCTCAGCGTCGCGGCGGGTCTCCTCCACGACACGGTGGAGGACACTGACGTGACCTTCGCCTCCATCCGCGAGAACTTCGGGCCTGAGTACGGGCCGCACCTGGCCAGCATCGTGGACGGGGTGACCAAGATCGGGAAGGCGAGCTTCACCGACCGCACCGCCCGCCAGGCCGCGAACCTGAGCAAGATGGTCCTGGCCTCCATGAAGGACCTGCGGGTGCTGCTCATCAAGCTCGCGGACCGGCTCCACAACATGCGCACCCTGGGGTACATGCCCGCCGACAAGCGCCAGGAGATAGCCCGGGAGACCCTGGACTACTACGCGCCCTTCGCCTCCAAGCTGGGGATCCACAAGATCAAGGCCGAGCTCGAGGACCTGTCGCTGTTCAACCTGCGGCCCAGGGACTACACGGACATCACCTCCAAGCTGGCCACCGGCCGCGCGGCCAGGGAGGAATACGTTCAGCGGGTCAAGGACCTCCTGGCCAAGAGGCTTTCCGAGTTCGGCATCGATGCCGAGGTGAGCGGCCGCAACAAGCACATCTACAGCATCTGGCGCAAGATGCGCCTCCAGAACATCCCCTTCGAGCAGATTTACGACCTGTTCGCCTTCCGGGTGGTCGTCAACGACAACGCCATCGAGTCCTGTTACCGGGTCCTGGGCATCGCCCACACCATCTTCAGCCCCCTGCCCGGCCGCTTCAAGGACTACATCTCCGTGCCCAAGCCCAACGGCTACCGTTCGCTCCACACGGCGGTGGTCGGCCCGGACAACATCCACATCGAGATCCAGATCCGCACGGCCGAGATGCACGCCTACTCCGAGGACGGGGTGGCCGCCCACTGGCGCTACAAGGTGGGCGGCAAGGTCTCAAAAGGCGAGGAGGATCTCATCACTCGCTTCAGGGAGACCCTCACCCAGGCCTGGGGCTCCGATGAGGACCGGACCCCGGAGGAGTACCTGGACAGCCTCCACAAGTCGCTGGACAGCGATGACCTCGTCTACGTCTTCACCCCCAAAAACGACATCATCCGCCTCCCCCCCGGGGCCACCCCCATAGACTTCGCCTACCACATCCACTCCGACGTGGGGAACCACCTCTCCGCCGCCTTCGTGAACGGCTCCATCGTGAGCCTCGACCACAAGCTCCAGAGCGGCTCGACCGTCCAGATCGCCACCTCGCGCTTCGCGCACCCCACCCGCGACTGGCTCACCAAGGCGGCCTCCCCCCGCGCCCGCTCGAAGATCCGCCAGGCCATAGCCGAAAGCGAGGCCCGGGAGGCGGCGGCCCGCGAGGACGCCAAAGACGCCGCCAGGGCCGAGACCCCCGAAGCGCTCCCCCGCCCCCGGGCTCCCGCCCCCCGCCAGCGGCCCCGCAAAAGCCGCGGGGAAAGCCTCGCCCCGACCGTGCTCGTGCGCGACATGGACGGCATAGTCGTGCACTTCCGGAAATGCTGCCGGCCCATCGCCGGCGAGCCCATCGTGGGGTTCCTCACCAAGAACTGCGGCGTGACCGTGCACAGCGCCCAGTGCCCCACGTTGCCCGGGCTCCCCCAGGAGCGGCTCCTGGAGGCCTCCTGGTCCCTGGACGGGACAGAGGAGGTCTCGTCGGACGTCTTCCTGCGCATAACCCACAACGGCTCCCAGCACGCCGTGCCCCACATCATCAACGCCGTGGCCGAGACCAAGGGCACCATCATGGAGTTCCACGCAGACCGGAGCCCGGACGGGAGGGTCCTGGAGGTGCGGCTCGCCCTGCGCGACTTCGGCCGCTACACGGCCTTCCTGGACTCCATGCGCCGCCTCAAGGGCATAGTCACCAACGTGGAGCGCCTGGAGCCCGGGGAGTTCCGCCTCCCGGCGGGCCTGCCTTGACCCGGAACCCGCCGGGAGCCGCAGGCTCTGCGGGGGCCGGTCCTGACGGGAGGGACCCCCGGAAAGACACGGGAAAGAGTCCTCCGAAAGGTCCGGGGGGGCCTCCGAAAAACCAAGGCGGGGGTCCCTCGAAAAACTCGGGAGGGGGGCCTCCGAAAAATCAAGGCGGAGGTCTCTCGAAAAACTCGGGAGCTGGGCCTCCGAAAAACCAGGGGGGAGGGCCTCCGAAAGTTCCGGGAGGGGCGCCTTCAGAGGCGGCGGCCTGCTGTGGTGCTTTGGCCGGCCAAGCCCGCTTGGAGGAGTTCCATGCGGGGAAGGCGCTGATCGGGGGGCGGGAGCCGACTGAGGAACAGGCGCGAAAGGAAAGCCACGTGCGGCCAGGAAAGTTTTCACGGCAGGAATGCCGGGCCCTGCAAAACAGGCAGGCACAGCCGAAAAGCCAAGCCCGACAAAAGAAACGGGAGCGCCAGGAAAACCAGTCCCAGCCAGG
>JAITRL010000194.1 GCA_031288415.1 Deltaproteobacteria bacterium | reverse complement strand
TCAGCATCACCACGGCGTCGAACGACGCGAGGGAATCCTGAGTGAGGGCCACGCTGGAGAGGTCCCAGGCCCCCCGGCGGGTGGGCGGGAGCCGCGGCACGTGGGGGTCCGAGTAGGAGCACTCCGCCCCCGCGTCGAGAAGGATCTGGAGCACGTCCAGGGACGGGGACTCGCGCATGTCCTCGACGTTCTTTTTATAGGCCATGCCAAGAAGGAGGATCCTCGCCCCCTTCAAGGGCATGCCCCGGGAGTTGAGGGCCTTGGCCAGCTTGTCGCAGACGTAGGCCGGCATGGAGGAGTTCACTTCGCCCGCGAGCTCGATGAAGCGCGTGTGCACCCCGAATTCCCTGGCCTTCCAGGTGAGGTAGAAGGGGTCGACGGGGATGCAGTGGCCGCCGATGCCGGGGCCGGGGTAGAAGGGGGTGAAGCCGAAGGGCTTGGTGGCAGCGGCGTTGATGACCTCGTGGATGTCCAGGCCCATGTTGTCGGCGACGATCTTGAGCTCGTTGACGAGTCCGATGTTCACGGCGCGGTAGATGTTCTCCAGGAGCTTGGTGAGCTCGGCCGCCTCCGGCGAGCTCACCGGCACCATCAGGGAGACCACCTCGCGGTACAGGGCCAGCCCCACCCGGGAACAGGCGGGGGTGGCGCCCCCCAGCACCTTGGGGATGGTCTGGGTCTGGAAGTGCGGGTTGGCCGGGTCCTCGCGCTCGGGGCTGTAGACCAGGAAGAAGCTCCTGCCGATCACAAGGCCCTTCGCCTCCAGGGGCGGCCTGAGGATCTCGCTCGTGGTGCCGGGATAGGTGGTGCTTTCGAGGCTCAGGAGCTGGCCCTCCCTGAGGTGCGGCAGGAGCGAGTCGAGGGTGCCCCGGACGTAGCTGAGATCCGGATCCCGGTGGCGCGTGAGCGGGGTGGGCACGCAGATGATGACGGCATCGGCCTCCGAGACCAGCTTGAAGTCCGTGGTGGCGGAAAAGAGCGTCGCCGCCTCCTTGAGCCGGGAGTCGGAGATGTGTCCGATGTAGCTCTCGCGGCGGCTGATTTTCTTGACCTTCTCCCCGTCCACGTCCAGGCCCAGGACCTGGAAGCCGGCCTCGGCGAAGGACAGGGCCAGGGGGAGCCCCACGTAGCCCAGGCCGGCCACCGCGACGATGGCCTTCTTGGAGCCCACCTTGTCCAGAAAAATCTTCTCGCAGTCAGACATGCGGTTTCCTTTCAGGCCGCAGGGGCCTTGAAGGCGGAAGGGACCCGGCCCCGCGCGGGGCCGGGCGGGGCCGGGCGGGGCGGCCTAGCCCTTCAGGGCATCGCGGAGGGCCTCCGCCACCCGGACCTGGGTCTCATCGTCCAGGTAGGGGTGCATCGGGAGGGACAGCGCCTCGGCGCAAAGCCTTTCCGCGGCCGGGCAGTCCCCGGGCCTTCCGCCCAAGGGAAGGTACGCGGGCTGGAGGTGAAGGGGCCGCGGATAGTAGATCATGGAGGGGATGCCGCGCTCCTTGAGGCGCGCCTGGACGAGATCGCGCCTCCCGCCGGGGATCTTGACGGTGTACTGGGCCCATGCGGAATAGAAGCCGTCAGGCACGACAGGCGTCTCCACCGCGTCCCCGAGCAGTTCGGCGTAGCGCGCCGCCGCCCGCTGGCGGGAGGCGAGCTCGGCCGGGAACGCCTTGAGCTTGGCGAGGAGCACCGCCGCCTGGAGGGTGTCAAGCCGCGAGTTCATGCCCACGCGCGCGTGCTCGTAGCGGTCGGCCCCGGCCCCGTGCACCCGCAGGCTCCTCAGGGCGGAGGCGAGGGAGGGGTCCCGGGTGAAGACCGCGCCGCCGTCCCCGTAGCAGCCCAAGGGCTTGGCGGGAAAGAAGCTCGTGGCCGCCGCGGCCCCGAAATTCCCGGCGCGGACCTGGCCTATCGCCCCCCCGAATCCCTGGGCGGCATCCTCGAGGATAGGCAGGGAGAAGGCGTCCGCGGCCTTTTTGATCGCCGCGTAGTCGGCGGGGAGCCCGAAGAGGTCGACGGTGACGACGCAGAAAGGCCTGAGGGCGCCCCCGGCCTTGACCTTTTCGATCTTGCGCCCGAGATCCGCCGCATCCATGTTGAAGGTAACGGGATCCACGTCAACGAAGACCGGGGAGGCCCCCCGCAGGGAGGCCACCTCGGCGGTGGCGATGAAGGTGAAGGCCGGGCAGAACACGGCGTCCCCCGGCCCCGCTCCCCAGGCCAGCAGGGGCAGCGTGAGGGCGTCGGTGCCGTTGGCGCAGCTTACCGCCTCGGTCCCCCCCGTGAAGGCGGAAAGCGCCTCCTCGAGCTCCTTGACTTCCGGGCCCTGGATGAAGGCCGCGGAAGCGAGCACCTTGGCGAGGCGGGGCTCCAGATCCCCCCTGATCGCCTCCAGCTGCCTTTTGAGATCTATGAACGGAAGTGTATCCATTGCGCCTCCATGGCTCCGTGCCCGCGCCTGCCGGGAAAGATCGCCGCGGCTTTGCCCGCCGCTGGCCGCCCCGGCCGCGAGGCTTGCCGCAGGGGCGGCCGCGTTCCCGGAGCCGCAGGCTCTCCCCTGCAAGGGTTCATGCAAAACAGACGCCGCAGGGCGCAAGGCCCCGGCCCGGAAAAAAAGTCCGGCCCGCGGAACAGGAGCGCGACCGCGGCCCTCGGCGGCGCGGAAGCGGGGCCCCGCGCCCGCCTCTCTCCCGCGGGCCACGGCGGCAAGGCCGTGCCTGAGGCGGTTGCGAGCGGCCTTCCCATGGGGAACCTGAGAAGTCCGGGCGCCCCGCGAAATCCCTGAAACCTGACTCCGTCCGCAAAGTCACGGCTCAGGGCCGGCCGCCCGAAGGCGGAAGCCCCTTCGGGCGGCATGGAAACCGCCCCGGCAGACGTCAGGAAACGAAATCCGGCACGATGCCCGCAAGCCGGGGCGGCGCCAAGGCGAGCCGGCTCTTGAGAATGCAACAGTTCATTTACCTGCCTCCGCGTCAAGAAATTTACCCATAAGCTCCAAATGATGCATTATTGAGAGTTTCTTCAAGGTGGGCAGCCCCGGATAAGTTCCGTTTAACCAATGATTTTTCAGAGTCATCATTGCGGTTGTCGGCGGGTTGCCGTCCACGAACAAATCGGGGCGTTCTTTTTGCCACTCATTTTCCCATGCAATATATTTTTTAAGAGCCTCATGGAATTTTCCCGCTACATCCGAAATGTCACTGTTTGAATCTGAGATAAGGTGCCGTACCCGCAATTCATTTTTCGCATTGAAGTACACAATGTGAATCGCGACGGCATACGGGGCAAAACCGCTCTCGATATAGTCTTTTCCGATAATCGAATAGTCGCCGAATCCAACGTAACCTTCGCCAGCATAAATCAAATGGTCGTCGGAAAAAAACTCGTCTGTGTTTTTCAAGTAATCGGCGTTCTTGTCCTGCTTGTCGAATTTATCCTCAAACATGACCTTGCCTTGCTTGACGACACGGCGCAGTGAACGCTCATCGGAAAAAAGGGTATACTGCGGCGCCGCATTGTCAAACTCTGTCTTGTATATTTCGAGAAAGTCGCGGTTATCAAGCACGGCTGCTATTTCCGAATGCTCAACCCCTGTTTTTCTTAGCTTTCCAAGGACACTCGAGGTCGATTTGCTCATCAACAGCGTAGGCATAAGCCCCAAAAATTCACCTTTTTTTTGGATATATTCGTCACTAAAAGCATCCTGTCCCGCATAGTCGCCGACAGCCGGATTGAATATGAGCGCAAGCGGCAATTCGGCATCGGAAAATACCCGCAGCGCCCCATAAAATGTCGGGCTTAATTTTATAGGCTCAACAACAGGAATAACGTGAGAGCCAAGCAATTGACACTTTGCCAGTTCTTTCAACGCAAGCAATTCGTATTGCCGCCCTCTAAGATAAGGAAAATACATTTTGCTGCCCACTGTATTGTAATTCAAGCATATACTCAATATCGTCAATCCGTTTAGCCAAATCAGAAAAGTAGACGACCGATTTCAGTTCCGGCCGTATTTGCGAAAATGCGGAAGCCGTTATGGCGTTACGCTTTTTTAACTCGCCGAACGCAAGTTTCTGGGCTTCGTGTATCGGTATTCGCTTGAACTGTTCAAGGCAGGCGCGGAAATGGAACACCGGGGTTGTCTGCGGTATCTCTCTGAAATGACTGCGGACAGCGTTCTCATATTCGTGTTTGCGCAACAGCTTGAATATGCAGGCGTGGTCAAGTCCGTCATCATATTGTACCGGTTCTCTGCCGTGCGTTTTGCTGAATATCGTATCACGTTCTGAAAGAACGTAGATGCCAACAGCATCACCCAAGCCTTTCAGCCCGTCCAAGCCGTTCAGCCCGCCCAATTTCCGCTTAACGCGTTCAAGACTGTTTACCGAAGATAAGACGGATACCTTGCTGAAAGCTTTATAGTAGTTCCGGACTTGGCCTTCTAATCTGTCAAAATTATCAAGTTCCGATTTTACCTCTAATGCGTATATCTTTCCTTCGCCATTCAGCATAACGAAATCAGCGATCGCTTCCCCAATGCGTACTTTTGACAATGCGGTAGTCGTTTTTACGCTGTGTATGCCGACGAGAAGCTTATTCAGGAGCGTGTTCATATAGTAATATTCGTTACGCTTTTCTTTGCCAAGATGAGCGTATATCTCGCTGAAAATCTCGCCGTGCGTTTTGCTCTCGGGGTCATTGACATATCGGCGCGCAACGCAGTCAAGGACATCGTTTGAGCCGTTTCGGAGCAAACCGTCAATCACGCCGTGAGTAAATACACGGTTTATCGCCCTGCTATTGTCAGCCATTGTCTGCCCATCAATCCATTACTTCAAAAATTCACGCTCAAACGGCGCAGGAACAGTTTCAGCGTTGTAATACGCCTTGATCGACTCTTTCAGGCCGTTTAACGCCGTGCGCAATTCGACGCCGCCATAAACGGTTTTGCCTGTAGTTTCGTACGTGTATGAGGCGTCGAGTTCCGCGCATATCTGACGGACTCCATAGGTCAAGGAGGGGTTATAGCCGCTCCCGCGCTCCTTCGGCTTCGCCTGTTTCGCCCGCTTCAGCAAGGTTTCCCATTGCGCCGTTAAAGCCTTTTCGGCATCGTTTGGCGTCAAATCCTTTAATAGCGGCTCGATCGCGCCAGTCCGACGATCAGGCGTCGCTCTTCAACGGTAAGGTCCTTGTTGTTCTTCTCTATGAAAGCCCTCCTCTCGTTTACGTAGGCATCCAAATTTTTTTAGACAGTCGTTTTGGACAGTGATCCTTCCTATTACGCTCCGCAGCGTCTCCTTTTCTTCCTTGTCTGCCTTTGCTGACTTATGGCCTCTAGCGCCTCTGTCGGAGAAGCAGTCCTCAATCGCCAATCGCGTCGGCTGCCTCTTTCTTCCGCTTGGCTATCACGGTTGAACGAACGCCGTGTTTCGAAGAATGCTCGGCAAGTGTATTGTTGCCTGCTAATGCCTCTTTGCACGCTTTGGCTTTGAAGGCCGGCGGATATTTTTCCTTGTCTCTCCCGTCTAAAACTCCAAAACCTGACTATACAACATGTAGTATGCTCCCATCAATTGCTTTTAATATGATATCAGCTTCAGAAAACGGGGGCAAGCTCACTTTTGCTGTCCCTGCCCACAGAGTTTTTAGTGCTACAGCTTCGGGATTTTGGGTTGATAACGGAAGCCTGAGATGCGGGAGGAACTGAACAGGCGAAAAGGCAGGCGTCGCGAGGGAAAGAAAACCCGGGAACATGGCATGAAGAAACAAAAAGCCGAAGAATGAAGAGCCGAAGCAATAAAGAACGAAGCGCTGAAGCGCTGAAGGAAAGAAGAATGGGGCGCTGAAGCAATGAATAACGGGGCGCTGATGCCCTGAAGGAACGAAGCCCTGAAGAACCGAGGCGCCGCATTTTCGGAGGGGCCCGACGGAATAAGGCGCCGAGCGGAGCGCGCGCGTGAAGGCGGCCCCTGAAAAACGTAAGGGGCGCGAAGGCAGAAGCTCGCGCGGAACGCGCCCGCCGGAAGGCTCGCGGCGCCCGAGGCCCGGAGACGGCGCGGCCTTGCGCCGCAGGCAGGCGCGGCCTTCCGCTCGGGAAGCCCCGGCGGCCTCACTCTTCCGGGCTCAGCTCCCCTCCGCTCTCGCGGTACCTGAGCCCGCAGGCGGGACAGACTCGGTCCTCGGGAAGCTTTTCCCCGCAGCGGCAGACCCAGCCGGAACGCCTGGCGGGGTTGCCCATCATGAGGGCGTAGGCGGGCACGTCCCTGGTGACCACGGCCCCGGCGGCGATGAAGCAGTACTCCCCCAGGGTGTGGCCGCAGACCACGGTGGCGTTGGCTCCGATGGTGGCCCCGCGCCGCACCAGTGTGGGCCTGGCCTCCCCCATGCGGCTGATGAAGGCCCTGGGGTTGTTGACGTTGGTAAAGACCATGCTCGGGCCGCAGAAGACCTCGTCTTCGAGCTCCACGCCCTCGTAGACGGAGACGTTGTTCTGGATCTTGCAGCGGCTCCCCACCTTGGCGCGCGGGCCGATCACCACGTTCTGGCCGACGTTGCAGTGGTCCCCCAGCTCCGAGCCCTCCATCACGTGGGAGAAATGCCAGATCCTGGTGCCGGGGCCCACGGAGGCGCCGGAATCCACCTGGGCGGTGGAGTGCACGAAGCTCCCCCCCTGGGTTTCCGCGGGCTCGGGGATCTGAGGCTTGCCCTCGCGCAGGGACCGGTCCATGGCGGTCAGGACGGAGAGCACGGCCAGGGCCTCGTCCGCGTTGCTGTCCTCGGGCTCGGTCCTGGAGGCGATGGCGTTCAGGAACGCCTGGCACTGCTCCTTGAGGGGCTCGATCTGGGTGAGCGGCACCTTGACGGGGGCCGCCCGCTCGCTGTCCGGCTGCAGGCCCCGCCAGATGATGCGGTGCGGGTAAATGACGAGCTTGTCCTCCCAGGGGGCGAGGTCGTCGAAGACCGCCATCTTGTCCAGGCCCACCACCACGAGCCTGCACTCCTTGAAGGGGTTGAGCCAGGACACGGAGATATGCGCGGTCACCCCGGCGGGGAAGAGCAGGTCCGCCTCGGCCAGGTCCTCGATGCCCTCGGTGAGGTAGGCTCCCCCGGAACACTTGACCGTCAAAGGCGCCGATCCCAAAAGGTTCGTGACGAGGCTGATGTCGTGGGGGGCCAGCGACCACAGGGCGTTCTCCTCGGCCCTGAGGCGCCCCAGGTTGAGCCTGCGCGACCAGATGTGGCAGATCCTCCCGAACTCCCCCCCGCGGATAAGCCCCTTGAGGTGGGTGATGGCCGGGTGGCGGTTGAGCAGGTGGTCCACCATGAGGATCAGGCCGCGGCTCCTGGCCAGGCGCACCATGGCCCGCCCGTCCTCCATGGACAGGGCCATGGGCTTCTCCACCATCACGTCCTTGCCGGAATTGAGGACGCTGATGGCGCCCTCGGCGTGGTCAGGGGCCGGGGTCGCCATGGCGACCGCCCTGACCTCGGGATCCCGGAGGATCTCATCCAGGCTGGATGCCCCGATGACGCCAGGGTACTCCTCGAGTATCCTCTTGAGGGTCTCGGGGTTGGAGTCGGCGACCGTCTTAAGGCAACCGAGACCGTAGAAGTTGCGCACCAGGTTTTTGCCCCAGTAGCCGGCGCCGAGGACCGCCACCTTGGGGAGGGACCTTCTGAGAATCATGGTTGTTTAACGCCCGGGTCGTTTCAGTCTTGAAGGTGATGAGGGGGCGGGCCGCCGCCGCGGCGGAACCGCCCGGCCCTGAGGCAGGGAGGGGGGAGCGCGGGCCAGCCCGCGGGAAAGCTTAGGCCGGGCGGAGGGCCCGGTCCGGCCGCTTCGGGGAGGCGGCCTGGAGGATGGCCTGGCCTGACCTGGCCGCTTCAGGGAGACGGCGGGCGGAGGTCCGCAGGGACACGCGGGCAGGGCGCGGTTCAGGCCCCCCGGGCGGGGCCGCCAAGGGCCTCGCGGGCGGCCTCCTCGGCCTGAAAGAGACCCTTGTAACCTTTAGGCTCCAGGACGTCGAAGATCCGCCAGAGGTCGGGCTGCCTGTCGCGGGAGACCAGGATGGCGAGCTTGGAGCCCCAGCATCCCCTGAGCTCCTTGAGGATCCTGGACTCAGGGGCCGTGAAGGTGGTGAGCGACCGCAGATCCAGAATGAGCCCCCTGGCCCCGTTCTCCAGGATCTCGCGGGAACCCTCGACGTAAGCCCTTCCTTCCTCGGCCATCATGCCGTCGGTCAGGTTCAGGACCTGGACGGTTACCTTGGCGTCGAAAGGCCCGGCTCCCCCGAGGCCGGCTGAGGCCTTAGCCGGGGCCGCTCCGGCAGCCGTGCCGACGTGGCCTGTAGCCTCGGCCGTAGGGAAGGCGGAAGGCTTGACGGCGGCCTTGGCCGAATCGGAAGCCTTGGCGGAGGCGGCGGCCTTGGCCGAATCGGAAGCCTTGGCGGAGGCGGAGGCCTTGGCCGAATCGGAAGCCTTGACGGAGGCGGAGGCCTTGGCCGAATCTGAAGCCTTGGCCGAACCGGAGGCCTTTGCCGAACCCGATTCCTTGGGGGAGTCGGAAGCCGGCCCTGAGCCCTTGGACGCGGAAGCGGAATCCTCGCCTGCCTCGAAGGAACGGTAGGCATCGGAGATGGCCTCCAGCAGGGAAGGCATCCAATCCACCTCATCGTCCTCATCGTTTTCCAGGCGGACCATGATGGCCTCGGCCGTGTCCAGTACCTGAAAGAGGCTGTCCACCGCCGCCCTGGGGCAGTCCCGGCCGGCCTCGCGCACCGCCTGAAGCAGGGACTCGGCGGAGTGGAGCAGCTCGTAAAGATGCCTGAGGTTCACGAACCCGCTGTTGCCCTTGATGGTGTGGATGGTACGCATCAGGGCGTTGAGCTTCTGGAGCGAGCCGGGCTCCTTTTCCAGTTCAAGAAGCTGCGCCTGGGCCGCGCCCAGGTGCTCCCTGGAGTCGAACACGAATTCTTCAAGCAGATCGCTCACTTGGCAGTCTCTCCTAGAGGGCCGCCGGGCCCGAAAAGACGCAAAAGGGCCCTGCACGACCGACCGGGCGTCGGCCGCGGCTGCGCAGGGCGAAAGAGGACCCGGACGGCGGGCGGCCCGCAGGGCCCGGCCCCGCCGGCCAAAAGCCCACGTGCGGTTATTCTATCACAGGCCCAGTGGTTATGACAAAGCCGGAGGGCCGCCGCAGAGGCCAGCTATGGAAGGGGTCACGGGCCTTTCCCGTATGCTGCCGGCCGCCCTCCCCTGGCGGGGACGGCCGGCCGGGGGGGACGGCCGGCCGGGGGGGAGCCCCCCGGAAGGAAAATCCTTCCGCCGCGGAGAGGAGCGGCCTCACGGGCCCGTCCGGGGCGAATGGCCCGGGCAGAACCGGCCGGGCCGGCCTTACGGGCGCCCCGGCCACCCTGCGGGAAGCCGGCCGCCGGATCGAAACGGGCCGCCCATGACGCCGCGGACGGGGCGCGCCGGAGACCTGGCGCCTGACAGGGACGAGGAGGGCGGCGCGGCTTGCCGCGAAGCCCGGCGGCGCGGCTCCGAACGGGACATCGCCGCTCCGAAAGCCATGCGGCGCGGCTTGAAGCGCGGCGGCGCCCCGGAAAGCCGCGCCGCGGCGCCTGGCTCGTCGTTCCGGGGCGGCGCCAGGCCACCCGTGCCGGGAACGCCGGGGACAAGCCGGGAACGCCGGGGACAAGCCAGGAAAACGGCGCCTGCGCGCGGAACGGCGCGGGCTCCCTTGAAAAGGGCCAGACCGGGCCCGCGCCGGGGGTTTTGCGGGACAAGGTTCCTAAAAACCCGGCCGGCCGGCCTGTCCGCGCCTTTGACAGGGAGGGCCGCCGGGGCTTAGAATTTTACCGTTCCCTGAGGCTGAGGGGGCGGAGGAAAGCCGCGCGCCCGGCAGCGCGCTCCTCTGGCCACGGAAGGGGGAGGATACGACAGATGGCGGCACCCAGGCTACCGGCCATCCCGGAGGCCGCGGGCCACGAGGCGGCAGGCGCCCTGTGGTCCAGGCCCTTCTTGATTTTCCTCCTGGTGTACTTCTGCGTCTTCATGTCCTTCTACATGCAGTTCTCCACCCTGTCGCCGTACCTCGCCTCACAGGGGCTGTCCCACGCTGCGGTGGGGCTCGTCATCGGGTCCTTCACCCTGACCTCCATCGCCTCCAGGCTCCTGTCTGCCCGCCTGGCCGTCGCCTGGGGCCCCCTCAAGACCGCCAGGGCGGGGCTGGCGATCATCGCCGTCGGCATCCTGTTCTTCTTCGTGCGCCCCGGCGCGCCGTTCTTTACGGCGGCAAGGCTCTTACAGGGGGCTGGCTTCGGGCTGGTCTCGACCCTCCTCATCTCGGTGGTGGTCAAGCTCATCCCCCACGACCGCCTGGGGGAGGGGCTGGGCTACATGGGCCTGAGCACCACCGTGGCCATGGCGGCCGGGCCGCTGGCGGGCCTGGAGCTCTCCGGGACCTTCGGTTACCGGGCCATGTTCATCGCCATGGACGTGGCCATCGCCGCCTCGATCGTTGTAAGCCTCATGCTCCCCGGATTCCTGGAGGCCAGGGAGGCCCCCGCCCCGCCGCCGCCCGGCGGCCGCGGGGCCGTCATCGACTTCCGGCCGATATGGCCGGGCGCCCTCGCCCTCTTCTACGCCGCCGGCATAACCGCGGTCACCGTCTACCTTGCCGTATACTGCTCCGAGAGGCACCTGCCCTCGGCCGCGGCTTTCTTCCTGGTCTCCACCATAGGC
>JAITRL010000179.1 GCA_031288415.1 Deltaproteobacteria bacterium | reverse complement strand
TGGACGGATCCCCCGGCCAGGCCCGCAAACGATGGCCGCGAGGCCCGCGCCGCCGGCCGGCCCGGAGGAAGAACATGTTTTTCGCCGTGCTTTTGGTCCTGGCCTTCTCGCTGTGGTACACGCCCTGGCGGCTCGGCGGGTGGCTGGGCGCGAAAAAGCGCTGGCCCTGGATCCTGGCCGCCTTCGCCTGGACGGCCGGGTACCTGGCGCTCGTCATGTCCGGGGCCTACACGCTGGACAACCGGCTCTGCGCGGTCCTGTTCGTGGCCCTGGGGCTGCTTTTCATTTTCGGGGTCTACGCGTTCTTCGAGACCCTGATTATAGAGCTTATCAGGCTCCGGGCAAGGAGGCTCCCCCTCAGGGCGGCCGCGGCGGGGGCCCTCGCTCTCGCGGCCGTCCTGACGGGCGCGGGCTACGTGAAGGCCCGCTTGTTCACCGTGACATACGCCGAGCTGGAGGTCCCGGGGCTTGCCGCGCCGGTGGACATCGTCCACGTCCCGGACCTTCACCTGGGGCCCGCCAGGGGGGCGGGCTACCTGAAAAAGGTGCTCGCCGCCGTAGAGGAGATCGATCCGGACTTCGTGGTCTACAACGGGGACATGGTGGACGGGAACATCGCCCTCAGGCCGGAGGTCTTCGATCAGTTCAGGGCGGTGAAAGCCCCGCAGTACTTCACGACCGGCAACCACGAGTACTACGTCGATACCGGCCTGGCCCTTTCCTTCGTGAGGGGCGCGGGCATCAGGGTCCTCATGTCCGAGCGGGCAGAGCAGAGCGGCCTGAACCTCATCGGCCTCCAGTACATGAACGCGGACCTCGACACCGATCAGGGGCACCGCGTCAACGACCTCGGCCTTGATCAGGAGCTTCCCAAGATACCGCGGGACCCGGGCCTTCCTGACCTCCTGGTGCACCACAGCCCGGTAGGGCTTCAGTACGTCGACAGGGAAGGCGTGGAGGTCATGCTCGCGGGCCACACCCACGGCGGCCAGGCGTTTCCGGGCACCCTCCTCATCCGCCGGAATTTCCCCTACTTCCGCGGACGTTACGATGTGGGGGGCGTGAAGCTCCTGGTTTCCCAGGGGGCCGGCACCTTCGGCCCGGCGGTGCGCCTGGGGACCTTCAACGAGCTGCAGCATGTCCGCCTGGTGCCGGCGGCAGGGGGCACGGCAACGCCTGCCGCAGGCGAGGGCGCGGCCTTTTCCGGCTCCGGAATCGGCTCTGCCGCCCCTGAAGAGGGCGAGGCGGCCGCCTCGCCCGGCCGGGCCGGCGGCGTGGCCGCAGGCTATTCCGTCAGGGAAGGCGGCTCAGCCTCCGGGGGAGAGACAGGCGGCTCAGCCTCCGGGGGAGAGGCAGGCGGCTCAGTCTCCGGGGGAGAGACAGGCGGCTCCGCCGCTTCAGGCTCGGCAGGGGCCGCGGTCGCCCTTGGGACTGGCTGGGGGGGTGCCCCCCAGAGGGATTCTCTCGCCCGGTAAGCTATCAATCCGCAGAGAGGGCCCAGGAGGCCCTTGAACCCTTCAGGGGCCGCAGGCGCAGTCCAGGGGCATGAGCGGAAGGCCCCAAGGCGCCTGTCGCAAGCGCCGGCCTGGGCCGGCCGGCCGCCTGCGAGAGGGCCGGATCGCCAGAACCCTTCCGGGAGGGCCGGAACAGCCGACCCCCTGGGGGGGGTGGCCGGCCCGCCCGTACCCCGGCGGGCGCGGCGGCCTCAGGCGCCCTTCAGAGCCTGCCTTCCCACCAGGCGGGGAAGATCCTGTCCTGGGCGCTGATCTTCACCCGCTCGCCCATGAGCGGGGTCATGAGGTTCACGCCGCGGCCGCGGGCTGCGTCCCTGACCCGAACCAGGGGATCGTCCCAGTCGTGGTAAGAGATGCTGTACCTGGAGTTGTGGACGGGGACCGCCGCCTCCGCGCCGAGGTCCAGGGCCGCCTGCACGGTCTCCTCCGGGGCGAGGTGGATGTCCTTCCAGGCGAGATCGTACTGGCCGTCCTCGAGGAAGGCCAGATCGAAGCCGCCCCACTTTTCGCCCAGCCTGGCGAAGTGGCTCCCGTAGCCGCCGTCCCCGGAATAGAAGACGCGCCTTCCGCCCGCCTCGACGACGAAGGAGGCCCAGAGGGACCGGTTCCATGCGAGGCCCCTGCCCGAGAAATGCCTGGCCGTCTCCAGGGTTATCCTCACGTCCTTTTCCGGCTCGAAGGCCTCGCCCCAGTCCCCCTCCAGGATCATCTCCGGCGGGTACCCCCAGCGCTCCAGGTGCGCCCCGATGCCGAGGCCGCAGATCACCTTGCCCGCGCGGGGCATGAGGCTTTTGAGCGTCACGTGGTCCACGTGGTCGTGGTGGTCGTGCGACAGGAGGATGTAGTCGATGTCCGGCAGCTCGCCTGTACCGTAGCTGCGGTCGGTCCTGTAGGTCTTGACCGCGAAGGGAACGGGCGACACGCTGCCCCCGAAGACCGGGTCAACCAGGAAGGTCTTCCCGCCCAGGACGAACAGGAAGGTGGAGTGCCCGAACCACACGAACTCCCCTTCGGCGAGGCTCCGCAGATCGGTATCGGCCACCGGGAGCGGGTTCCGCGGGGCGGTCCTCCCGCCGCGGAAGAAAAAGTCGAGCATGCCCCGGCGGTTTTCCGACTCGCGCCCGGTCCGGGCCGGCTCGAGGTTCCGGAATGACCCGTCGCGCCAGTTGGGGGAGCGCTCTATCCGCGCGAGCCTTTCGCCTTCAGGGAGAGCCCCGAACCTTTCGGACCTGAGGTAGAGCGCCCCGCCGGCGGCAGCGAGGGCAGCCAGGGAGACTACGGTTATGAGCGTCCAGAGGAGCATCCGTTTCAGGCGTCTTCTCAGCGGCCTGCCTGCCGGCGGCGCGGCGGGCCCGGGCTTGGGGGCCGGGCCGGAGCCGGCGGCGCGGGGGCCGGGGATGTCCGGCATGTCCCGTGCTGCCGGGGCGGACCGGGCATCCTGGCTTTCCGGAACATCGCTGGCTTCCGGCGTGGCGGGCCTGCGGCCTTCCCGCTCTTCCAGCCCGGAGGGCCTTCCGGCTTCGGGGTCCTGTCTTAAGGTATGGGGCATGGCATGGCATGGCATGGCCGGCCGCCACGCCAAGGGAAGCGGTCGGCGAGGGTTTTCCGTGGCGTCGGCGGAATCCGGAGGGAGCGGCTCCGTAAAAGGGAGGGCCCGTGTCAGGCGCGGCGGGAGGGGCCGGGGATCAGCGCCAGATCTCAGGGTCGGCGCCGATCCTCAAAAGCTCCTCTTTGGGGATGTCCAGGAACTGCGGCCCCGCGGCGAAGCCGTAGGCCTCGTACGGGTTGAGGTGGAAGCTCAGGCCCAGGGAGGTGAGGACGGCGTGGCCGGCGGCGTCGAGGCTCATGGCGTTCGGGCCCAGCACGCCCGGCGCGCCGGGTACGGACCGCGTGCAGGCCATGCCTCCGTAAAGGTCGGGCCGGGAAGGGGCGGCTCCGCCGCCGCAGAAGCCCTTATACACCTTCTCCCAGAGCCGGGGAAGGGAGCCGGCGGGATCGCGGAAGAGCCTCGCGAAGGTGATTTCCGTGCCGTCGGCCAGGATGTTCTGCGAGGCGTACCCGAAGCTCTCGTGGGCGCCGCCCGTGTACAGTGCGGATGAGTAGAGAACCGAGTAGGCCCCGGAGGAGACGCGGTACGGGGAGCTGGTGACCTTGAAGTAGGCCTGGCTTTCCCCTTCTTCCTTGTCGGTGCCCCAGGCGTCGTCGCAGTCGGCCGGGGAGGCCTTCGTCGACGCGTATTCCTCGGCCGTGGACCTGCCCTGCGCGAACAGGCGCGCGGCGAAGGCGCCCGCCGCCTTGTCCGCAGGGCCGCCTCCGTCCAAGCCGCGGGGGTAGCTTACGGAGTAAGTGAAGGGTGAGTTCGGGCAGGCCTGAGGGACCAGAGTGTCCGCGCGCTCGGCCGCGGAGACTCCCGAGGGCCGGGGGGCGTTCTTGGCGAAGTCCGAGATGAAGTCCTCCGTCCACTGAGCGTGAAGGGGGAGGCTGAGGGCGGCGGCCGCTAAGGCCGCGGCGGCTATTGTCGCGGCGGCGGTAAAGAGGCGCATGACGGCTCCTTTAGGCGCCCCTGCCGGGGCGCGGCAAACGGCCCGCCGCAGGAAGCCTCTGCGGGGCCGGGGCTTGCGGAAGTACAGGCAAGGCGAGGCAGGCCCCGCATGATACCTTATCCGGGCAGGCGTGTCATTTCCCTCCCGATGCCGAAGGCGGCTCGCGGCCCGGAAGGAACCGGGCCGGCTTCAGGCCGCTCAAGCGCGGGGGGCAGGGTTCAGCAGCGGCTTGGGGCATTTGCCGCCTTGAGGCATCGCGGCGGCTTCGCCGCCGCCTTGAGGCATCGCCGTAGCCTTGCGGCCTTGCAGAGTCTTCGCTTCCGGGACAGGCGGCAGCGCGCCGCAGGGCCCGCGCTTGCCGGAGCCGGCGGAGGCCGGCGCCGGGGGGAACGTCATCTCCAGTTGCCCATAACGATGAACGGGGCCCAGTGCACGGGATGGGTAAAGCCCGTCCCCGTCCAGGGCGGGGCATCCTCCGCCTCCCGGAGAGGCACGGCCGATACGGGCCCCCGTCGCGGCGCCGCCTGGGAGGAGGGGCCCGCCTCGCCCTTCATGAGGGACAGCTGCGCGCCCTGAAGCGCGGCGGCCTTGTCGAGGCCTTCCAGGTAGCGCAGGCGGTAGAATTCCCGCATGAGGGCCGCGGTGGACTCGTCGCCCACCGGCCAGAGGGAGGCGAGCACCGCCATGGCTCCCTTGAGCAGGACCGTGTCCCCGAAGCTCTCGAGCTCGCTTCCGTTGCCGCCCGCGATGCCGGAGGCGGTGTCGCAGGCGGAGAGGGTCAGGAGGTCAAGGCCGGCGAAGTCGTAGGCCCGCTCCGACCTGATGGAGCGCAGGCTCAGGCGTGACCCGTCCCCCAGGAGCAGGAAGGAGTCCCATCGGTCCAGGCCGTCGAAGCTGAAGTGGCTGGCCACGTGGACCACATCGGCCCCGGAACTCAGGCAGCCGGAAAGCCGCTCGGCGGTGAAGTCCTCGTCGAGGAAGGCCTCGCCGGGCAGGGCCCCCGCCGCCCCTTCCGCCGCCCCGGCCCCGAAGGAGGGCGCGGGCCGCCCGTCTCCCGAAGGGCCGGCGGCCGCATCTCCCACCACGGCGGCTATCTCCCCCGCGACGCAGTCGAGCTTCGGGAGGCCCCCCACCTCCCTGGTGACGCCCAGGGCCATGGCCCTGGGCGCGGAGGCGGGTCCGTCGCGGAGCTTGTCCAGGGAGGCCTCGGTGAACAGCGCGGTGGGGTGGCGCTCGGCCAGCCACCGTTCCCCGTCCCACAGCGCCGCGACCGGAACGTAGCGCAGGGGGCCGTCCAGTGAGAACATCAGGGTCCTGGCGCCGGCCCCCTCCAGCTCGCCCTCGATGGGGGCCATCAGGACATCCCACAGGGCCTTGGCCGCAGGCCTGGGATCGCGGGAGCCGTCCCTCAGGAGGGCCGCGAGCCGGGTGGCCATGGCGGAAAGCTCCTGGCGCGGGACGGGCGACTCCTTCACCGCGAGCGCGTAGGGCGTGGTGAGGAACAAGTACAGGGAGTCCTCGGTCGACAGCGCGTGCACGAGCACGGTGCCTTCCCCCATGGCCTCCAGGGTCCTCTGGCGCGATTCCAGGAGTTCCACGGCCTTGACCTTGCCCTGCTCGCCGGCCGCGGAGAGGCGCTCCCGCAGCGAGCCGCACAGGTCCAGGAACTCCCGCGAGGCCTCCGAGAGCCTCGCGTCGATTTCGCTCAGGCGCGCCTCCCCGGCTTCGTCGAGTTCACCGGCCCTCTTCCGCCCGGCCAGGGCCGCGCGCTCGCGCCCCATGGCCGACAGGGTGTCGGCCGCCTCCCGGAACGCACGGCGTGCGGCCTCGTCGGCGGTCCCGGCGAAGAGGGTCCCGTCATCCCGCCCGCCGGGCGGCGCGGCGGCCGAGGGAGGCGCCTCCCGCGGCTTCCGGGACGTCTCTTCAGGCCAGGGGGGCCGGGTCTCGGCCTCCTTCAGGAGCCCTATCACCTCCTGGGCCTCCGCGGCCTTCCCGGAGAGCAGCAGGGCCTTGACGAGGAGATCGTAGTGGCGCCTGACGGAGACGAGGTAGCCGTCCTGGAGGACCCTGTCCAGGGCCAGGAGCCCGCCGCGGGTCCGCTGGTCCGCGCTCACCGCCACTTTCAGGTAAAAGGCGGCGGCGGACAGCTCGCCCTCCAGGAGGCAGATCTCGCCCAGGGCGGCCGCCGCCTCGGCGGTGCGGGGATGGCCGCTTCCCAGCGCGCTTTCGAGGCCCGTCAAGGCCTCCAGGAGCAGTGCCTTGGCCTCGTCCCCGCGCCCCTGGGCGGCAACCGCTCCGGCCAGGCTGACGAGGGACTCCAGCGCGCGGGGGCGGGCCGGGCCCAAAGCTTCCCGGCGGGCCTCGAGGGCCTCTCGGAAGGCGGCCTCGGCGGCGGCCCAGTCCCCCATGCGGGCGTTGACGCGGCCCCAGGAGGACAAGGCCTCCAGGGTCTCCTGCGCCCTCTCTCCGGAGGATATCTTGCGGGCCAGGAGGACCTCCTCCAGTATCCTCCTGGCGGCGATGAAGTCCCCGGCCCCGATCAGCACGTCGGCCGCCGCGGCCCTGGCCGCGAGGTAGGGGCGGGAATCAGGGCCGTCGGCGTAAAGGGCCTCCAACCAGGCGGCGGTGAGGATCTCCAGCGCCTCTGATCCGCTCCCCAGGGCGTCCAGGACCCCGGCCAGCGAGATCTCCGCCTCCAGGGCCGCAGGCGGGAGGGCGGGGCCCTCTCCCGCCGCCTTAAGGGCGGACCGGGCGGCGGCCAGGGCCCTGCCGTAGTCCCCGGAGTCGAAAAGGATCCTCGCCTCGACCCCGCGGGCCTCCAGCGCCTCGGGGGAGCCCGGTCCGCGTTCCCTTTCCGTCGAGGCGGCTGCCCGCCCGGCCGCCGCGCGGGCGCCAGGGAAATCCCCCCGCATCCTCAGGGCCCGGGCCCGCCCCAGGGCCGCCCGGGCCGCCTCGGGAGACTCCGGTCCGGG
>JAITRL010000042.1 GCA_031288415.1 Deltaproteobacteria bacterium | reverse complement strand
GAACACTGACCAGGGGTTCAGGACGCGCGACCTCCCGTCCCAGGAATACCCGTCATACCTCTCCAGTATCCTCGCCCTGAAACCCTCTCCGTCAGTCTCAGGGGGCAGGATGCCGTCCGAAATGAACTTGACGAGCCTCCGCGGCCTCCCCAGCGGATCCCCGGGGTCAGGGCCGCCTGCCTGGCCGGCGAGAAAGCGGTCCAGATCCTCCAGGGTGAGCCCGCAGATGCAGGCGTAATCCCCATTTAACGTCAGATCGACCAGGTTGTTCAGCTTGGAGAATACGGATGTCTGGGCGAACTTGGTTATCCCGGTGATGAAGGTCACGCCGCGGGAGCTTTCCGCGTCCTTCAGGGCGCCGTAGAACGTGCCCATGGTATCGCGGATGTCTTTGGCGAGGCTTTCATCGGCGATTTTGCTCAAGATCGGGGAGTCGTACTCGTCAATCAGGACCGCAACGCTACGTCCGTATTTCGAGCGGAGCCCTTCAATCAGTTTCCTGAAGCAAACGCCGGGGTTCACGCTGTTGAACGTAACGTCTTCCCGATCGGCAATGTCTTTGAGGATGCTATACAGATCGGCTTCCAGCTTGTCCACGCTTCCCGTGTCGACGCTGGAAAGCGAAAGGCGGATTACCGGGGAGGGCTCCCAGCCGTAATCCGCGCCGTCAATCCAAAGCCCTTCAAACAGCTCCCGCCGTCCCTGGAGGATGGCTTCAAGGGTGCTCACCAGGAGCGTCTTGCCGAAACGGCGGGGCCGGGACAGGAAATACGGTTTTTTGATCTTGACCAAATGGTAGAGGAACCTGGTCTTGTCGGCGTAAAACAGCCCAGCCTCGCGGATTTCGGGGAAATCGGCTATGCCCAGGGGGGTTTCATCCATGGAAGGGCCTCGCGCCCGGCCGGCAGTGACGGGCCGGCGGGAACCGGTGGGGGCAGGCCTCAAAATGAAAGCCATCCCCGAGGATGGATTCTACATTATCTCCGGCCGGTGTGAAAGCCGTTCCCGGCCCGGAGGGAAAGGGCCGGCGCCGGAGGCTGGCTGCCGGATCTCCGGGAAGCCGGGCTCGCGACGGCAGGGGGCAGCCTTTGCCAAGCACGGGGCGGGCCGCCCCCCCGTCCGGCGCGGGGCCGGATGGCGGCAAGCCGCCGGCGGGGGGTTCCGAGCCTGGACCCCCTGGCCCCGCGCCCATCTGAAAATCCCGGAGCCGGCAATGGCGCGCAAGGAATCCTTCAGCAACTGGAACATGGCGAGGCCGGGGGGATTAAATGAGGCCCTCAGAGACGGCGGCAATAACGCCCCGGACACCGCTCATGACACGTTCCGGCGGAAGGCGGCGCCCGGGGGCCCGTCGCGAACGCCAGGGGGAGGTGGCCCGCCGGGAAAGCCGCGGACGCCACGGAGACGGCGCGGAACCTCAAGTACGGGCCGGAGGCGGCCCTCTCCTTATGGCGGCGGCCGGATGGCGGCGCCCCGGGGCCCTGGCCTCCTTGGCGGACCCGGCTGCAAGCGTGCAGTCCCTGCCTGCGGGCGCCGTAAGGTCCGCTATGCCTGTCTCCACGTGAAGGCCCTTGGAGGAGCCGGCGGGCATCGCGGCAATCATGGCCCGGCAGACGGCGGCAGTGACAGGCCGGGCTCGCCGGGGATCGCGTCCCGGACGGCTGCAGGCGGCAGCTGGCGGAAAACGGCGGCAGGCGGCAGCTGGCCGGAAGCGGGCGGGGCCTTGCGGCTCACTCGGGCGCGACCCTCATGCCGCCGTCAGGCTCCCGGACAAGGCGCCAGTTGCCGGCCTTCTCGAAAACAGCCAGGACGTCGGAGCGGCGCCCGATTACCAGGGCGAGCTTGTAAATCATATTCCCCCCGCCCTGGAACTTGAGGGCGTATTTCTTATCCTCTATCTGCTTTAAGGCTTCCGCCGCGGCCTTTTCCATCCTGTCTTCCAGCTGTGTTTGTGACAGCTCTTTCCCTGTCCCGGGATCTTGCCCTTTCACGTGTTTCAGCTCAATTATATAATCGTTGCCTTCTGCCGTGCGCAAATGGACGTCTAAAACCCCGTCGCCGGAACGGCTCTCGGACTCGTAACCCTGGCCGGCGGCGCCGAGGGCCATGAGGAGGATGTCCTGGTAGTGGCCCTCATTGGCCGGGTGCGCCTTGAAGGGGAGGCCGGCCAGCACAGTCTCGAAGGCGGCCTGGAACCCGGAGGCGTCCAGCCCGGCAAGGGAGGCCAGAAGGGCCTCGGCCTTCTGGCGCAGGACAGGCATGTTTTTGATAGGCGCCTCAAGGCCCAAGGCAAGCTGGTAAACGGCGGCCTCCACCTCGAGGTTGGGGAAGCGCAAATGGTACCGCCAGTCCCCCGAATCGGGCTCCCTTCTCTTGACGGTAAGGTATCCGGACTGGAACAGCAGCGCGACAGGGTCCATTTTGCCGATATCGATTGAGTTCATCGAGCTGGTAAGGTAACTGCCGGTCATGAAAATGCTGCGGATCCGCCAGTCCTTCCCAGCCAGTTCCGAGAGGAAGCGGGGCGTGCCCGTGTCGAGCCAGAAATTCCTGAACGCGTTCTCCTGGAAGACGCCGAACACTGACCAGGGGTTCAGGACGCGCGACCTCCCGTCCCAGGAATACCCGTCATACCTCTCCAGTATCCTCGCCCTGAAACCCTCTCCGTCAGTCTCAGGGGGCAGGATGCCGTCCG
>JAITRL010000370.1 GCA_031288415.1 Deltaproteobacteria bacterium | reverse complement strand
CACGTTCTTCGACGTCCCCCCGGCCATGGCCTCCCCCTATCCGCCCTCAGCGGGCGCGGCGAGCCCCGCTCCCGCCCCCACCCTCTACGGCAGGCGCATCGAGGCCTACGACAAGGCGGTAGGCCTGATCCGCGAGGAGCGCTACTCCGAGGCCCTCGCCTTCATCAGATCCGGCTCCAAGGACATCCGCGGCTGGGACGGCATCATGTCCCTGGAGGCTGCCCTGCTCTCCCAGGAGGACCCCCAGGCCGCGCTCCTGCTGTACGACAAGATCCTGGCTTCGGAATCCCGCGGGCGCCACTGGGCCCGGGCGCTCGCGGGCTACAAGTTCCTCCTGGAAGCCCTTGCGGACCAGGGAGACCACGCGGCCCTGTTCAGGCTGGTCAAGTGCCTCTCCTTCGAGTGGCGAAACCGCGAGGCCAGGGACATGGTCTCCCGGGCCCTGGAGGACCCGCTGTTCCCCGATCCCCTGCGCGAGGAGCTCTCCCGGCTCGCCGCGGTCCTCGCCATGCGCCACGGGGACTTCGCGGCGGCGGAGGGGCATTTCGCCCCGAGGGCCGACCGGTCATCCCTCAGGTGGCTGTCCACCCTGCGGGTCCGCCAGGGGGACTACAAGGGCGCGGCCGCCGCCAGGCGGTCGGCCGCGGACACCCTGAAAGGCGCGGCCAGGACCAGGGAACACCAGCGGGTGCTGGAGATCCTCACCAAAGGCGGCCTGCCCTCGGATGCCCTGGCCCTCCTGGAAGAGTTCCCGGAACTGGCCGAGACCGTGCCCGCCTGGCGGTATTTCCTGGGGATCGCGCACCTGTCCGCCAGGGAGCCGGACAAGGCCCTGGAGCTTTTCGAGGCTGAAGAGACTGCCCGGGGAGCCAAAGGCGAACGGCTCCAGCGGGCCAGTTACTTCAAGGGCCGGGCCTTGGAGATGCTCCTGCGGCACCCCGAGGCCGCCAAGGCCTACGAGGCGGCGGCGGCGGGCCCTTACGGCTACTACGGCCTCCTGGCCAAAGGGCGCCTGGCGACTTTGCACGACCTGCCCAGAGGGCCCGCCGCCCCGGCAGCGCGCCTGGCGGCCCTCCTGGAGACCCCCACGGGGGCGGACCGGGATTCCATGGCTTACTATCTGTGGATCTCAGAGCGCCTCCAGGGGCCGCTGCCCGAACGCGCCGCGGATTTCAGGCCCCGGGGCGGCCCCGGGGAAGGCCCCAGGGCCAGGGCCGCCGCTTTCCGGCACATCTCCATGGGAGACGGGGGGCGGGCCGTGGCGGAACTCAAGCACACGCCCCAGGCCGTGCCTCAGGGAGCCGAGTCCTCCGCGGACGAGCTTATGCTGCTCGCCGGCCTCGCCGCGGACGAGGGCGAGTACGGCCTCGCCGCCAGGTTCCTGGGCAGGCTCCCGGATCCGGAGAAGGGACGGGAGCCCCCCCGCCGCTGGAATTATCCCCCGGCCCACGCCCGCGAGGTCCTCACCGCCTGGCGCGGCCGGGGCGTGCCGCCCCAGGTGACTTTGGCGGTCATCCGCACCGAGTCGGCCTTCAACCCCGATGCGGTCTCCGCCTCCAACGCCCGCGGGCTCATGCAGCTGCTCCCCTCCACCGCGGAACGGATCGCGCAGGGCCTGGGCGAAAAGACGCCGCGGGAGGAGGACCTCTTCGAGCCTTCCCTGAACATCCGCTACGGTACGGAGTATCTCGCGGCGCTCCTGGAGTCCTTCGGCTCGCTTCCTCTGGCCCTGGCCGCCTACAACGGCGGCCCCTTCAATATCGCCGCCCTCGTGCGAGCCCGGGAGGGGGTGCCCGCGGACGTCTTCGTGGAGTGCCTCCCCTTCGCCGAGACCTCCGCCTACGTGAGGAGGGCCGTGGAGTCGGCCTACTCCTACGAGGCCGCCTACCTGGGCGGCGGCTCCTTGCCTGACCTGACGTTCCCGGTGGCCAGGCCCCGCACGCCCCCGCCCGATTTCTGAGGCGCCGCAGCCTGGCCCGGCTTCCGAGGCGGCGCCTCGCCGCCGGGCGACAAGACGGGCGGCTGGCCGTGTCTTTCCGCAGGCGTATGTCAGGGCTTTCGGGCGAACCGAACGGGATTGCCCTCAGGCCTGATTGCGCAAACGGGAATTTTTGCGGGGAATTCAGGGTACAGCGGCTTTCGCGTAAACCGGAGGGGGTTCTCCCTGGAGCCCGGCCGCATAAGTTTTCCAGGCATTCCTGAGCCGGCCTCCCTTCGCTTCCCGCTTCCGCCGGAGAAAAGGGCCTGGCAACCGTATCGCGCGCCTCGCGGAAGTCTCCGGCTGCCTGCCCCGGCTCCTCCGGGCTTGTACGGCTTCCGCCTCTCGACGCCTTCCTGGACGTTGTCCCGGACCAAGCCCCCGCCGTGTTGGGCCTGCTCGACGAAGCAGGAGCATGGCGAAAGTGAACTCCCGGATGTTCGGCAAGCCGTTCACCGTATGTCTTGTGCAGGCGGCGGCTGCCCATGATCACGCGAACAGACTGGTCGTCAAGGCGCTCAAGAACCGTTTAGCCCGTGAACCCGGGGAATCCTGTCCTTTTCCTCCCCCCGGCGGAAACCCCGCCACGGTTCCGCCTTGACGTTCAGGGCTGCGGACAGGTCAACAGCGCCGCGGCGGGCGCATGCGTACCCGCGCCCTTGAACCGTCTCCTTTCCGGGCGCCTGCACATGTCCCGCGGAACGCCCAAGGGCCCGGATGCCCGCCTTCCCGTGCAGGCTCGGGACTTCAGTCCAGGCTCGGGACTTCAGTCCAGGCTCGGGACTACGGCGCCTGCGGGCGGGCCCGCATATGATCCCGCGGCGCCGTCGGCATTTTTCGGCAAAATCCGGAACTTCGCCTGCTCGGCCTGCTCGGCCTGCTCGGCCTGCTCGGCCTGCTCGGCCTGCTCGGCCTGCTCGCCTGCTCCGCTTCTGCCGGAGGCGCATTCCTTGACGCTCAAGCCGCGGCAGGCCTTGCCGCCGGATATGTGCAAAGCCTTGGACAACGCCTTTTCGTCCCAGGCTTCCGAAACTCGGGCGGAGGCTCTTCCGGCCAGGAAAGAAAGGCGTTCGTTGTTTCAAGGGGGTCATGCTTCGGAAGCTTTCCGGAGCGCGGGCGGGAGCTGAGGCCTTAGGGCCCTACCTCCATGAGACGCCGCCTTCGTTTTCCGGCGCGGTTGCGCCGGTCCCCGGTCTGCCGCCTATGGCGACCTCGGATTCCCCGTCCGCCGCCTTCAAAACGATTCTGTCTCTCCGGACCTTGCCGGCTTCAGGGGTTCCGCCGTGCGCCCGGCTCCTGAGCATGCCGGCTTCGTCACCGTTAAAGCCGGGTTTTCCGGCTGCCCGCGGCACAGACGCTCTCCATATGGCGCAGGTGTAATAATATTATACGGATTATAGCGGCTATGCGGCAGGTCAAGCAGGCCTTACGCCTCGAACTTCAGCCTGGGAAGGGAGTTCACGATCGTATTCGTCTCCAGGCTCACCTTGATCACTCGCAAAAGGAGATCAAGAATGTAGCGCGGCTCGCCGCGCTCTTCGGACCAGGCGTTGGGATCGTTCGTGAT
>JAITRL010000360.1 GCA_031288415.1 Deltaproteobacteria bacterium | reverse complement strand
AGCGTCGCAAGATTGATCAGAACAGCGACAGGGTTCAAGTCGCTGGCGATAACTTCCAGTCCTAACCTCTGAGCCTCCAGCGGTATCGTGCCGCCGCCCGCGAACGGGTCCATTAGGATCGGAAGCCCTTCGCTATTGTATTTCAACATCTCATCTCTGGCTTCAGCGTACAGTTTCTCGTCGTTTATGTTCTCCCACTTCACAAGCCTCTCGATGATGCCAAACAGCCTCAGCCTTTCGGCATCCTGTGCCTCCAACGTTGCAAACTTTTCAGGATGCGACGACGGGTCATCGACCAATGACGAGAAAATCACCGCCCTAGCCGTGGCCAGCGGCCTTCTTGCCCACCAAAGATGAATGGTCGAGGGATGGCCTAAACTTATGGATTTTTCCCGCGCTGACTCCTTATTGATGGCCTCCAGCGGCAGAGCCACTTCTATGAGCTTTTTGACTTCAGTCATCGGGTAACCCCAATGACTTCATCAGCTTTGCAAAATTACCGCTTCGCGCCTGACGGAAATCCTGGAACCGCAAAACGCGATCCGGCGCCGAAACGCAAAAAGCCCCCACGCCGGAGACGTGAAGGGCTGGCTCGGAAATTATGCTGCCGGTTTGATCGACGGAGAATGCCGGAAGAAATGTGCGGAACAGTAAAGCAGGGCTGAAATTCCTTCGATCAGTCCTCCCGCAACCAAACCCGCGACTTACAAGAGAGAGAGAGAGAGAGAGAGAGAGAGAGAGAGAGAGATGCAATTACCGTGCCAAGAGCATTCTCCCTAAATTCCTGGTGCTCCCGGCAAGTCTCTGTCTGGCTTTGCATGCTCTTCCCAGCCTGGACAAGAACCTGAACCGGTCCCTCTCCGGATGTTGCAATATGAGTAAAGCGGAGCCAACCGTAACTTTCCGCTGACTTGGCTTTACACAGTCTCGCGCTTCTGTTCTGGCGCCCCTAAGACATTTATCTTAAACTTACCGTATCGCTATACACCGTTACGCCCTGAGAAGCAAGCTTTTTCATTGAGAAGTCACTGGCCTCCACTGCGATGTCCGGGGGCCTAACAATAAAATGTTTAAGATATGTGATTTTTTTATAGTCACCTTCGATTTCTACTATCGCTAAAATATAATTATCTCGCGAATTCATTGCAGTCAAAATTTCATGGGCGGTAAGCTTTACGCTGGTAGAGCCGGCCTTTCTGCCTTTGACCTCGATGAAGCGGAGGGCCGTCCCGTCCTCACGCTTGCCCAGAGGTACCGAAGACTCTATGTCATAGCCAGCGTTCGCGGAACTCACGTCCAGCGGCTCGTGGCCCCACGAGCGCTCCAGCTCCATGACGGCGTTCATGGCCGCCAGCTCGATCTTCCTGTCCGCCCGGCACTCATCCGTCGCCCTTTCCGGGATCAGGGTATCCAGAAGCCCGGCTGGGATCACCAGCGAGCAGCCGACCGGAAGCGGCGGGAGCGCGGCGATGTCCTTTTCCCGCTTCTTCTCATCTTTCCTCAAATCGAGCCTTGCCTCGTGTTCCTCGGCTTTCCGGTGCGCCTGGCGCGAACTCAGTTTGGCATTGGGCTTGCCCGCCCTTTCTTCCACGGAAAGCTTCGCCGCCTGGGAATAGTAGTAATAGATTTCGCTCGAGAGCCGCTGGCGGATCAGCCTCTCGGACTTTTCTATGTACGGGAGCCTTATGCCCTTGACCTCTTTCAGGTGTTCCGGAAGGATCTCCCTTACGGCGTATTCCACGGCGGCCGAGTCGAGCTGCCCCCCGCTCCAGTTCCTCCCCTCCACGTAGGCGCGCAAGACCTCGGACTCTTCCCGCGTGGGAGCCCTCATGTCCAGGTGCGGGGCGTGGCCGGCCGATCTGGCATTGCCCTCCCTGTCCATCGTCACGAAGCGCACCTGCCGCGATACTATCCGTTGGGACCCGTCCCTGTTCACGATGCCATCCCTGACCGAGCTTTCCAGGCAGTAAAGCGTCTGCGGGTTCTCGCCCCAGTCGCAGTCCTGTATCAGGATCGCGCCTTCCTTAAGGGTGTGGCCGTGCTTTTCCAGGACCAGGGAGATCAAGGCGCTCATGAGGGGATGGCCGGGGGAAAGCAAAGTCGCGGCGGGCTTGCCCGGGATCAGCCTCGACTCCTTGTCGAAGCAGACCCGCTCGTAGGCCCTGAGGACCGGGCCTCTGGCCTCCGGGGCGAGGGCCCGGTTCCGGATATCGGCGGGCACGTGGGTTATCTCGTAGCGGCCAGCCTCGCGCGGGTGGAGGGAGCCCTTGAAATGCGTGAAGGCCTGCCTGAAGAAAAACGAGAGGAAATGGGGCTGCAGCCTGCGGGCCTGAACCTTTTCCATCTCCTCGCGTATCTCGCTCACGAGGGCCGGATCCATCAGGTCCCTGGTCAGGGCGTTGTCACGGATCAGGGCCTTGACGGCGTCGGTGTCCATGCCGCCTTCCACTTTCATCGTCAGCCTGCGGCGGACATCGGGATCGTTCCCGTAGCGGATGGCTTCGATGAGGAGGTCCCTCAAGGGCGCGTTTTCAAAAGTGATGCTCCCCAGGACATCGAAGAGCTTGCCGCCGAGATCTTGGCTCGCGACCTCAAGCTTCTTCAGAAGCGTCTCGAACACGTACCCTTCCCTGGTCCCTTTGGCGACCAAGTTCCAGAGATGGCAGACCTCGGTCTGGCCTATGCGGTGGATCCTCCCGAACCTCTGCTCCAGGCGGTTCGGGTTCCAGGGGAGATCGTAGTTCACCATGAGATGGGCACGCTGAAGGTTTATGCCTTCGCCTGCCGCGTCAGTCGCGACCAGCACGCTGGTCCCCTTGTCTTCCCTGAAGGTTTCGGCGGCCTTCCTCTTGTCCTCCCGGCTGAGGCCGCCGTGGATGAAGCAGACTGAGTCGGGGGAGCCCAGTAGCCGGGAGATGCGATCCACGAGATAATTCAGGGTGGCCTTGTGCTCTGTGAAGACTATGAGCTTCTCCCTGAACCCGTCCGGGCCGTACATGGCAAGCCTGTCCTGGAGGAGCCGCGAAAGCTCGTCCCACTTGCGGTCCGCCCCGCTTTTGCGGAGTCTGTCGGCCTGGGCCTCGAGATCGGCCAGGACAGCTATCTCGGCCTCCAGCTCCTCCAAGGTGCGCGATGCGGTGAAGTACCGGGAGACCTCCTCCTCGACGGTCTCGAGCTCCTTGGAGGTGAAATCCTCGTCGTCCGGCAACTCGTCCCCGAGCAGGGCCGCAGTTCCCTGGCCCGCCCCTTGCGAAATCCAGTCCTGGCCCTTCCCTGCCTTTTCCAGCTCCAGCCGCTCCGTCAGTCGCGCCTTCCTGTTGAAGAGGGACTGCCAGATGGCCTCGGGAGAGGAGGCGAGGCGCCTCTGGAGGATTATCAGGGCGAAGGCGACCGCCGTCCTTTTCCTCTTGTCCTGGATCCGCTCGGCGCGGTTGAACCCGGCCTGGACGTATTCCGTGACCTGCCGGTAAAGATCCATCTCTTCAGGGGAGAGGTCATAGGAGGCTTGATATGCTCTCCGTTCCGGAAACAGCTTGGTCCCGTCGAACTTGAGCAGATCCTCCTTGACGAGCCTACGCATGACGTCCGAGACGTCGACGGGCGCGGAGGATTCCTGGTGCCTAGCGCCGAAGCGGTCAGGGTCGATGAGGGACAGCCACTGGCAGAAGTCCTGCTGCTTGCCGTTGTGGGGGGTGGCGGTGAGAAGCAGGAAATGCCTGGAACGGCCCGAGAGGAGTTTCCCCAGGCGGAAGCGCCTGGTCTCGTGGAGTTCGTTGCCGAACCAGGTCGCGGACATCTTGTGCGCCTCGTCGCAGACGATGATGTCCCATTCGGACTCCTCGAGCCGCCGCTGGAGATCATCGTTGCGGGAAAGCATGTCCAGGCGGGCCAGAAGCAGGGGGCGCTCCTCGAACGGGTTCCTCTGGCTGGCCGCCGCGGCCGCTTCGGACCCGAGGATACTGAAGTCGAGCAGGAACTTGCGCGCAAGCTCATCCGCCCACTGCTCGCAGAGGCTTCCCGGAGCCACGATCAGGGCCCGTTCCACGTCCCCGCGCATCATGAGCTCCTTGATGAGAAGGCCCGCCATGACGGTCTTCCCGGCTCCGGGGTCATCCGCCAGCACGAACCGCAAGGGGAGCCTCGGAAGCATGTCCCGGTAGACCGCGGTAATCTGGTGCGGCAGGGGGTCGATGTCCGCCGTGTGCACGGCCAGGTAAGGGTCGAAGAGGTGGGCGAGGCTTATCCGGAACGCCTCCATGGCCAGCTTCAGCTCTTTGGCGTCGGCGGCGAACTCCCGGCAGGCGCCTTCACGGATGACGGCAAGGCCGGCCGCATCGTCCCTGTAGAGAATCTGGGTTCTCGAATGTCCGCGGTCGGTCCGGTAAGTCAGGTCGAGGGCATCCGTGCCTACCCAGGAGACGCTCACGACGGTCACCGTCTCCCCGTGGGCAAGGCCTGAAACCGCCATCCCCGGCTGTATGTCCTCAAGGCGGGTCATCGGTTCGCGTCTCCTCGGCCGGCGCCTGCCCCCGGCCGCGGCAAGGCGGGCCGCGTTCGCCGCTGAAATCCGCCTTCGGGCGGAAAAATGCCGATAGCGGCGCGGCCTGCGCGAAGACCCCGCCCTGCCGCAGGGGATAAACGGCGCCCCGCCTCGGCGCGTAAACCTGCCGCCGGTAAGCGGCGCCCTTCGGCTAGTCCGCTCCCCTCTCCGCCCTAAGCTCGTTGTAGGCCGCGAAGAACTTGTTCACGTGGGAGATGGCGCTGAAAAGGAGCCGCTCGATGTCCTCGATGTCGTTGACGTTGATCACGGTGTCCAGAGACAGGCCGAAGGCGGTCAGATCGTCCAGGGACGTGAAGCTGGGGCCGATCATGCCGATGAACATCTTGTGGCGTAAGCGCACCTCGAGGTTCTGGATGGCCTTGAGGAGCTGATTGTTCCGGATGGTGGCCCCGTAGTAGTTCTCCTGGATCAGGACCACCTGGAAGGAGGCGA
>JAITRL010000119.1 GCA_031288415.1 Deltaproteobacteria bacterium | reverse complement strand
CTGGAGGCGGAAAAACGCATTCTCGAACTGGAAAAGGCCGTGGCCCTCTCAACGAAGGGCAGGGCCGAACCAGGCGACGGGCCGGAAAAGGATGGGAAATGACGCCTCCGGCGGGGCGCTTCCCCCGTGCCTATCCTGTTCCGGCCTCCCGGCGGCGCTGGCCGACGGACACTGAAGCCGAAGCGCCCGCTTCCCCCGGACCTCGGCTCGCTCAGGTCCGGGCGCCTCTTTGACGGGTCCCGTGCCGCCGAGGGCGGCGCGCGGCCGCCCGGTCGCGTCCCGGGCGCCGGCTCTCCGCCAGGGCTGCCGGTTCGGGCGTTACAGGCCGCGATCCGGGCCGCGGGCCGGATTTCCGCTGTACGCGGCTGGCCGCTGACTACGGCGCGCGCGACGGTTCCCTGCAATTCAACGTGAGGCAGATCTTCCCGGGACGGCTGATCGGCTCGGACGGCGTGATCGGGAGCTGCCGCGGCAAGCTTCGGGATTTGAGCGGCGCCTCGGAAAATAGCGCCGTTGTTTCCGATGAGGAGTCAGTTTTCCTGACGCTCACTCCTTTTTCCTTAAAAAACCGCCCTGAGGGGGAGCTTGACGGCTGTATCAGCCTGGTTCTGGAGCTGTCAGGCAAAACCGCCAACCCCTTGCTTGGCGCGTTGGTCCTTACGCCCGGCAAAAACCTGATCGACATAAAGCCTTTCGCGAAGGAGTTCACCAGAATCTCAAACAGGAATTAGCGGATTTCGTGACCGACGGCGCGTATTCAGCCGCGCTCAAGGCGATGCAGGAGCTGGAACGGCGCGTTTCCGAGGCGGAAAAGCGCGCGGCCGCGTACAGATCGGCCAAGCTGGAGGCGGAAAAGCGAATCCGCGATCTGGAAAAGGCCGCGGCCCTGTCGCCAAAGGGCACGCCCGAAACAGGCGGCGGGCCGGACAAGGAAATGAAATGACGCTTTCGGCAAGGCGCTTTCGCCGGGGGCTCCCCATGCCTTTCCTGTTGCCGGCCCCCGCGCGGCACGGGCGGCGAACCCGGAAGCCAAGGCGCCCGCTTACCAGGAACCGCAAATCTGTAAGATCCGGGAGCGTCTCTGCCGGGTAACCGTATCCGCCGCAAGCTGCCCTTTGCCGCCCGGCCTAAGGTCGGCCGCAGGCCGGCCGCCAATCCTCCCCAAAGCCGGACAGCGGCGGGCGGGAAGCCCGCCTCGCCTGAAGGCCAGGCGCTCCATTCAGGCGCCTTCGCCCTGCCGAAGCCTTGACCGGCCAGCGGGTTCGGCCGCCCCGCAGGACCGTTCCAAGCTCCGGGGGGAGGGCGCCGCCTGGCGCCTTCCGACGTTCCGGCCCGGCAGGGACCGGGCCAACGCTTCAGGAGCCCGCTCCCGGCTTGAAAGCCGGCGGCCTCCTTAACATGCCCTTCCCCGGCAGCCGCGATACCCGGCGACAGGCGGCCTGAGCCTCCCGGCCAGGCCGGCCGCCGATGCCGAAGGCGGCCTTTTGCGGCCAGAGGCATGCCTGCCCGGACCCTCGTCCATGGCGCGTTCGCGCCCCGCCCCTCTCCACTCCTGCCGAGACGGTTTTCGCGGCCCCCGTGCCTGCCGCGACCCCGCGCCGGCCCGCGAAGACGAGGCTTGCGGGGAAGAAGGGGCAGGCGCGGCAAGGCGGCTCAGCCCCTGACGGAGGCGGCGGGCCGGGCGGCCCCCTCTCGGCCTGCGGCGGTATCCGCAGGCCGCAGGGGATAACTCAAGCCCCGGGGAATTCCTCAAGCCGCAGCGGATGCCTCAGGCCCCAGGGGATTGCTTAAGCGGCAGGGAAGCCGCAGGCCGCAAAATCCCCGTATCCGCCGCTCCCCTACAGGATCTTCACGGCCTTGTCGAATCCCAGCCTGGGCCCGCGCGGGTAGAATGCCCCCTCCCGGCCCCAACCCAGGTTGACGAGGAAATTGCTTTTCACGTCCCCCTCAGGGAAGAACTCGGCGTCGACCTTGGCGTTGTCGAAGCCGCTCATGGGGCCGCAGTCGAGGCCCAGCGCCCGGGCGGCGAGGATCAGGTAAGCGCCCTGCAGGGAACTGTTGCGGAAGGCGGCGCTCCAGGCGAGATCGGGGTCCTCCCTGAAGGGGGCGGAGGCGTCGTACGCGAGCCACTGCTCCTTGAGCTCCTCGTAAAACTTCAGGGCATAGCCCACGATCACGGTGGCGCCGGCGCTCTCCACCTTGGCCACGTTGCCGGGGGAGAGGGCGGGGATCAGCCGCTTCTTGGCCTCGGGGGACCTCACGAAGACGAAGCGGCCAGGCTGGCAGTTGACGGCTGTGGGCCCCCACTTGAAAAGGCCGTGCAGCTCGCCGATGAGCCCGTCCGGAAGGGGTTTCGGCTCGTAGGCGTTGTAGGTCCTGGCTTCGGTGAAAATCTTCAGCGCTTTCTCGTCCAGGGGCTGGCTCACGGGGAACTCCTTTTCTTTCTGGTGAATGACCGTTCAGGCCCCCCCTGCACGGGTCATGGCATCCTGGCCATGGCTGGCCGACTAGGCCAGGGAACCCGGAACGGAGGCCGGTTCCGTAAAAAGCCGCCTGCGGCGGCGGCCGGGCAGGGGCCGGGGCGCCGCAGAGGCGCTCTGAACCTGAGGGGCGAACGCCGCCCGGACGGCGGGGGGCGGGGCGGCAGGGCCATTTCGGCTTGACCTGGCGACAGGCCGCGGCAACGCGTTACGCGGCTCCGAGGGAGCCGCCGGTTCCGGGTTGGCTATTGTAACATCCCCGCGAACGGGATAAGCCCTGGCACGCTTCCCCGCCTCCCCTGGCCATGTCGGCCCGGAGAGGGCAAAGCCGCGGCGCGCGCCTGCTTCAGTTCCCGGGGCCGGCACGGCGGAGGGCCCGCTACGGGGGAGCCTCGGGGGTTACGGCCAGGAAATGGCCGCGCCCGCTCCGGCAAAGAAGCGTCGGCGGCGCGCGGTTTCGGCTGAGCGGGAAACCGGGGGTCCCGCGTGCCCGTCGGCCGCGCAGGGCCTCCGGACACGGCGCATGGGCCGCGGTGACATGGCGGGCCGGCGCCGGGGAGGCCGCGTCCAGGGGACGGGGCTTCCGCCTGCGGCGCCTTCCTGCGCCGCCGGAAAAAAACCGCGGGCGCCGCCGGCAGCTCCGCCGGGACCTCTTGCCCCGAAAGGCCCGCCAGGGAAGCGGGGCGCGAGGGGCGGCCAGGCGAAGCTCCCGGAGGGCTCCCCGGAATTTTCCTCAGCCCGCTTTGGCCGCGCCACGCGCCCCCGGGGCGCATTATCCGCCTCGCCATCCGGCGCGCCTCGGCAGGCGGGGCCGCGGCGCGCCTCGGGCGGAGGGCGTCATTTGGCCAGAAAATCCCGCACCAGGCTGTTGAAACGCTCGGGGCCGCAGGGCTCCGGCTCGATGACCGGGCCTCCGAAGAGCTCGAAGGCCTCCAGGATTTCCTCATCGGTCGCGTGCTCTCCGGTCTCCAGGACCAGCACCCTGTCGTAACGCCCGAAATTGATGCGGAAATCGACGGGATCCCAGCGCAGGAAGGCCGGCACTCCGTCTGAAGCCAGGAACATCTTGCGGATCCAGGCGGGGGTGATGACCATGGTCCTGCCGTCCTCGAGTTCCTTGAGCCTCTCGTCCCCCGTCATGGCCGACAGGCAGTTGGCGGTGGGCAGGCACCTCACGCCCTCCCGCTCGCAGAAGTCCCGCATGTCCGGCAGGCAGTTGCGGCCGATGAAGAGCCGCGCCTGGGAGCGGTCGGCGATCCTGGGATCGTTCAAGGCCTCCCTGAGCTTGGCCTCCAGCTCCTCGATCACGCAGTGGTAACCCGGCGGCAGCCGGATGATCTCGACTTCGTAGCGATCCTCGAGCGGAACGAGCGCATCCTTGAGCTCGTCGTCGAAGATTCCGCAGGCAATCAGCACGCGCCTCTCACGCAAAGGTCACCTCCCTAAGTCCCCGAGGGCCGGCTCCGCGGACCTCGTCCCGGCGGTTTCCCGGCCCTGCCGCGCCCCGGCGCCCTGCGCCGGGAAAAGCCTCAGCCGACCCCTGGCAGGAAGGTTTCGGCTGAAACGCCATCCCCGCCCGGGCTTCCCTCCTCTGGGGCATGCCCTGAACAGCGTTCCGCGCCCGGCCCCCCGGCCGCCGCAACCGGCCGCGGCGGATCTGCCTCATGAACGCCTGACGTGGCGGGCGTCCCCGGCTCTTCCTCGGGAGCGCCCTCCTGCGCGGGCTCCGGCGGCTCCTCGGGGCGATCGCCTGGCGCATACGGCGCCCGCGTCTCTTCCCCTGAAGCGCCGTCCCGAGCAGGCGCCTGATGCGCCGCCTCACGAGCCCCGGCAACGGCAGGCGCCTGCCGTTCCGCCTCCGGAGGGCCCGCCCGCGCGGGCCCCTGCCGATCTTTCTCCGGAAAGTCAGACGGCGCCGGCGCCCGCGGTTCTTTCTCGGAGGCGCTTATCCGTTCAGGCGCCTCGGATTCTTCAGGCTGAAAGGTCTCCTCAGCCCGCTGCGAAGCTTCGGCCTCAGCTCCGGGCGTAGCCTCAGAAGCTTCGGCCTCAGCTCCGGGCGTAGCCTCAGAAGCTTCGGCCTCAGCTCCGGGCGTAGCCTCAGAAGCTTCGGCCTCTGCCCCCGGCATATCCTCAGAAGCTTCGGCCTCTGCCCCCGGCATATCCTCAGAAGCTTCGGCCTCTGCCCCCGGCATATCCTCAGAAGCTTCGGCCTCTGCCTCGGGCGTGGCCTCAGAAGCCTCTGCCCCGGCCGCAGGCGAAGCCTCGGCCGCAGGCGGAACGCCGGCGCAGGCGCCCGCCAGAGCCGTCCCCAGGCTTGCGGCCGGCAGCGCTTCCCCCAGCCTGGCGGGCGGGAAGGCGTCCCCGGTGAAAATCAACAGCAGCGTCAGGTGCAGCTGAAGGGCCGACTCGAAGCTCCCGAAGTACGGGATGCCCCAGGAGCCCAGGGAGACCGCCAGGAATTCAGGCGAGAAGAGCGCCAGGACCGCGACGTAGACGTTTACGGCGGAAAGGAACCAAAGCCCGGCCGCCGCCGCCCGGCGCGCGGGGGATCTCAGGCTCATGAGCTCGACGAAGGCGACGATCAGCACGAGCGCGAGCGCGGCCACGGCCGCGCGGGCCGCGGGCACCCCCAGCCAGAGGGAGAGGTAGGGGATGCCGTTGAGAGGCATGTCCCAGGGGCGCACCAGGCCCACCATGGGAATGTACCGGTGCCCGGCCCCCCACGCCCCCGAAAGCTCGTATACCGCATGCTGAAGCGACAGGAGGTAGGAGCCGTAGAGGCCGCCGGGCCCGGCGAAGAGCCAGGAGTAAAGGGGCAGGGCCCAGCGGGCCTCGAAGCGAACCGCCAGGAACCCGCACGCGGCGTAGAGGATGGCCGCGGCGGCGGCCAGGATCTTGAGCCTGCGGTTGCCGGAGACGAGCACGTAGACTGGGATGAGCGAGACCAGCCACACCCTGGCCGAATAATAGTCCCCGGAGGGGAGGCACAGAAGGACCGGGATCAGGGCGACGAGGAGTGACAGGAGGGCTTCGCCCCAGCCGACCCCCTTGTCGCCCGCGGCCGCGGCCGCGGCGGGCATGAAGCCGAAGATGACCCACTGGCCCATGTGGAAGGACTGGGAGACGGCGAGCGGCCCCTTGCCGGGCAGGGCGAGGACGAGCAGGTAATAGACCGCCGCCAGCGCCGCCGCGGCCTTGAGGGCCGCGCCCGCCCCGCGGGGCGAGTCAAGGGCGGGCAAGGGGGCCCGGAGGGGCCTGTGGCGCCTTTTGAGGGCCATGGGCCTGAGGCTTGAGAGGACCAGACCCGCGGCCACTGCCGAAAGCGCGAACCACGCGATCCACCTGCGGGGCGCCATGGGAGTCAGCAGATGCTCCAGGAACCCCAGGGCGAGTAGCGCGGGCGGCACGGCGACGAAAAGGGCTCGGCTCAGCGGATGCATCGGGACTCCTGCCGGCCGGCCCCTTGAACGGGGAGAGGGGGCGCCCTGCGGCGGGGGGGCTTGAGGTTTGCGGGGCTTCCGGCGGCGGAGGCATTATGGCAGAGCGGCCGCTGGAGGTAAAGGAACGCGCGGGAACGCGATCCGGGCGGCCGGCGGCTCCCGGCACGGCGGGCGCCCTCCGCCGCCGCCGCGCGCCGGCGCCCCCCCGGGCGCGGGAACATGGCCCTTCCGCTCCCCCCCGCAGAGGGGTCAGTGGTGAAGGGTATCCCGCTCCCCGCTCACCACCAGGGTCCGCCCGTCGTGGGTGACCCTTCCGGTCTCCCTGAGACGCTTCATGACGCGGGTCACGCTCACCCTGTGCGCCCCCACCAGGAAACCCAAATCCTCGTGGGTGAGGGGCATCTCCAGGACGTAGGAGCCCTGGTTGCCTTTCCTGCCGTGCTCGCGGGCCACGTTCAGGAGCACCCCGTAAAGCCTCTCCTCGAGGTGGGTCTGCCCCATGGCCTCTATGCGCTCCGTCAGGTTGCCGATCCTCACGGCCATGTTGCGGATGACCGTGAGGCCCACCAGCGGATGCCTGAGGATCATCTCCTCGAAGCCGGCCTTGGAGAACCCGCAGGTTACCACCCGCTCCATGCAGGAGGCCGTGACGGGGTACGGGAATCCGGAATCGGCGCCGTTGAGGATGTACTCGCCCAGGTAGTCGCCGGGCTTGCGGATGTCCAGTATAAGCTCGGCCCCGTTCTCCATCAGGCGGCTGAGCCGTATGCGCCCGCTCTTGATGAGGAAGATGTGCTGCGCCGGCTCGCCCTGCCGGAAGACCGCCTCGCCGGCCTTGAAGACGTGGCGGGTCAGCGTGCCCGCCAGGGCCGCGAGCTCCTCGCGGGTCAGCCCCGCGAAGATCCACATCTCCCCGATGCAGAAACTCGACCAGCAGCCATCCTCTTCTGGGAAAATGGAATTGCAGGGGCAGCTTTGTCGGTCGTCTGGCATGGGGGCCTCCCGTTAGAGATACATATTATATTAAAAAAATGCTAAAAAATCTAATTTTTATTGTAACAGGCTCCTCGGCCTTCCTGTGAGCCGTCAGAGCCGCCCTTGAGGCGGCAAGGCCGGCCCGCAGGAAGCCCGGGAAAGCCGCGAGGCCTGCCCTCCGGCAGCCCGAGACCCGCGGCCGGAAAAGGCCGGGGGCTCGGGCGGGCAGGGGCTCGCGCCGCAGGCGCGGCTAAATGAGCCGCTTTCCGGCGTTGGGGCCCGGGTCGAGGCTGTAGACGGCCTCGACGGCGATCTTCACGGCGTACTTGGGGCCGGGGAGGTCGGGCATGGCCTCCTTGACGCCCTTGGCGACCTGCTCGAAGACGGGCCCGGAAGTCGCCAGCTCCGCCGTGCCCTTGATCTGATAGCCGGTCATCTTGTCCAGGACCGCGACCGCCACCTTGGGGTTCTGCTCCAGGGCCGCGCGGGTCTTAAGGGAAAAGAGGTCCGCGAAGACCAGGTGCTCGTCGTCAAGCACCTTGAGGGTGCCTTTGGGCGCCAGGTTGGGGACTCCGTCCTTGTCGGCGGTCCCGACCCACGCCATCTTCCCTGCTATGAAGCCTTTGATCTCGGGCGTAAGCTTAGCCATTTTTTTCCTCCTGGGGGGATTGACCGGTCGGTAACGGCCAAACGGCCGCGAGACGGCCTTCCGGGGCTCCCCCCGCGTGACCCCGGGCGGCCGCGCCCCCGCGGCCGGGGGCGCTTTTTCAATAAAGTCCGCTGTAGAGGGTAATACGCCCCGGGAACTTAATCTGTAGCAAGCGCCACACAGGCCACAAAAACAACGGGCTTTCCGGCCTCCGTTCCGTCTCGGGGCGCCCGGCAGGACAAGGAAGAGCTGCAGGCCTGCCGCGCGGGCCGCGCCGCAGCCTTGCGGGAGAGGCGGAAAGCCGGGCAGGCCCGGCCTCCCTGGACCGGGAGGAATAAGCGGAGGCCGACAGGGAGGGGAAAGGCCCGAAAGGGCCGGCTGGGCAATTCAGGGCCTGGCGGGGCGGAAGGGCAGGTGAGGCCGGAAGGCGGGAAAGGCGGGGAAACGGCGGGCGGGAAAGGCAGGGCCGGGAGAAAAGAAGAGCTGCCGGAAGGCGGAGGGAACGGCCGGTCCGGCGGGAGACGGGGCGCCTGGAGGGTCCGGGCTCGGCCCCTGCCTCAGGCGGGCCGGGAATCAGGCCCGCCGCGATCGGAGGACGGCGGACTGCGGGAGAGGGGCCGCCGGGAGGCCTGCGGCCCCTAAGGCGCCTTCAGAACAGCCGCGCGAGAATCCTGGACAGGTACGGGGAATCCAGCAGCCTGCCCGCGCGGGGACTGCCGGGCCGTCCCTGCCTGCCGGAGGGCCTGCCGGAGGCCGGCTCCCTGAGGCGGAGGCTCAGCCGCTCGATCCCCCTGAAGGCCTCCCTGGCCCCGTCCGGGCCGGCCTCCAGAAGCCCGGCGACGGCGAGGGGGGCAAGCCCCGCCTCCCTGCCCTCCAGATGCGAGCTGGACTTGAGGATCCTCGCGCAGAGCCTCACGGCGTCTGGAAGGTTCGCGAACTCGTCCTCCGGCAGGGGCTTGCCGCTGCCCGGCAGATCGTCAAAAAGGCCCTGCTCCATGGCCTCGAGGATCTTGCGCTCGGCGATGATGGCGACGGGGTCGATTTTGAGGCTGTCCATTGGCGGATCCATGAGGCGTTAAGGAGGCGGTCGGGATACGGGCTCCGGAAGGGGCCGGGCCCCGTCCCGGACAGGCCTCCCCCCGCCGGCGCGCGGGCTCTGGGGCCGTGAGGGGCGGCCGGCGGGTTTCCGGGGACCGTCATATCCGCTGTCCCCTGAGGCGCCCGGCCGCATGTCCAGGCCTGTCGAACAACGATGATAGGACTGCCAAGGCGCGGTGTCAAAGCAAGCCTCGGCTCCCTCCCGCGCCGCGGCCCCCGATGCTCCCTTCCCTCCGCGGCCCCCGCCGGGGCCTGCCCCCGCCGCCGCTTTCCCGCGAGGGCCCCAGCCGTGATCGCCGCGCCGGAAAGGAGCGGCCCCTGCGCCGCAGCCGCGGGGCCGCTGGCCTCCCGCGGCAGCCGCCCCTTATCCGCAGGGCCGGCCCGTGCTATCATGGCCCGCCGGGGAAGCTCCCCGGAACTCTTTCGGCTTTCATGGAGGCGCGGGGACTTGAAGTTCGTGGACAGGGCCAGGATCACGGTGAGGAGCGGCAAGGGAGGCGCCGGCTGCGTCAGCTTCCGGCGCGAGAAGTACATCCCCAGGGGCGGCCCGGACGGCGGGGACGGCGGCCGCGGCGGGGACGTGGTGATAACCGCCGGCGACCAGCGGGAGACCCTGCTCAGGTACCGCTTCAACCAGCGCTTCGCCGCGAGGAACGGGAAGCCCGGCGAGGGCCGCAACCGCACCGGGGAGTCGGCCTCCGGCCTGGTCCTCAAGGTCCCGCCCGGCACCGCGGTGCTTGATGCGGCAAGCGGGGGGCTCCTGGCGGACCTCGCCCGCCCCGGGGACTCTTATACCGCGTGCCGAGGCGGGCGCGGCGGCCAGGGGAACGCCAGATTCGCCTCCGGCGGCATGCGCGCCCCGCGCTTCGCGCAGCCCGGCGGGGACTGCGAGGAAAAGGAGATCGTCCTGGAACTGAGGCTGACGGCTGACGCGGCCCTCGTGGGCTACCCCAACGTGGGCAAGTCCTCCCTGGTCTCCCGGCTCTCCGCCGCCACCCCAAAAATCGCGGACTACCCTTTCACCACCCTCTCCCCGGTCCTGGGCGCCGTCCGCGTGGACGAAGACTCCTCCTACGTGCTGGCGGACCTCCCCGGGCTCATCGACGGTGCCTCCGAGGGCCTGGGCCTCGGCCACGAGTTCCTGAGGCACGTCTCCCGCGCCAGGGCCCTGGTGCACTTATTGGACCCCACCCGCCTGGACCCGGAGAACCCCTTGCGGGATTACGAGGCTATCCGAGGCGAGATCAGGCGCCACGACCCTTCCATGCTTGAAAAGCCCGCTCTCCTGGCCCTGGGCAAGATGGATCTCCCTGAGGGCCCGGCGGCCCTGGAAGCCCTCCGCAGGAGCCATCCCGGCCTGAGGGTGCTGCCCTTCTCTTCGGTCACGGGAGAGGGCCTGGACTCGCTCCGTTACGCCGTCTGGGAGGAAGTGAAAAGGCTCCGCGAGAGGGAGGCCGCGACCCTGGAGGCCAGGGACGCGAAGCGTTCACGCGAGGAAGCCGCAACCGCCGCCAGGCGCGGGGCCCCGGGGAAAACTCCGGGAAAAAGCCCTGCGGCAGCCTCCGCGACAGTGACGGCCTCAGGCAGAGCCGCCGGCAAGACCCCCGCCAAGGCAGCCGGAGAGAATCCCGCGCTCCCGCCCAGGCGCGCCGCCCCTGACAAGCCCGCCGCCAAAGCCGCCGGGGAGGCCCCCGCCAGGCGCCCAGGCAAGGCCGCCGCCAAAGCCGCCGGGGAGGCCCCCGCCCGCTGAAAAAATTTCCTGGGAAGGCGCCCGGCCCGCTTGCAAAATTTCCGGAGAGGGCGCCCATCCGGGGGCGAAGAGGGGCCAGGCGCCACCCGGTCCTGACGGCGCGGGGACACCGGCCCGTACCCCTTGGGGCCACGTCCGGGCTTGCGAATCGCCCAGCGATTTGTTACTTTTCGGGGATACGGCGCCTCCCCGCCCTGGCCTCCTCCGGGCGGAGCCCGCTACCCGCGCCGCCGGACCCGCCATGAAACATATACTGATAGTGGACGACAACCTCACCAACCTCGAGCAGATCAGCATACAGATCGAGGACCTCTACGACGTCTCCCTGGCCAAGTCGGGCGCCCAGGCCATCCAGATCTGCAACAAGGCCGAGCCCGACCTGATCCTGCTGGACATCGAGATGCCGGAGATGGATGGCTTCGCGACCCTGGCCAAGCTCAGGGAAAACATAGCCCACCGCTCCATACCGGTCATCTTCCTGACGGCGTCCCACGACCCCAAGACCGAGCTCAAGGCCATCAAGGCCGGGGCGGTCGACTTCATAGGCAAGCCCGCCGAAAGGGACATCATCATCCACCGCATCGAGACCCACCTCGCCCTGGTCTCCGCAAACCGAGACATGGAAGGCAAGGCCCGCGGGCTCGAGGACGCCGTCATCATGTCCTTCGCGGACATCATCGAGCACCGCAACGCCAGCTCCTTCGGGGGGGCGCGCAGGACCGCGGCCATCGTGCGCGTGCTGGCCGACGAGCTCATCAGCATGGACGCCTTCCCGGGGGAGCTCAACGCCCATTCCTCCGAGATGATGTCCAGGGCCGCCCCCCTCCACGACGTGGGGAAGATCGGCGTGAGCGACGTGATCTTGCTCAAGCCGGCCCTCCTCAACGACGACGAGTTCAGGGTCATGAAGACCCACACCTCGATCGGGGCGCAGATCCTCCGCCGGATCTTCCGCGAGATGCCGGCCGCCCCCGGCTTCCAGGACTACGCCGTGACCATGGCCCTGTCCCACCACGAGCGCTGGGACGGCAAGGGCTACCCCGACGGGCTCGCCGGGGACGCCATCCCGCTGTGCGCCCGCGTGATGGCGGCGGCCGACGTGCTAGACGCCCTGATGGATTCCCGCACTTACAAGGAGCCCATGGGCTTCGCCGAGGCCGCCCTGGTGATCGCCAGCGGCAGGGGCACCGTGTTCGACCCCAGGGTCGCGGATGCTTTCCAGGCGTCCGAGAAAAGGCTGGAGAAGGCTACCGAGAGGCAACCAGAGCCGTGATCCGCATGATCCAGGCCCAGACGCGGGAAGCGGACGACCCTCAGGCCGCCGCGGCCTCGATCGTCGCCCAGGTCATGGCGGCGGGCCCCCTCTCCCGCCACGCCTGCGGCGTGGTCCACTGCGACAACGCCTTCCTGGAGACCGGGGCCCTCCTGGCGGTGAGCCGCGCCCTGCCCTTCCCCACCGTGGGCATCAACACCCTGCTCCACTCGACCGTCTCCGGCGCCCTGTCCAGCACGCTCCTCACCGTGACGGTGCTCACCAGCCCCGACGTGCGCATGAGCGTGGCCCTGTCCGAGCACATGGGAGAGGACGTGCGCGGCCCCTGCGAAAGCCTCTTCTTCGAGGCCCTGAGCGGCCTCAAGGAAAAACCCTCCGCCGGCTTCATGTTCGTGCCCTTCCTCCAGTGGTGCCCCGCCGGCGAGCTCATCACCCAGACCCTGGACTCCGCCTCGGGCAACATCCCGCTGTTCGGCACCGTCGCGGCCGACTACTCGGACGAGTTCCGCTCCCCCAGGGTCCTGTTCAACGGGTGCGCCTGGTCTTCCCGCTCGGCCCTGATACTCTTCGGCGCCGCGGCCCGCCCCCGCTTCTCGATCTACCCTGTCTCGGCCAAGAAGACCGTCCGGGGCAAGGCGGTGGTGACGGAATCGGAGGCCCACATCGTGCGGCGGATAAACGGCATGCCCGTCCTGGACTTCCTCGAGACCCTGGGGCTGTGCACCGACGGGAAGCTGGAGTGCGCCTACTCCATCCCGCTCTTCCTCGAGCGCGGGGGCGGGAGGCCCCCCATCGTGCGTTCCATGCTTGCCCAGACCGCGGACGGCGCGATAGTCCTCGGCGGCAACGTCCCCCCCGGATCCACCCTGGGCATCGGGGCCATGGACACCCTCCACATCATCGAGGGCGTCAGGCGCGCCGCGAGCCTCATGAGCCTGTCCGCGCCCGGCGCCGCCTTCCTGTACTCCTGCCTCTTCAGGGGAGTCTGCCTGGGCCTGAACTACACCTCCGAGATGGAGACCCTGCGCCGGGACCTGGCGGGGCGCGTCCCTTACACCTTCGCCTACTCGGGGGGGGAGATCTGCCCCATGCTCCTCCCCGACGGCAAGTGGCACAACGAGTTCCACAACATGTCGCTGGTGGCCATGTTCCTTTAGGCGGCCGGCCCCCCTCCGGCCATCCGGCCCGCGGCTTCTTTCAGGCGGGAAGAATCGTGATATAATGCCGCCAACCGCAAAGCCGCCGCCACTGCGGCCCCGCTCCGGCAAAGCCGGCGCCGGGCCCGCAAAGCCATGCGGGGGAACGCTTTCGCCCCGCGCGCCTCAGGTCCCCGCGGCGCAGACAGGCCTCACCTTGCCAGACCCCCACCGCCCTGATCCAGCCGCGGAACCGCGCGGCGGGCGCCCGCCCTGCCGCCGCCCACTGCCCGGCGCCGCTCTCCCGAGGCCTTCCCCGTGCCTGCGGTGAGAATGCTCATCGCCCAGACCTCCGATCCCGACGACACCGGCAACGCCGTCCGGGAAATCCTGGCGCAGCTCGATCTTTCCCGCAACCAGATGCGCCACAGCATGGGCCTCGTCCACTGCCACAACGCCTTCGTGGAGTCGGGGGCGCTCAAGGCCGTCTGCGCCCGCCTGCCTTTCCCGGTGCTGGGCTACAACACCTACCTGCACTCCTCTTCCCTGGGCGCCATCGAGAACATGCTCATGACGGCCACCGTGCTCACCTCGGACACGGTGAAGTTCTCGGCAGGGCTCTCGTCCCCTATCCACGACGACGTGCGCGGCCCCACCGCCGCCATGTACGTGGAGACCGAGAACCTCCTGCGCGGCCGCCCCGCCATGGGCATCATCTTCCCGCCCAAGCTGACGGGGCTCGCCACCGGGGAGATCCTCACCGAGGCCCTGGACGAGGTCTCGGACGGCGTGCCCTTTTTCGGCGGGCAGCCCGCCGACTACACCACATACCTCAGGGACCCCAAGGTCTTCTTCAACGGCGAGGACTACCACGACCGGGCCGCCATGGTCCTGATCGAGGGAGACGTCAGGCCCCGCTTCCACGTCTTCCCCGTGTCCGCGGAAAAGCGGATCCGCCAGAAGGCCATCATCACCGCCTCCGAAAGGAACGTAGTCAAGGAAGTCAACGGCATGCCCGTCCTGGACTTCATGGAGTCCCTGGGGCTGTGCTTCGAGGGCAAGATGGCCGGCACCACCACCATACCCCTGTTCCTGGACCGCTGGGACGGCTCCCCCCCCACGGTGCGTTCCATCCTGGCCCAGACCCCGGAGGGCTGGCTCATCCTCTCCGGCAGGGCCCCGATCGATTCCACCCTGGGCATAGGGGCCATGGACGAGACCCATATCCTGGAAGGCGTCAGGCGCGTCACCTCCCTCGCCAGGCTCTCGCGCCCGGAAGTCTTCGTGCTCTACTCCTGCCTCTCCCGCAACGTGTCCCTCGGCTTCAACTACAAGTCCGAGGCGGAGGCCGTGCGCCTGGGGCTGGATGGGAACGCGCCCTACCTGTTCGCCTACACCTCCGGCGAGATCTGCCCGGTCATGCTCAAGGACGGGAAATGGCACAACGAGTACCATAACATGTCGCTCGTTACCTTCAGCTTCTAAGTCCCCCCGCGCCGAGGAGCCCCGCGGGCCGGGGCCCCCGGCCGAAGGCCCGCTCCTTCGGCCGCCTCGAGAGCCGGGGAGGCGCCGGCGCATGCCTTCGTAGCCTCGCCCTCCCGGCGACCGCCGGATGGCAGGCTCCCGGAGCCGGCATCCGCAGGAACAACGGGCCAAGGCCCCGTAAGCGCGGCATGCCGGAGCCCCGCCCCCGCGGGCCGCCTGCGGCGGCGGACATCCTGCGGGGAGGAAATGCTTCCCGCGGCCCCCGGCTTTTTTTCGGGCGGCAATCCCGCCCTGAGCATGGAGAGGGCGCGCCCCCTGCAGGCCTCGGCCTGCCCTGTGATTGTGTCTGCGGGCCGCCACGTTCCTTTTTTTGAATATAAATTTATAATAAGCTACAATTATCTATATTAACAAAACATATCCTACTGTAACCGCCTAAAATGGCTTCAAGCGGGCCTTTTCCGACAAGCCCTTCCATGCTACAATAATTCAAGCCGAAAAAACGCGCCTGCCCTTACTGCGCCCTCCCCTCTTATGACGCCCCCATAATTTCCCCTCCCGCCGCCTTCGGCGCGGTGCGCGCTCAGCCCAGGCATACAGGCTTGACCAAGACCCCCAACACCACCCCCGACCCGGCGCCTTCCTCGGAGCCTTTGGGAACCCCCCAGGCCCCCACGCTGGAGGATTACCAGAACCTCGAGCTCGAGCTCCGGCGGCAGCGCCGCGAGACCAAGACGATCATCCGCCAGTACACCTTCCTCCAGGAGCTCATGCAGAGGACCAAGGCGGCCACCGCCGGGAACATGAACCTGTCCGCGGTGCTCGCCGCCGAGCGGAGCACCAAGGAGATCTTCTTCAACCTGGTGATGCAGAACAGCCAGAACATCATCCTGGTTTTCGACGGCCGCAACCGCCTCCTGTACTGCACGAACTTCTTCCTGCAGCTGGCGGACCTCTCCCACTCGGGGCTGGTGATCGGGAGGACACTCAGGGAGATCTTCCGGCGCTACATCAACGAGCCGGACCTCACCAGCCTCGAGCAGATCTTCTTCCAGGCCGTCCACAACAAGCAGCTCATCAAGTACTCCACGGTCATCCCCTTCAAGCGGAGCGACCGGCCCAGGACCTACTCCATCAACGTGACCCCGCTGATGGACACGGACGTGACCCTCTCCGGCACCCTGCTCCTGTTCCATGACCAGACCGACGTGCTGCAGGCCCGGCAGGCCGAGGAGGCCAACCGGGCCAAGAGCGTGTTCCTGGCCAACATGTCCCACGAGATAAGGACCCCGCTCAACACCATCATGGGGCTCTCCGACGTGGAGCTCCAGAACGATCTCCCGGCCAAGACACAGGCCAACCTGGAGAAGATCTACTCGGCGGGAGCCAACCTCCTGTCCATCATCAACGACATCCTGGACATCTCCAAGGTCGAGTCAGGCAAGTTCCAGCTCCTGGTCGCGCCCTACAGCTTCCCGAGCCTCATCTCCGACGCGATAAACCTCAACGCCTCCCGCATCGCCAGCAAGTCCATCGCCCTCGAGCTCGACATCGACCCGGACACCCCGGTGACGCTCAAGGGCGACGAGGTCCGCATCAAGCAGATCCTCAACAACATCCTCTCCAACGCCTTCAAGTACACCGACAGGGGCGTGGTGCGGCTCAAGTCCTCCGTCACCCGGAGCCCGGACAACAGGAGCTGCTTTCTCACCTTCAGCGTAAGCGACACCGGGCGAGGCATCCGCGCCAAGGACCTCGACCGCATCTTCGGGAACTACGTGCAGCTCGACCGCCGGGCCAACCGCTACATCGAGGGCACCGGCCTGGGGCTGTCCATCACCAAGACCCTGGTGGAGCTCATGAACGGCACCATCAGCGTCCAGAGCGAGTACGGCAAGGGCTCCACGTTCACGGCCTCGGTCCTCCAGGAGATCATGGACCCGTCGCCCATCGGCCCGCAGACGGTGGAGAACATCAAGTCCTTCCGCTTCACCGAGAACAAGCTGACCCAGTCCAAGACCCTCTCCCGGAGCTACATGCCGTACGGCAAGGTCCTCCTCGTGGACGACGTGGCCCCCAACCTGGACGTGGCCAAGGCCCTCATGGAGCCTTACGGGCTCATCACCCACTGCGCCACCTCGGGCGAGGAGGCGGTGGGCCTGGTGCGCGCCGCCAAGGTGCGGTACGACGTCATTTTCATGGACCAGATGATGCCCAGGATGGACGGGCTCGAGGCCGCGCGCATCATCCGCAACGAGATCGGGACGGAGTACGCGCGCACGGTGCCCATCATCGCGCTCACCGCCAACGCCCTGGTGGGCATCGAGGACATGTTCATCAAGAACGGCTTCCAGGGCTTCATCTCCAAGCCCATCGACGTGCTCAGGCTCGACGCGGTGCTTAACCAGTGGATCCGCGACCGCCAGGACGAGGAGACCCTCCAGAAGGCCGAGGAGGAGTACCAGGAGCTGATCAGCCGCCGCAAGGCCCGCTTCGGCGCCAGGGAAGGCCTCGCCTCGCGGCTCCTGGACCGCTACATTCCCGGCCTCGACATCAGCGAGGGCCTCGCGCGCTGCGGGGGCCGCGAGGAGCAGTACCTGCCGCTGCTCCAGTCCTGGTCGCGCCACACCCGGACCGTGCTGGAGGAGATATCCTCCCTGGACGGCCTGGACATCGTGAACTACGCCATAAAGCTGCACGGCCTCAAGGGCGCGAGCTACGGCATCTGCGCCCACAAGGTGGGGGAATACGCCTCCGAGCTGGAGGCGGCCGCCAAGCGCGGGGACCTGGACTTCATCAAGACCGCCAACCCCGGCTTCATCGTGCTCGCCTACGCCCTCATCTCGGACATCGACACGCTCTCCGCGGAGCTCAGGCCCGAGGACGGGGCCGAGGCCAAGGAGCTGCGGGCCTCCCCGGACCCGGAACTCCTCAGGCGCATCATGGAGTCCTGCGCCGTCTTCAAGACCTCCCAGATCCGCAGGGACATCCGGGAGCTTGACCGCTACGTCTACGAGGAGAACCAGGAGCTGATCCCCTGGCTCAAGGAGCAGGCCGAGAACCTCGAGTACGATTCGATCAGGGACCGCCTGGCGGGCATTCTTCTCACGGAGTGAGCCTGCGGGGCCGGGCCCGGCCCTGCAGGCCGCCTGGAGGCCAGCGGGAGCGGAAAGGCGCCGGTCGAGGCCCTGAAGCGGTGGCCCCTCCAGGTCCTGGGCAAGTCCCATGCCCAGGCGAGCCGCGGCCTCCGCAGGCGCCGGCAGGCCCTGAAAAGCGCGGAATTCCCTTCCGGGGGCGCCGCCGGCAGCCCCTGAAAAGCGCGGAATGCCCTTCCGGGGGCGGAAAGAAGGCCTCTCCAAGGCCCGAAAGGCGCCGCAGGGCCATAAAGGCCTCTGCAGGGCGCGAAATGGGAACGGCCCTTACGGAGGAGCCGGAGCCCTCTCCAGGGCGCGAAATGCCCTTGCGGGCTCCGGAAGCCCTCTCCAGACCCGGCGGCGCCCTTTCCGCGCCTGCTGCCTGCCGGGTCCCCAGCGGCCAGGCCCGGCAGCCTTTCCGCCCCGCCCGGCCGGCAACCCGTGACCGTTGAGCCTGAGGCTCGCCCGCAGGTCCCGGCCAGTCCCCGCGCGTGCCAGGCCGCCTGTTTCCGGTCCCCCCGCCCCCGCCCCTTGCTCCGGCGGAAAGGGCAGAGGAGGCGGAGGGCAGGCCGGGCCAGGCGGGGGGCCGGAGGGCAGGGCCCGGATAAAGAAGAGGGGCCCGGGTGCAGGGGCTTTCGGGCGCGCGCGCCTGTGAAGGGAAAAAGCTCGGGACAGCGCGGGCCAAGGTCCTGGAAAGCCCGCGCGCGAAAAGGCGCCGGCCCCTGAAAGCAAGGCGGGCCTGAAGCGGAAAAACGCCTACGCGGCCCCCTGCCGCAGGCCGCCGCGGCCTATGGGCTCTCCCGAAGGCGCCCCGCCTGCCGGCGGCTCCCCCGGCGGGCGCCCTCAGGCGCCGGGCCCTTTTATTTTCAAAGTTTTTTGGATATCATACATTTGTTCAGGCAACCCCAGGGCATTTCGCTGAAGCCTCCGGTATCCCCGCGTTTTCCGGCGCCTTCCCCGGGGTTTTCCCTGGCGGCCGGCTGAAGCTTTCAGCCGCGGGCGAAACCCCGCGCGGCTTAGGCCGCCCGCGCCGCCTGTCCGGAAACCCCGGGTTTTCCGGCAATTATCCGGCCCGCCGGGACGGCGTTCGGCCGCAGGCAGGCCGGCGGGAGCCGCCGCCCCCGCGGCTCATGCGCGGCGAAGGGCAAGCCCTCCGTTCCGGCCCGCCTGAAGCGGCCCCGGCGGCCGGCCGCCGTTGCCGCCGGGGAGCTGACGGCCGCCTCCGCGGCTCCGCTGGAAAAGCCTGCGGCCGCGTCGCCTGCGGCTCCCCCCGAACGCCGCCCCTGAAGGAACCGGGGGAGGCCCCCGCGCGGGGAACCCGCCCGCTTTCGCGGACAAGCTTCAGGCGGTCTTGCCGGGCGGGGCCGCCAGCCGGCCCTCCCGAAGCCCGGCACGGGGCTTCGGGGCCGAACCGCATGGCGGTACCGCCTCTTGAGCCGGCCCGGCAGGCTGTCCCGCCTCTTGAGTCCCCTGTCCGCCCTGTCCCCGAAGGCGGCCTGCGCCTTCGGCGGGCCTGTCGCCCGAGACTTTGAATCTCGGCCGGGGCCAAGCCCTTTCCGGCGTTTTCCGGTTCAAGCCCCTGTCCGCCGGCCGGGGCCGGAGCTTTCGCCGGCCGCGCGGGACAGCCGGCGGAAGCTCCCTGAAAAGCCCGCGCGCAGGCGCCTAAGAACGCCTGCCGGGCCGCAGGGGCGCTCAGCGGCCAGGGTAGCCCTCGCCGCGTTCCCGCCAGGGGGAAACCCCGGCCCGCGGCGGCGCGCGGAAGCGGCGGCCTGGCCCGCCGTCCAGGCGGCTTTCGGCCGCCGCCCGGGCCGCCATTTCCCTGCCCCTTCCCCGTCAGCGGCCCCTCCCTCCCCTCTGCCGCAGGGCGCCTGAGGGGCGGCCGCTCCCTGCCGCCGCGCCTTTTTCAAACTCATTCCCCCACGCGGGCCGGCCGCCCGCCGGAGATGAACTTAGGCGGCGCCCTCACGGCGCCGCCCCCAGAGCCACGGGGCCATGAAACCCTCCATCCTCGCGAAAAACTCCCTGTGCGTGGGCTGCAACAAGTGCACGCGGGCCTGTCCGGTGGAATCGGCCAACGTCGCGCTCCAGGACTCCTCCGGCCGGATCTTCGTCACGATCGACCAGTCCAAGTGCCTGGCCTGCGGCTCCTGCATCGAAGTATGCTCGCACGGGGCCCGCCGCTACCGCGACGACCTGGGCCAGTTCCTCAAGGATCTCGAGGCGGGCAAAAAAATCGCGGTAATCGCCGACACCTCGGTGCGCACCAGCTTCCCGGAGTACCGCAGGATCTTCCGTTGGCTGGCCGACCTGGGGGTCACCTCCGTCCTGGACGGCATCTTGGGCTACAACCTCTTCGAATGGGCCTGCGTGAGCTACATGCGGCGCTTCCGCCCGTTCTCGGCCATCGTCTCCCACTGCCCGGTGGTGACGGAATACTTGAGGATCTACCGCCCGGAACTCCTTCCGCGCCTTGTCCCGGTCCCCGCCCCCTTGGCCCTCCAGGGGATCTGGCTCCGTGAACGCATCCCGGAAGGGCACGCCGTGGCCGCCCTCACGCCATGCATCGCCTACGCCAAGGAGTTCGAGGAAACCGGGGCCGTCGCCTACAACATAACCTTCCGGAAGCTCCTGGAACACCTGAGCCGCTCAGGGATCGAGCTCCCTCCGGAGGGGGCGCGGCCGGGCCCGGCCGGCCAGGAGACGCTCGTCGAGGACATCACCCCCTGCCATCCGCCCCTCAGGGAGAGCTTCTCCCGGCGCCTGGGCCCGGAGATCCGGGTGGACGGCGCGCGCGGCAAGTCGTTCTACGTGGCCCTGGACGAGTACGCCGCCGCCCCGCTGGACACGGTGCCGCCGGTCTTCGCCACCGCCTTCTGCGACCCCTGGTGCGACCTGGGCCCCGGCGGCCGCGTCGGCAACACCTTTTTCCATATCTCCTCGGTGAAGTTCGCGGATCTGCGCGCGGAGGCGGCCAGGTCCGAGCCGCCCGACTCTGATTTCCGGGCCTTCGACGAGGAGCTCGAGCTCGAGTCATACCTTAAGGAGCGCAGCCCCCTGGGCCCGGTCAACACCTTCGTGCCGGAAAAGGAGCTCAACAACGCCTTCCGGCTCCTGGGCATGACCCCTGACGTCTCCAGCCACTTCAACTGCGGGTTCTGCGGCTCCCACTCCTGCCTGGACATGGCCAGGAAGATCGCGCTGCGCACCAACCTCCCCATGAACTGCGTGACCAAGATGCGCCAGGTGTCCGAGGAGTCCCACCGCAAGGTCACGGCCTACATAGAGCTGATCAGGAACGTCTCGGAGAACCTCCTTAACCGCGCCGGAGGGGACGTCACCGGGATCATCGAGCACGCCCTCCTGTCCCTGTGCTACTCCCTGGACGCCTTCTCCGCTTCCCTGTGGAAAAACGCCTACGACAAGGAGGAGCGGCCCACCTGCACCCGCGTGGCCTCCTTCCCGACCATGCTCCTGAACCACGGCTTCAACCTGGTCACCATGGAGGACCCGCCCGGCTGGCTCGAGACGCTCATGGAGGGCAACTCCCTGATCCGCTCCAAGTCCGAGATGAGCAACTCCGAGCTGCAGAAGTTCATCGGCCGCAACGTGAACTCCATAGTCCTCACCCCCGTGATAGCCCAGGGGGAGTTCTGGGGCTTCATCTCGCTCCTGAAGCAGGAGGACCAGCCCGTGACCGAGCAGGATCTTTCGGTGCTCACGGTCTGCAACAACCTCCTGGCCTCCTTCATGATCAACATGGAACTCAACGTCTCCCTGCTCTCCATGGACGACTCCTCCATCTGACGGGGGGTGCCCGTCCCGGCGCCCCTGCGGAGCCCCTTGCGGCGCGCCGCGGGATGCCGGGAAGGCCCCCGCGCGGGAGAGGGGGCAAGGGGCGGAAGGCGAAGAAGGCCGGCTCAGGACGGCAACACCACATGAACCATCAAGGCAAGGAGGCGCTCAATGCCCCAAGTGAAGAAGGCCCTGGTCTCCGCATCCGACAAGACCGGGCTGGTGGAGTTCGTGAAGTTCCTCGAGGAATCCCTGGGCTCGGAGATCCTCTCCACCGGCGGCACGGGCAGGAGCCTGGTGGAGGCGGGGGTGAAGGTCGTGCAGGTGGAGGACTACACCCGTTCCCCGGAACTCCTCAACGGCCGCGTCAAGACCCTCCACCCCAAGGTGCACGCGGGCATCCTCTACCGGAGGGATCTGCCGACCCACGCGGGCGAGATGAAGACCATGGGCTGGGACGGCATCGACATGGTGGTGGTGACCCTCTACCCCTTCGAGCAGGTCATCCGCAAGCCCGAGACCACGCTGGCCGACGCGGTCGAGAACATCGACATCGGCGGCCCCTGCCTCCTGAGGGCCGCCGCCAAGAACCACGCCCACGTGATAGCCGTCTCCGACCCCGCCGACTACGGCTGGATCCGCGAGGAGCTCGGCAACAGCGGCGGGTGGCTCTCCGAGTCCTCCCGCCGCAGGCTCGCCCAGGCGGCCTTCGCGAGGACGAGCCGCTACGACCATGCCATCAGCTCCTACCTGGCCGGCATGCTTTAGCCGCGGGCCCGGACAGGGTCCTCAGGCTCCCGTTTGAGGCCCGCCGCGGCTAAGGGCGTCCGGGGTACCCACGGCGAGAGGCGCGCCGGCCGCCTCGCCCGGCGGCGGCCCGGAACAGGCTGCCCCCGGCGGCCCCTTAAGCTCCCGGATGCGCCATAAGCTCCCGGAGGCTTCAGGGCCGCCGACCGGAGCCCTGCGGAAAGCCGCAGGCGCCGCCCGGCGGCTGGGCGGCTTCGGGCGTATTCCGCGACGGGCTTGACTTATCCAAAGGCGCCTCGCCTTATTCCCTCATACGAAAAAACGCCCGTGCCGCGCGCTCGCGCGTTTCACGGCCGGAGGCGCGGCATCCACGATTCCGCGATAACCGGCCAAAGGCGCTGAAAAGCCTTTAGGCTTCAGGAGGAGCGGGGAGGCCGCGGCAGGCCGCGAACGGGACTTCAGGGATGTCCTTCCGCGCCTGCCGGTCCCCCGGAAAAGCCCTCCGCGCCGAGGGGAGGCCCGAAAGCGGGCGTTCAGGCCTCCCAAGCGCTCCAGCAAGCCAAGACGCGGCCGACGGCGCGGGGCTCCTTCCGAAGGAGCCCGGGGCACAGGCTCTTGCGGGGAGGGAAGCCCCCTCCGGATGGAGGGCACGTTCCGCTACAGCCCCGCCACGTGCGCCACGCTCCCGGCGGCAAGGGGCCTGGTCTTCCAGAAGATCCGCTCGTCCGGTCCCTTGGCGGGATCGAGATCGAAGAAGGCCAGCCAGCCCTCGCCCGAGCCTGCGGCGTGCATGAGGGCCGAAAGGTCCTGGAGGCGCCCCTGGTGGCCCGGCCCGCCGGGCCTCTCAAGCGCGATGAGCAGGGGGAGGGGTTTATCGGGACCGGCGACGGTCACGGCCAGGGAGCCTTCCGCGGCGGAGGGGGTGGCTTCGAGCCCGTACCCTTCCGGAAGGGCCGCCTCGAGGAAGGCCAGGAGGGAGAGCTTCTCGCCCGCGCCGGGGATGTCCGCCAGGGGCTCCCGCCAGGAGGCGGCCCGCCAGCGCCAGAGCCTCTGGAACTCCAGGAGCGCCGCGGTCATGTCCGGCCCGCCGCCCTTTCCGGGGCAAAGGCCCCGGAGACCCGCCGGCAGGCGGATGTGGGAGGCCAGCTCCCTTAGGATAATCGCCCTGCAGAGGAGACCCGCCGGCCTCAGGCGGTCATCCAGCCCTGCCGAGAGGAGCCCGAGCTCCGCGGCGAGTTCCGCCCCGCCCCCCGAAAGGGCTTCCCCCGCGTTCCCGCCGCACAGGGCCTCGCAGCAGGCCCTGCGGACCGGCAGGCCGGAGAGCAGCCCGCCCAGGCGCCGCAGGGGGGCTGGAGTCGAGCGGAGAAGCGAACGCGCGGCCTCGTCCACCGCGGCTTCCGTGACCGGGGAGCCGCGGTCCCCGTGCAGCACGGAGTCGACGGCCTCGGCCATAATGGCGTTCACCGGCCAGGGGGCGCCTGCGGTCCAGTCCCAGAGCCTGAGCTTGGCGGCCTCCTCCACGGCCTGGCCCGAGCCGGCCCCGTGAAGTTCGCAAAGCCTGTCGAGCTCGGCGAAGGTGAAGGCGGGGAGCCTGATTTCCCTGCACAGGGAAGCCGCCGCGGCTAAAAGCCCTTCCGCCCGGCCGCGCTCTCCGGGCAAGGCCGCCTTGCGGGCGCCCGCTCCTGCGGTGGACGGGAGACGGTCCGGCGCCGGGAGGGCCAGGAGGCCCACGCACCTGGGGAAGGCCTCCGGCCTTCCCGCGGCCAGGGCCATGCCCGCCGTGAGCTGGTCCAGCAGGGACTGGAGCGCGTCGCCGGAGAGCATGTCCGCCTCGTCTATGAAGAGCACGAGCGGCCTGTCCAGGGCCGAGCAGAGCCGCTCCAGGACCTTGCGGGCGGAGTGCCGCGGCGAGGTGTCCGCGTCAAGGGGGACCGAGAGGGCTGAAAGCATCGGGTCGCGGTGCGCCCTGAGAGCCGAGTTCAGGGCCTCGGCGAAAAGCCTGGCCCCCTGCCTCCTGCCCCGCGCCCCCCTGGCCTCCTGAAGAGTCATGTAGAGGGCGTGGTAGCGCCCGCAGCCGGTGATCTCCCCGGCGAGCTCGAGGGCCAGGGTGGTCTTGCCGGACCGGCGCGGGCCCTTGAGGCAGAAGGAAACCCCGTCCTCCACCATCTGGCGGGCCAGGGGGGCCCTGTCCACCGCCGGCACCGTAAGGTGCCTGGAAGGGTGGCAGGGCCCGCAGGTGTTGAAGATCTTGTGGAACGGCTCTTCCAAGGGCCAGCCTCCGCTCTTCCGCCCGCTCGCGGGAAAAGGCGCGCTGGCCGCCGCCGCGCGGCAAAGGCCGGAGAGGCCGAAAGCCGGCCGCCGCGCGGCAAAGGCCATCGGCTTCCCGCTGAGGATCATCGGCAACTTAGCGCAAACCGCGGGGAAATTCAAACCTGAGGCAGGCGCGCCTGCGGCGGCGGGGGACCGCCCGGCAGCCACCGGCCGGCTTTCCCGCCGCAGCCTGCGGCGGGCGGGCAGGCGCCTAGGCCCCTCCGCCCGGGCGAGGCGGGGCGAATCGGCGCCTTCGCGGATTCGCGGATCCGCCTGCGGCGCCGCGCTCCCCGCG
>JAITRL010000068.1 GCA_031288415.1 Deltaproteobacteria bacterium | reverse complement strand
GCGGGGGAGCGGCGGGAGGGGGAGGCGGAGCGGCGGCCGCGGCCGCCGCGAAGGCCGCGGCGCTTCCAGGGGCGGGGAAAACCGTTTCAGGCGCGGAAGGAGGCCCCGGTGGGAAAGCGGGAGCCGGGGCCTCCGCGAAGCCCGCGAAGGCGCCGGAAGGCGGCGGGGCGCCCTCCCAGTAAGGGTTGCCCTCCTGGGGCGGGGCCGTCAAAGGAGGCAGGCCCCCGACCGGTCCCAGGGAGGGATCATCGGCGCTCAAGGCCTCCGGCAGGGGGGCGCCGGACTTCTTGGCCGCCTTGAGGAGCTGCTTGCGGCGGGCGGCCTCCTTGGCCGCCTCCTGGGCGGCCAGCTTCGCCGCTTCCTTGTCGGCCTTCTTCCGGGCGGCCTTCTCTGCCTCACTGGCCTTGGCCTCGGCCTTCTCGGCGGCCTTCCTGGCGGCCTCGGCGGCCTTTTTGGCGGCGGCCTCCTCTTTGGCCCGCGCCTTGCCCGGCTTGGGAGAGGCGGCGCCCGCGGGAGGCGGGGCGGCGGCCCCGGGCCCCTGCTGGGCCTGGGAAGCGTCTATGGCCGCCCACTTGGCCTTTCTGGCCTCGTCGGCCGCCTGCTGGGACAGGGAAGGGTTACGGGAGCCCTTGGCCTTGATCCTCCCGTAGATCACGAGCAGCGCCAGAAGGCCTGCCACGCCCAGGATGAAGGGTAAGTAGCCCCTGACAAGGCCGACGAGTTCTGTCATCAAAGCACCTTTGCTCTGAGGCGGGGGCGCCCCTGCGGACTGCCGACGGTTCTGCGGCGCGCCGCGGCCCCTGCGGCGGGGCGGAAGGCGCCGGGCGTTCCGGGGCGGCCGGGTTTTTCGGTAAGGGCAGGGAACTCGGGGGGAGGCCCCCGCTCGGGCAGGGGCCGCCGGAATTATAGCACGAAATGAAGCCGCGCCTGAACGGAAAAAGGCGCGCGGCCTTTCATTTGGGCGAGGTCGCGCGCTTGCGGAGCCGGAGGGACTTCGGGGTCACCTCGAGGACCTCGTCTTCCCTCATGTAAGCTATGGCATCCTCCAGGGAGAACCTGCGGGGAGGCGTGAGCCTCAAAGCCTCGTCTGAGCCGGAGGCCCGGATGTTGGTGAGCTTCTTCTCCTTGGAGGGGTTGACCCAGATGTCCTCGGGCCGGGAGTTCTCGCCCACGAGGAGTCCCGGGTAGACGGGATCCCCCGGGCTCAGGAAGATCACCCCCCGGGGCTGGAGGTGGTACAGGGCGTAGGCCACCGCCGCCCCGGAGCGGTCCGAGACCAGCGCCCCGTTGGCGCGGCCGCGGATAGGCCCCAGAAAGGGGACGAAGCCTATGTGCAGGGAGTTCATCAGGCCCTCCCCCCTGGTGTCGGTCAGGAACTGGCTGCGGTACCCGATGAGCCCCCGGGTGGGGCAGCGCACCTCCAGCCGCACCCTGCCCTGCCCGTGGTTGACCAGCCTTGCCACCTGGCCCCGCCGGGCGGACAGCTTCTCGGTGATCACCCCGACGTGCTCCTCCGGCACGTCGCAGACCACCAGCTCCAAAGGCTCCGTGAGGGCCCCGCCCTCCTCGCGGGTCACGATCCTCGGAGGCCCCAGCGTGAGCTCGAAGCCTTCCCGGCGCATGGTCTCCACCAGGACCGCCAGCTGAAGCTCGCCGCGCGCGCCCACGCGGAGGCTGTCGGCGGAGGCCCCTTCCCCCGCGGAGACGCGCAGGGAGACGTTGAAGAGGGCCTCCTTCTCCAGCCGCTCCCTTATCTGGCGGGAGGTCCCCAGCTTGCCCTCCCGGCCCGCCAGGGGAGAGGAGTTCACCGAGAATTCCATGGTGAGGGTGGGCTCGTCCACGGTCAGCCGGGGGAGGGCCTCCGGGAACTCGGGATCGGCCAGGGTGTCCCCGATGAAGGCATCCGGGAAGCCGGCCACCGCGGCGATGTCCCCGCACCGCGCCTGAGCGGCCTCGGCGCGCCTCAGGCCGTCCCAGACGTGCACCGCCTTGAGGGGGGCGCGGAAAACCGCGCCGTCGGCCCCGACCAGGGCCATCTCGCTTCCCGCCTTGAGGGAGCCTCGGCGCACGGGCCCCACGCAGAGCCTCCCCAGGTAGTCCGACCACTCGAGGTTGGCCACCAGGAACTGCGCCGGCCCTTCCGGGTCTCCGGAAGGCGGGGGGATGTGGTCCACGATGGCCTGGAAGAGCGGGCCGAGATCGGCCGAGAGTTCAGGGGAGAGGGCCTCTTCCAGGTCGGCGGAGGCGGTGCCCAGCCGGGCGTTGGTGTACAGCACCGGGAACTCCAGCTGGCCCTCGTCGGCGTCAAGGTCGATCAGGAGATCGTAGACGTCGCTGAGGACCTCGGCCGGCCTGCGGTCAGGGCGGTCTATCTTGTTGACGGCGCAGACGATGGGCAGCCTCCGCTCCAGGGTCTTCTGCAGCACGAAGCGCGTCTGCGGCAACGGCCCCTCGGCGGCATCCACCAGGAGGAGGGCCCCCTCCACCATGGCCAGGGTGCGCTCCACCTCGCCCCCGAAGTCCGCGTGCCCCGGGGTGTCCACGATGTTTATCTTCACCCCCCGGTAAGCGACGGAGGTGTTCTTGGCCATGATGGTGATGCCCTTCTCGCGCTCCAGGTCCATGGAGTCCATCACGCGCTCGCGCACCTGCTGGTTTTCCCGGAAGAGCCCGCTCTGCCAGAGCATGGCGTCGACCAGGGTGGTCTTGCCGTGATCCACGTGGGCGATGATGGCGACGTTCCTGATCTGTGGCATGCCCTTGTCCTCCGGGCCCGGCCCGCGCCGCGTCCGCGGGCCTGCCAGCGCCCCCGGCCGCGAAAGGGAAACTGAAATCCCCGCCCTCAGGCGAGGTTGCGGGCCGCCGCTCCCGCCGCGCCCGGGAAAAGGCCCCGCGCGGCAGCCTCGAGGAATGAATCCGTGAGGACGGCTCCCCCTCCCCGCCGGCAGGCGGGAGCCTCCGGCGAACGCCTGGCGCGGGCTTGCGGGAACGGGTTCCGGTCGTATCGGGGACCGTACCCCGCGGCCGCGGACTCCGAGGCAAGGGGCGCTCCCCCGGCGTCGCCCGGGCCAGGGCGAAGGGCAGGCAGGCTACTTGATGATGATGTCGAGTATCCTGGGCACCGCCAGGTGGGGAGCGCCGGTCTCGTTGACGGCCACCACGGGCTCGCCCCCGGCGGTGATGCCCACCTGCGTGAGGCAGCCGCACTTCTTGCACCACCGGTGTTCCAGCCTGACTATGTCTCCGTTCTGCACGGCCTCCTCCGACACCACCATCCAGGAATGGGGCTTGGAGTCTATGCAGGTGCTGATCTGGGGTTTGTTCATGGCCATGGTGCGTTTTTCCTCGGGTTCGCTCCTGGCGGGGCGGCCCTGCCCGGCGGGCGGGGGGCGCCGCGGTTCTTGGGGAATCTGGCTGGAGGGCGCCGGGGGCGCGGCGCGTGAAGGGGAAAGGCCGGCTGATGGCGGGCCGGCGGTTCCTTAGGCCCCTCGTCAGGGGACCGGCGGGGAGCGCCCGAAAAGGAGCCGTCCCGTCCTCGGCGTGATTATACTTGAATGGGCGGCCGGCCCTCGGGGAGCCGGGACCCGCGCCGTTCCGCAGGGATTCGCCGAGGTTCCCCGCGCGGCGGGAGGAGAGGGCCGGGCGCCAGGCGGCCCTGCCGGGTCTGGCGCGCCGGGCTTAGGCCGGGCGGCGGCGCCCGGCGGGCGGATACGCGGGAAAAGCCTGCGGGCGGAGGAACGGTTTGGGCCGCGGAAAAAGACAACCGGCTTGACGAAGGCTCGCGGCGAATTAAGGATCGGGCGCGGCGAGGGGAAGGCCGCTCCGTGCCGCGCGGCGGGATAGCAGGTAAGACGTGATCTTTAAAGTCTGTTATGTAAAAGATAAAGAAACGGCAAACAATTTTACAAATATGACACAAAAAAATATCGTGTCAAGCGATATCTTGCAAAAATATAGAAAGCAAATTTTGTGCCATAGTCTGAAAATTGGTTACGCTTCCCGCTCCGCTGGCGCTTTGGATACAGGAAATATGGCAGATTTAGCCGAATCTTTGCAAAAAGCCTCCCAAGAAAAAGCTTCCGGGCTTATTTATATCGAAATGAACATACTTTGTCAACTTATATTCCCAGGGGACTGACCGGGAGCAACGGCCCCTGCTCCCCGACCGGCTCCGGCCGCCCCCCCGCGCGCGGGCCCGTGAAGATCCTCCCCTCCCGCAGGCCGGGAGGGCCGCTTTACAAACAGCCCCGAACCCTGTACATTTCCTGCGGGCCGGGCAAGGGCCGCGGCGCCCTCCGCGCCGCCTGCCCTTTTCCCCCGGCCTTCCCAAGCCGCGATTTTCCCGCTTTCCCGTTCCCTGCCGTTCCCCGCGCCCCCGTCCCCAGCATGTCCGGCCCTCTCCGGCCCCTTTGCCTTGAACCATGCCTTCCTTTGAGCCTTCCCTGCCAAACGGCGCGCCGCGCCGCCCCGCGCCGGCTCCGGAGCGCCCCTCCGGGCGCGGCCCTCGGCCTGCCTCATGACCCCGCCCGCCGTCCTCCAAGTGGCGGGAGGGGGCCTGGCCGGCTGCGAGGCCGCCTGGCGGGCCGCCTCGCGCGGGATCCCGGTGATCCTCTGGGAGATGAAGCCCGACAGGTTCTCGCCCGCCCACAAAAGCCCCGACCTCGCCGAGCTCGTCTGCTCCAACTCCTTCAGGGCGGCTTCCCCTGAGAACGCGGTGGGCCTCCTTAAGGAGGAGATGCGCTCCCTGGGCTCCGTAATCATGCGGGCCGCCGACGCGAATTCCGTGCCGGCCGGCAGGGCCCTGGCCGTGGACCGGGTCCTGTTCAGCCGCGCGGTGACCTCCCTCGTGGAAGGGCACCCCCTCATCGAGGTGCGCCGCAAGGAGTTTTCCCGCTGGCCCGCCGTGAAGGGACCGCTGGTGCTCGCTCCCGGCCCCCTGGCCTCCGAGGCCGCGACGGGGCTCATCGCGGCCGAGACCGGATCCGGGGGCCTGTCCTTCTACGACGCCTTGGCCCCCATAGTCACGGGAGAGTCCCTGGACCGCTCCCGGATCTTCGCGCGGGACCGCTATCAGGAGGAGGGCGAGGGGGATCACCTGACGGCCTTTTTCGAGAAGGAGGATTTCCTGGCCTTCCACGCCGCCCTCACCGAGGCCGACCGCGCGGCGGCCAGGCCTTTCGAGGACGAGAGCTACTTCGAGGGCTGCCTCCCCATCGAGGTCATGGCCGCCCGCGGCCCCCGGACCCTTGCCTTCGGCCCCATGAAGCCCGTGGGCCTCGTCTCCCCCTTGACCGGGAGGCGCCCCTACGCCGCGGTCCAGCTCAGGCGCGAGAACCTGGCGGGCACCCTCTGGAACATCGTGGGCTTCCAGACTCGGCTTACCCGAGGGGCGCAGGAGAAGGTCTTCCGCATGATCCCGGGCCTGGAGCGCTGCGAGTTCGCCCGCTACGGGGCCATCCACCGCAACACCTACCTCGCCGCCCCCGAGGCCCTGGACCCCTTCCAGCGGCTCCTCGGCAGGCCGGAGGCCTTCATGGCGGGGCAGATCACCGGGGTCGAGGGCTACGTGGAGTCAGCCGCCCAGGGCATCTGGGCCGGCGAGAACGCCGCCAGGGCCATGCTAGGCATCCCCCTCACGATGCCTCCCCGCGCAAGCGCCCTGGGGTCCCTGATCTCCCACCTGCGCCCGGAGGGCCGCAGGGGGCCCTTCGCCCCCTCCAACGTGAACTTCGGGCTCTTCCCGCCCCCTCCCGGGCGGCTCCCGAAAAAAGAAGCAGCCCGCCTGCGCCTGGAGGCCGCCCGGGCCTCCTGGGCCCCTTTCAGGGAGAACGAGAACCATGCCGCGATCTGGTAATGCCCCGAGGCCCCCCCTTCCCCGGCCCGCCCCAAGGCCGGCCGCCGAGGGCCGGCCAAGGCCGACGGCGGGGCCTCCCCCGCCCGCCGCTGAGGCCTCAAGGCCGCCGCGCGGCTACGCCTCGGCCGCGGCCGCGCTCCTCGCGGCCCTGTCCCTTCTGCCGCTCGCCGCCTGCGCCGGCGCCGGGACCGGTCTTCGCGGGGCCTTCAGCGTGGGGGAGTTCACCGGCTCCGCGGGACCCGCGCTCACGCGCGCGGCCGCGCGCCTCGCCGCTCCCGGCGCCCCCGGCTCCGCGGTACTGACCGGCGCGGCCGAGTACCGCTTCGACGGATCGCCGGGCCGCGAGACGGTGATCATCCGCGAGGACGGCGAGGAGCGGACATACTGGGAGGAGGACCCCCTCACCGGCGAGACCTGGCTCGTCACCGCCAGGGTGCCGAGCCCCGTCCCCAGGGACATCGGCTTCAAAAGGGCGCGGGGCACCCTCACCGTGGACTGGGCCCTCAGGGACGGCTCGGGCGAAGCGCTGCGCTCAGGCAGGGACGTGTTTTCGGTCTCCAGGGCCGTCGGGGGCTACGTCGACCGCGTCGCCTCCGCCGACTCGCCGGCCCCCCCGGACGATGAGCGCCTGCGCGCGGAGATCCTGGACGAGCTCGCTGAAATGGCGGCGGCCGACCTGACCCTCCTGGCCGGTCCCAGGTTCACGGAGGGCGACTTGGCCCCGGTGCCCGACCAGGAGGGGAGAAGGGCGCGCGCCCTGGCCGTCTCCGGCGACTGGGAAGGGGCGGCGGACATCTGGCGCGGCCTTTTGTCGCTTAACCCGGCCTACGACCCCGCCCTTTACAACCTCGGCCTCTACAACGAGATCAGGGGCGACATCCCCGAGGCCTGGCGGCACTTCAGGCTGGCCTTCCAGCGGCGCCAGCTGCCCCTGTACCGCGCCGCCCTCACCCGCGCCTCAAGGCTGCTCAGGAGGACCGGGAGCCTTCCCAGGCCCGAGTAGACGTTAAGTCCGCGGCGGCGCTTCCGGGGCCGTAACCGCCAAGCGGGACCGCCGCGCGGGGGCCCCGGGAAAAGACCCCACCGCGCGGAAGGCCCCCAAGCCGGCGACGCCCGGAGAGGCCCTCCGAGAAGAAGGCACGGCTCCGCCCAGGGGATTTTCGCGGCGCGCCTAAACGAACGCACGCTCGTTCTTGAAGAAAATCGTTCCAGAAAGAACTCCAGCTCCCTGAGCGGCAACGCGGGATCGGCCCCAGGCCCTCAGGCGCGCGGGGCAAGGCCCTCAGGGGCCGCGGCGCATGACCCTCATGAGCGCGGGGCAAGGCCCGCAGGGGAGGCGAGCGGGAAAGCCCGATACGCTGAACCGGGCGGGGAGTTCCGGGAGGAGCTTTTCCGCCTGCCCCGGAACCGCAGGGCGCCCCTGGACGGCTGCCTTGCCCGGGGAAAACTGCAGCTCAGGAAGCCAGGACCCCGAACAATCGGGCACAGGCCGGGAAAGCGGGGAAATCTTAGGCGGAGGCAAACAGACGCTGGCCTCTCCGAAGCCGCCGAAAAGGACAAGGCCCGGAACATCGGCACGGACGGCCGCCCGGGCGCACTGCTCCCCATAGGCGCCGAGCGGCCGCAGGCAAATGAGCCGGAAATGATCGGCGGCCTTCCCGCATGAGCCTGAAATGAGTCTTAAGCGGACGGCTGCCGGGGGGCTGCCGGGGCGCGGGCGGGCGCCGCGAGCGGAACGGCGAACGCCGCGGGGGCGCCTCTGACGCGCGTCGACGCCTCCCGACATTTCAGCGGCGCGTCTCCGGCGCCGCCGCAGAGCTTTCCTTGCGCTTCCCTGCGCTCTCTTTACGCTCTCTTTACGCTTTCCTTGCGCTCCCCTGACTCTTTGCCGGCGCCTGCCCGGCCCCGCCGACGCGCTTCCTTAACGCGGGCAAGGCGCGCGCGGAACTTAAGCTGAAGCGCCGCGCGAAGCCCGCTGATCGTTCACGGCGGTTCCGCCCGTCAGCGAAAGAGACTCGACTGCAGCTCAGGCATGCCCCAAGGCGCGCCGCGCCGGCCCTTGCCCTGCGCGGGACTTCACGCTTCCCCGCTTCCCCCTGAAGACGCCCTCCCGCGAGGCCCCGCCTTTTCTGAGGCGAATTTCCAGGTTTCAGCGCGGCCTTCCTGTCCGGCCGGGCGCGGCCTTCCTGTCCGGCCGGGCGCGGCTATCCTGTCCGGAAGGGCACCGCTCCTTCCGGCCGGCGGGCGCGGATCAATTTTGGGTGACGGCCCGGAATTTTTCTTTTGCCTGCTAAAGATTCCTAAAGTCGTTGCCCTGGCGGGATTAGGAGAAAATTCCCGCCGCGAGGCCCGTATTTTTCGTTCCTGCCGCTCGTTTCCTCTTTCTTTCCGCCGGCGACCGTGTTATAGTCCGTTCATGCCGCAGACCCGAGCCGCCAGGGGCCCGTTCCCCTTCGGCCTCTCTCCGGCCTTTTCGATGCGCGCCGCCCGCCCCGGGCGGTCGATGGCCTTAACATTCCGACCAGCCTTCCTGCCAAGAACCCGCTGAGTTTTGACCGGCGCCCGCCCCCAAAGGCTACCGCCTCCCTTTCCCGGCCTTTCGCTGATGTCTCACATACCCTAAAAAACGATCCCAAGTCCTCAGGCGGCCCCCCCCTCCCGCCAGGACCTCGCTTGCCGCTACGTCGCCCCACGATCCAAGGCTTCCGGGACATCCATCCTCCAAGGTTGCCAGGAGCGTTCCGGCATGCCCGCGCCCTGTCCGCGCCCGCATTCCGGGCCTTCGCCCGCAGGATCCGCGGACAGGGCGCGCCCTCGCGCCGCGCGCGCCGGAGCCGCCTCGGCCGCCCGACTCGCTCCGGGCCTGCCGCGCGCCCGACGCCTCCTTGACTCAGCCTGCGGGGAGCGCCCATAGCGGCCGGCCCGGCCTTTGCCTCGCCCGCGCGACGTCCGCGCTTCCAGAGGGCATGGCCTGCCTTGCGGCCTTTGTTTTTTCCGGCTGATTTCCTCTTGCCCCTTCCGGAATCATCGCGACTCCCCTCCGGGACCGGTTTCCCGCAAACCGCCGGGATCCCTGTCTTCCCTGCAACCGCCCCCCCGAGCCATTCCCGATACGCCCCTTGGCCTGCGGGGGGCTGCCCCGCCCTCCCCGCGCCTCCCCTTACGCCGCCGCAACCCTTACCGGGCCGCGACCGCCAAGCCCGCCCTTCCTTACGCGCCTCTCAATCATCAAGCCTCTTACAGGAGTTCCGGGCC
>JAITRL010000025.1 GCA_031288415.1 Deltaproteobacteria bacterium | reverse complement strand
GGCCCGGACCAGAAGCCTTTCCATTCGAGCCTGGCCAGGGCCAGGCAACTTGCTGGCCTCAGGCGAGGCCTGGAAAACATAGTCATTTTCGGCCCTCCCCGGCCCCTTCGACGGCCTTGAAGAACACTTCTGCGGCGAACCCCGGCTCTCCTGGGCTTCTCCGAGCCCCCAGGGCCTCGCCCAGCTCCCCCCAGCCGCCGCAGGCGGCGAGCCTTCCCTCCGCGAGGATCAAGGCCCCGTCAGTCAGGAGGTATGCCTCCTCCAGGACGTGGCTGGAGACGAGCAGGGTGGCCGTGTCCGGCAGGTTCCGGACAAGGGCGTTGAGGCGCCGCACCTCCTCGGGGTCGAGGCTGCTGGAGGGCTCGTCGAGCATGAGGAGCCTGGGACAGCCCAGCATGGCGAGGGCCAGGGCCGCCTGACGGCGAGTGCCCAGGCTGAGTCGCCCCGCCAGCCTCCCGAGCTTGCCTTCCAGGGCCAGGGCCTGGGAAAGCCTCCCAATCTCGGAACGGAGGCTTTCCTTGTCCAGGCCCCGGAGACGCCCGGCGAGTTCCAGGTGCTCGAGTACCGTGAGTTCCGGGTTAAGAGGGGCCTTTTCCGGGAGCCAGCCCAAAAAGCCGGGCCTCTCCCTGGCCCGCTCCGGAGGCCCCCCGTCCGTCAGGATTTCACCTTCGTCAGGGGGGAGCACACCCGCCACGAGCTTCATGAGGGTGCTTTTCCCCGCGCCGTTGGGCCCGAGGAGCGCTGTCCTCCCCCCGGCCTTCAGGGTGAAGGTGAGGCCCTTGAGGGCCCTGGCTGCCCCGAAGGAGCGGCTTAGGTTCCGGGCTTCAACCGCAGGCGCTGGGAAGGCCGCGGCGTTGCCGGAATGACCCGGCCCTTCCGCAGGCGGCCCCTCAGCTGCAGATGTTGCCTTAACCGCAGGAGCCGCCTCTTCCGCCGATGCCGCGCCTTTCGCGGGAGCGGCCTCGCGCGCGAAAGACGCGGCTTGCGGGGGCGCGGCTCCGCGCGAAGGGCCCATTTCCTGATTCAGGTTCGCCAACGCTTCCGGCAGTTCCATCGGCAAAACCTCCTTGAGGCGCTTCATTCTGACATGTCCGCGGTCCCTGATTTCTTTCGCGGGCCGGGCTCGCCAAGGTTAGCCTGGGCAGGGCTCGCGACCTGCGTTTTCCTCATGGGTTTCTTCCCTGGTCGAGTTCAACCGGCCCCCTCGCGCTAACTGTTCCCCGCCTGTTTGGCCCTTCTGCAGCCTCGGCGCGCAGCAGTGTTCCGGTTCCCTCTTCGGCCAGCCCCCTCGCGTTGACCCTGCCGCCGCCTGTTTCGGCCTGTCTGCCGCCCCGGCGAGTAGCCGTATTCCGGTTCCCTCTTCGGCCAGCCCCCTCGCGTTAACTGTTCCGCGCCTGTCTGGCCCGTCTGCAGCCTCGGCGCGCAGCAGCGTTCCGGTTCCCTCTTCAGCTGTCCCCCTCGCGTTAACCCTGCCGCCGCCTGTTTGGCCTTTCAGCCGCCGCTGCGCGCTGCCGGCTTCGGTTAAATCATCAGGCTGTAGCGTTCAGTCATGTGCTTTCCGCTTCATTGTCCAGCAACTCGCCTCGCGTTCGCGATTTCGCCTTCAGTTCGCCTTTTCCGCTTCGGCCGGCCTTTCTCCGTTTGGGCTCGCCTTTTCCGCTGCGGCTGGCTTTTCCCGTTTATCCTTGCCTTTTCCGCTTCGCCCGGCCTTTTCCGTTTCGGCTTGCCTCCACAGTCTTCGCTTTATGGATTTCAGAGCGGTCCTTGCCCCCTGTCTTCAGCGATCGCCAGCCGGCCGTTGCCGCGGCTGTCAGCTATCCCGATGCCAATCACCCTTCGGCAGGAGCGCCTTCGGCGCTTGCCGCCTGCGGGGCCCCTCAGCCGTGGCTGGGGTCGCCCGGGATTGCCAGGCGCCTTTCCGCCCAGGCGAGGAGCCAGGTCGCCGCCGTGACGATGGCCAGGTAGTAGCAGGCCGTGGCGAGATAGCACTCCAGGTGCCGGAAATAAATGGAAGCTACGGCCTTGGTCTGGCCGGTGAGCTCGGACATTGTGACTATCATGGCCAGGGAGGAGTACTTAATGAGATAGATGATCTCGTTGCCGATGCCGGGCAGGGCCCTGCGGGCCGCGGCCGGGGCGGTGATGCGCCAGAAGATCTGGCCGCGGGTGAAGCCCAGGGCGAGGGCGGCCATGAACTGGCCGCGCTTGATGGAGAGTATGGCGCCGCGCACGTACTCCGACTGGTAGGCCCCGGAGCACAGGGCGAAGGCGGTGACCGAGGCGGCGTAGGGGGAGAGCCGGAAGAGGTCGGAGAAGGGACGGATGTCCTGGCCGAAGGTCGACTCCAGGAAGGTGCTCACGGTGGGGAGCCCGTAAAACCACATCATGAGCTGCACCACCAGCGGTGTCCCGCGGAAGACCGCCACGTAGGCATCCAGGACACGGGCCAGGGCGGGCCTGCCCATGGTGCGGCCGGCGCCGGCCAGGATCCCTATCGTGAGGCCCAACAGGGCCGAGGGCACGATGATCTTGACGCTGACCCACAGCCCCTGGTTGAGGGCGGGGATGAGGACGGCGCGGTAGAACTCGAGGGTCCCCAAGCGGTCACCCCCCCTGAATCTCTGAGAGCTTGGAGCAGAAGTCCGCCGTGCGGGACCCTGACCCTTCGCGCAGAAGCTCCTCGGGGCTGCCCCGCTCGGTGATGCGGCCCCCCTCCATGAACAGGAACTCTTCCGTGATGTGCCTCGCGAATCCCACCTGGTGGGTCACCATGAGCATGGTCATGCCGCCGTCGTGGAGGTCCTGGATCACCTTGAGGACCTCCCCGATGAGTTCCGGGTCCAGGGCGCTGGTGGGCTCGTCCAAGAGCATCACCTTGGGATCCATGGCCAGGGCCCTGGCGATGGACACCCTCTGCTTCTGGCCTCCGGAGAGCTGGGACGGGTAAAGCAGGGCCTTGGAGGAGAGGCCCACGCGGTCCAGCTCGGAGAGGGCGCGCTCGTAGGCGGCCTTCTTGGCGAGGCCCTTGACCCGCCTGAGCGCCACGGCCACGTTGTCGCGGGCGGTCAGATGGTCGAAGAGGTTGAAGTCCTGGAAGATCATGCCGATCTCGCGCCGGAAGAGGCAGATGTTCCGACGGGACATCTCCCTTGCCGATTCGCCGTCCAGGAGCACGTCCCCGCTGTCGGGGGGCGTCAGGAAGTGGATGCACTGAAGCAGGGTGCTCTTGCCTCCTCCCGAAGGCCCGATGAGCACCTTGAGCTCCCCCGCCCCGAGGGTCAGGGAGACGTTGTCCAAAAGGAGCTTGCCGCCCATGGTTTTGGAGATCCCGCACACTTGGAGCAGGCAGGGCGACAGTCCGGGGCCCTCCGGGAGGGAGGCGGCCCCGGAAGCTGGAGGTCCCTCCGGAGAAGAGTCCGGCGCCGGGCCCTGAACGCGGCCGGGCGAGGTCCCTGCGGCGGATCCCGGCGCGAAGCCGGGAGCGGGGCGGGCGCCCGCCCCAGGAAGCGATGCAGTCATGTGTTGCCGTGTGGCCTCGGCCCGCCCGGGCCGCCGCGGCGGCGGGCATGGCGGGCAAGGCGCGTCAGACGCCCGGAAGGGGGGCGGCCCTGGGCCGGGCGGCGTGGATGAGCGGCGCGTAAGGCAGCCTGAGCCCCTCAGGGGCGCCTGAGCCGCGCCGCGGCCGGCAGGGAGGCGCGAGGAGGGGGGAGGCGCCGCCGGGCGGCGGGTCAGAACTCGTGGCCCAGGCCAGGGATGCGGGTCTTGCGCTCGAGGAACCTCAGGCCCCTGACGCCCAGCCAGGTGAGCGCGAAGTACAGTAGCCCCGCGAGGATGTAGAAGGGGATGTGCTTGTAGGTGTAGGCCGCCATGAACTTCGTGCGGGCCATGATCTCGAGGGTGCCCAGGATGTAGGCGACGGCGCTGTCCTTGAGGAGTATGGAGTACTCGTTGGACCAGGCGGGGTGGGCAACCCGATGGGCCTGGGGGAGAACTATGCGCGTGAGGGCCAGGCGTTGCTGGAAGCCCAGGGACATGGCCGCCGTGTACTGCCCCCGGGGGAGGGAGAGGATGGCCCCTCGGAAGATCTGGCTCTGGTAGGCCCCGCTGGCGAGTCCGAGGGCCAGGAGCGAGGCCGAGAAGGGCGACAGGTCCAGGCGCAAGCCGAACCGCTCGAAGGCGAAGTTTTCCGCGGCCGAGTAGACCCCGAAGTAAATGAGGAAGAGGAGCACCACGATCGGGATGCCCCGGAAGAACCAGACGTAGACCCTGAAGATCCGGGCGAGCCACCGGGGCCCGTAGACTTGGACCGAAGCGACGGGGAGCCCTATCGCGAGCCCCAGGCTCATGGCCCCTAAGATGAGCCCTGCGGTGTAGCCGCTTCCCCGGACTATGTAGAGCACTGCCTCGAGGTATTGCCAGAAGTCCATGGGTTCCAGGGGGCTGGCAGGGAGCCGGCGGGCTGAGGGTGAAGGGCCGCTGAGGAAACAGCGGCGGGGAATGCGGCCGGCGCGGGTCCGCTCCGGGTCGAGTTCCGGGTCCGGCAGGGGGCCGGCCCCGGAGCCGGATACAGTTCCGTATCCGGCGCCGGGCCGCCCCATGCGGGAGGCGCCTGCGGAGGCTCCTTGAGGAGAAGCCAGCACGGCCTCGGCGCAAGGCCGTCAGAGGCCTTTGAGCATGGCTCTCGGAGCCCTTGAGCGCAGGGCCGTCAATCGCTTCAAGGGCATGGCCGCCCTGAAGGGGCTTTGACAGGCAGGGAGGCTCCCCGGGAGCCGGTTTCAGTGGACTTCGCCAGGGCGGTACTTGTCCTTGAGGGTCTGCCAGAAGGGGTCAGCCATGAGGGCGGTGAGCCCCTCGTTGAGCTGGGCCAGGAGTTCGGGGTTCTCCTTGTTCACGCCGTAGGCGAACTCCTCGTTCGGGATGCCGGCCTCGCCCAGGATCTTCACCTCCTGCTCGCTGGCCGCCTTGGCGGCGGGGGCATCGTTCATCACGGCGGCCTCCACGCGGCCGTTGAGCACGTCGGCCACCGCGAGCTCGTAGGAGTCATACTGGACGAGGGTGTATTTCCTGCCCTCCTTGTCGTTGGATGCCTCCATGGCCGCCGCGTCAGAGGTGCCCCGCTGGACACCGATTGAGTGGCCGCCGGTGAGGACCTCGGCCAGGGACAGGGAGGAGTCCTTCTTGACCAGCACCACCTGGGTGATCACCCAGTACGGCTTGGTGAAGGCTATCTGTTCCGCCCTTTCGGGGGTGACCGAGAGCCCTGAGGCGATGACGTCGATCTTCTTGTCCTTGAGGCTCTGGACGATGCTGTCCCATTCCATGGGCTTGTGCTCCACCGTGAAGCCGGCCTTGGCCGCTATCCAGTCGAGGGCCTCGATGTCAAAGCCGACGGCCTTGCCGTCCGGGCCGACCGCGGCGAAAGGGGGAAAGTTGGCGTCGATGCCGTTGACGATTTTGTCCTGGGCGTAGGCGGCATGGGCCCCGCAGGCCAGGGCCGCTGCCGCGGCAAGCATGATGAGCGATTTTCTGAACACTTGTGGACCTCTTAGGTTGCCTCTGGGGCGCTGTCGTTCCCCAGGCCTGAAGATTTGGGTTAGCCGGCGGGCGAGCCTTAAGCGGCGGGAGTCCCGGGAAGGCTTTCCGGTAGGTTCCCGGCCGGCGGGGCAGGGCATGGCTGTTGAAAACCGCTCAGATACTAGTTTACGGCTCTCTTGAAGTCAACATTGATGAAGGCGCGAAAAGTCCCCTTTAAAGCCAGGGGTCGAGGACAAGGCGGGGCTGCGCGACGATCGCAATCCTGCGATTTCCAGCTTGCTGCGATATTTTCTCAATAAGCGGGACAAAATTCACCGCGGAATTCCATTTTTACGGCCCGGCAGCCTTTTCAGCCCCCGTTTTGCCTGAATCCCTTGCCGTTTCCCTCATTTTCACTTGACATGCCGAGCATTTTCCCTGACAAGCCGCGCAATTCTCTACTTGTTGATGGCCAGCGCCTCAAGCCTGACTTTCATGCCTGCCTACAGCGGCCCTCTGGCCTCCAGCCGTTTTATCCCGAACCGTGCGGGCAGCCGGCTGATCGTGCCCTCTATCCCGCTCCGTAAGTACCGTTAATAAAATCCATCCCTTGCTCCGAGGCCCGCCGCCGGGCCGTTCTCTCCTGTTTCCTGCCGCAGTCGAGGAAGGCCTGGGACTTTCCCGCCTTCATCGGGCAGAGTCCCTTTCGGGGGCGAGCCCTGCAGACGGCAGGGTCAAAAAGGCGCGGAAGCCGCCTCAGCCTTAGTTTTCCCCCGTCTTCACCTTCTGTCCGGCCGGGCAGGACATAGCCGCGCCCGACACGTCGGCGTCAAAGCCTTAAAGCGGCGGTTTTGAAGGGTTTTCGCCCGCCCCGGATGCCTCCTCCCTTTCGCCGGCTCCCCGGCTTGCCTGCTTCACGCGGCCGGGCTCGGGCGAGACGGGTTCGGCGCCCATGTCTTTCAGGGCCAGGACGTTCCCGGCGCCGCCGCAGGAAGTGCCCGCGACCGTCGTAAGGTGGCCGAGCCCCATGTCCTTCGGCTCTTTGACGGCGGGTCCAGGGATGCGCCGTCATGGTTATGAGCCCCCGCTGCCTTGGAGTACAGGTTCAGCGAAAGACTCTGCTTCCCGTCCTTTCCCTTTTCGAGGCCGCAGGTCTCCGCCGGGTGTGCCTGGCTGCCTTTGCCTTCGCGGCCGTCGCAGCCGGCGTCGGGGCCGGAAGGGTTCCGGAGGGAATCCGAGGGGATCCCCTTGGGCACCTTGAGCTTGACCCCGGCCTCCGGGGTTTCGCCGGAAGCGGGAAGATCTCGCGCTGCTCCTTCAGGATCCTCTTCAGGGAGCGGCCGGGCTCCATGGCGGCGACCCTGTCGTCGGCGCTGAAGAGCCCCGCGAGGAAAGAGAGGTCGAGGGCCATGGGCTTCAGGACCGGCTGCCTCTCGGATAGCTTGACCCGGCCTCAAGCAGTCATGCCCGTCCTTTCCCTTGACGTTCCTGGATACAAGCCCGTCGTCCAGTCGGCAGAAAGCTATCCCGTTGTTTTCGCGAGCCTGTTGAGGAAACGGGTGACGGCCGCGCTGAAGATGCCGGCGCGGCCGCAGGCTCTTCATGTTGGGGCGGATACGGATCGAGTCCATTTTAAGGCAGTCGGCATCTGCACCGGTGTTCTTCGCAAGGCTCAGGATGGCGTCGCAGGCCGGCTTTTCGCGAGGCCGAGGCCGGAAAACCTTGCTTTGAAGCGATGGCAGGCCCTGAGGGAGCGGCAGGCGTTCCTGTCCGCCGAGTTGTCCATGTTGAGGGGCCGCTGGACCATGGCATCGAATGCCACGTTGTCGAGAGCCTTTTCAGCGGGAAGCTCCATTTCCCGGATGACCACGAGGCCCGGCACGGTATTGAGGTTCTTGGAGGGGGCGCCGTAGTTCCGGCGGCAAGTGCCGGGAAGTTCCTTGAACGGAAGGGCGGAATATGTCTGTTTTCTGACGACCTGCGCCCGGCTGACCTCAGCCTGCCGCCGATTTTAGCGGTGCCCGGCTGGCAGTCCGAGGTGATGAGGGGTTGAAAGCGCTGAAGGCGACAGTGTACATGGCATGTCCCCGGGCAATGAGCTTGATGCACGGACATAATAACTATAATAAAAATATTATTTATTAAATATAAAATAAATAAGTATTTTTATCAGAAAATTATGATTTGACATCGATAAAAATCTGTTTTATCGTTATATATAGAATTAATAAGTTATATTTAGTGTTTTTAAAAAAAAATTATTGTATCACGCGCCAAAGGCGTGAACTTGGCTTCACACATTTTTGCACTTTCATCAAAATTTAGACTATCTCGCATTGACCTTGTTTGATACCACGACACACTTAATGTTAAAATACATAAGTAACCTAAATTTAACTTATTAATTTATTTTTTATATTAATATAATAAATTTATATTATATATTATAAAATATAATTTCTATATAATAAACCGTAACGTCCACGGGCTCCGAAGGAGCACTTGGACGTTTTAGAATGTCCAACCAGCTATGACCTTCAGAAGCGAAACATGCGGAAACCGGCTCGGGCTTTGTTTCTGGCTTGGAGTACGGTAACCGCCTCTTGGTTTGGTTTGCCCCGCAAGGCGTTTTAGGTTAGTATCCTTGCATCATAGCTGATCGGGTAGCCGGCCAAACCCATGACTGACTGACCAAGGCTTTTTCCCTCCCGCCACTTAGAGTTCCCCGGCTTAAGTTGAGGCCCCATGAACGCCCACTCTCCCAAACGTTTTAATACCACTGGCCCTTGCGTGCCCGACAAGCACTACATGCTCCCGGTCCTGCCTCGACTACCTGACGTGGATTACATGATCGAAGGTGACTTTTATTTCGTCCTCCATGCTCCCAGGCAATCTGGAAAGACCACTTTTTTAGATTTTTTAACAGATAAAATTAATTCTTCAGGTAAAATGTATGCATTAAATTGTTCCTTAGCCGGTTTAAGGCCAATTAAAGATCGAACAGAAGCAATAATTACTATAGCATCACAGATTAATATGTCTATGCAGTTATCAAGTGTTGAATTAATTAAGGAAAAAGCAGATACATACGATTTATTGCCTGGAATAACCGCTCCAGACAGAAAAATCAGAATACTGCTTAACCGGCTGTGTCTTGATTTGGATAGGGATTTAGCTGTTTTTTTCGACGAGGCTGACCTGCTTACAGGTCCGGGGCTTTTGACATTTCTTGCCCAAATCAGAGACGGTTATAACTCTCGTCATAAACCGGGCAATAAGTTTCCGAAGTCGCTGGCGTTGGTCGGCATGCGTGACATCCGTGATTATATAGCCTCGGAACACCCGGAATATAAAGGGGAACACCTGGCCAGCCCTTTCAACATAAAAAAGAAAGCTTTGACGCTTCCCAATTTTACTGAGGCTGAGAGCCAGGCCCTGTACCGCCAGCACACGGAAGCCACGGGACAGATTTTTGAGGATCGGGCCATCGCCAAAGCCTGGCATTGGTCTGAAGGTCAACCCTGGCTAGTCAACGCTCTGGCGGATACCGTCATAGCCGATGAGCTGAGGAATGACTTTTCCGTGGCCATCACCGGCGAGCATATCGATCAAGCGGCTGAGCTGCTCATCAAACGAAGGGATACGCATATCGACTCGCTTCTTGAGCGCCTGACTGAAACCAGGGTCATAAAGGTCATGGACGCTGTTTTCGCCGGCACTATCAGCTCGGTGCCTATCAATAGCGATGACAGGCGGTATTGTCAGGATCTTGGCTTGGTGACCAACGATGAAGATGGAAATTTGAGACCAGCGAATAAAATATATACAGAAGTAATGTCTAGAGTTGTAACTGATCAGATACAACATCAACTAGGAAAAGAAGTTTCTAATTTTAAATGGAATGATGGTAATATAATATTTATATCTGAACTTTTGACTGATTTTCAAAAATTTTGGAGGTATGATTCACGTTCTTTCCCTTTTTTAAATTCCGATTTTGCTATTTATAAGTTTGATGAAGCTACTCATTCATTTATGCTTTTAGCTTATTTGCAAAAAATAGTAAATAGTGGTGCTATTGTTGACAAACAATATGCAGAGGGACGTGGAGCTGTAGATATATCAGTTAGATATAAAGGCAGAGAATATTTAATTGAAGTTAAGCTTGAGTATTCTTACAATGATGATAGCCTAACACAATTGGCTGGCTACCTTGACACTGCTGGTGAAAAAGAAGGCTGGCTGGTAATTTTTGACAGAAATAAAGATAAATCCTGGGATGATAAAATTTATATCAAAACAGAATTATATAAAAATAAAATAATTTACGTGTTTGGTTGCTAATATAACTTATGTTTATTTACTAATATAATTATTTTAATATATATGATATCTTGCTGAAGGTGAGGCTGGCCATGAGCTTTCCGTCCTTTGCAGGGCAGAGTCCCATTTTGGGGCAGGCCCTGCAGACGGCAGGGTCATCAAAAGAGGCGCGGAAGCCGCTTCCCTCGGCATATTCCACGCGTATCCGCCTTCTGTCTCGCCTGGCTGGACATTGCCGCGCCCGACTCGCCGGCGTCAAAGTCTGAAAGCGTCAGACAGGTTATGAGCAGAGCATGGGCAGGACCTGGGCAGGACCTGGGCAGGCCAGGGGGAGTTGAGGGGAAGGGTTGCGGATTCCGCTCCGTGGCGGGGATGGGCGGACCTGGGCGACCGCCTTGCGGCCCATTTCAGGCTCAGGCCGCTATTACGGGGGAGGCGGACCTGGGGGCAGCGGCAAATTCCTGTCGGCAACCAGCGCCTCGGCAAGGCCGCTCAGCGGTCATGGACCGGACCTCGTCCAGCGCCTTGGCAAGCCGCTCCGGGGTCATAGACCGGACCTTATCCGGCGCCTCGGCAAAGCAGCTCCAGGACTGCCGAATCCCTGCCAGCTTGCCGAGCCTCGGCACGGGCGCTCCGCAGTAGAAGCCTCGCCAGTTTCCCGCGCTTCAGCCCGGGTCAGTGTCATCTGGCCCGCCTTTACGGGCGGCCTTTCCGGCCAGGGATTCCTCGGCCAGGGCCTGCTCGGCCAAGGCGATATCCTCTGGCACATCCACCTCGGGAGAGAGACCCTCCGCCAGCACCACTTTCATGCGGTAGCCGTTCTCCAGGATGCGCAGCTGCTCCAGGCTTTCGGCCTCCTCCAGGGGGAGGCGGGGGAGGGCGGGGAACAGGTACAGGAACCACGCCCGGTAGGCGTAGATGCCGATGTGCCTGTACCAGGACAGCGGGCCCTGGCGCGGGAACGGGATGACCGACCTGGAGAAGTACACGGCCCGGCGGCCGAGCCCGAAGACCACCTTCACGTGGTTGGGGTTGGCGGCGCTCTCCGGATCATCGGAGGGGATGGCCAGGGTGCTGGCCACGCAGTCCTCGTCCTTGAGGAGCGCCCGGTACAGGAGCCGCGGGTGGGCAGGGTTGAGGACGGGCTGGTCGCCCTGGATGTTCAGGACTATGTCCCTGTCAGTCACCCCCAGGGTCCTGGCCGCCTCGGCGATGCGGTCGGTGCCTGAAGGGTGGTCGCGCTTGGTCATGACCGCCTTGCCCCCGAAGTCCAGGACCAGGCGGTAGATTTCGGGGCAGTCCGTGGCGACCCATACGCCTTCCAGGCCCTCGACGGCCAGGGCCCTCTCGTAGACGCGCCGGATCATGGGCTTTCCGGAGATGTCGGCCAGGGGCTTGCCGGGGAAGCGGGTGGACTGGAAGCGGCTGGGGATTACCGCGAAGACGGCCGTCATGGGCGATCGGGCCAGGCCCACACGGGGGACCAGCCGGCGCTCACGCTCTGGCCCAGGGCCACCATGAGTACCGCCTCGGGGGGGATGTACAGGTCCACGCGGCTGCCGAAGCGGATCATGCCGAACCTCTGGCCGCGCCGCACCTCGTCCCCAGGCTCCACCCAGCTCACTATCCTGCGGGCGATGAGGCCCGCTATCTGGACCATCTCGAAGGCCCTGCCCGAGGCGTCACGGATAACCAGGACGTTGCGCTCGTTCTTGTCGCTGGCCTTGTCGAAGCTGGCGTTGACGAGCGAGCCGGGCCGGTACTCCTGGCTCTCCACGGTCCCGTCCAGGGGAATGCGGTTGACGTGGACGCTGAAGGCGTTCATGAAAACGCTCACCTTGACGGCCTTCTTGCCGGAGGAAGGGCAGACTGCCTTGCGGTCGATGCGGATGATCCGCCCGTCCGCCGGGGCCAGCGCGAACTCCCCGGGGGGGGTCACCCGCGCCGGGTCCCGGAAGAACCACACCGTGAAGGCCAGAAGGACCAGGAAGACGTTCCTGGCCCAGTCGATGTCAAGGCACCAGAAGAGGATGACCAGGGCCGTCCCTGCCAGGATAAAGGGAAGCCCCGGCCTCGCCACGAAGAGGGTGTTGTGGATGTTGAACTCGGGGATCTTGATTTTTAGGTAATCGTCGTCGAACACTGGCCTGCCTTGGGCTGACTTGATTCAGGGGAGAAAAATTACGGCGCGGGGGAGGGGTCCGGAACGCTTTTCCGCTGGCGAGGGACCTTACGGCCGGATTCTACCATGCCTTGCGGCCGCATGAAAGAGAGGCGGGCGCCTCCGGGGCCGCCGCTGACGTGCCGGCCTCGCTCGGGGAGCTGCAGGCGCCGGGGAAAGCCCTCGGGGGAGGGGAGGGCGGCCGGGAACACGGCTCCGCGAGGGAGCCGGCGGTTTCGTTTTGCCTGCGGTCCGGCGGCTGATGTTATCGCGGCGGGCGTCAAGACCGAAAGACTCCGCGCTTCTCGGGCTCGGCCGCCATTCTGGCGGTCGAGCTCTGCGGCGGAGCCTTCCCGCGGACCAAGGCGTCTGCGGAGTCCCTGTTGCAAGAGGAAGGGCTGGAGCCGGGCGAGGCGTCTGAACTGGCGGACCGCCGGCTTGTGCAGGGAGATTTCCTCCTCTCCCCCTTGGACGGGGAATCCGGCTTTGCGGCGGGCAATCCCCCTTACGGCAGGCCGGAGCTGATCCCGGCCCCTCTTCTGAAGGAGTACCGCTCGCGTTACGGGACAATGTACGGCCGGGCCGATCTTTATTTCCCGTTCATCGGGAGCCCGCTGTCGCTTTTCCCGGAAGGCGGCGCTCTCGGCTTCATCCGCTCGGACCGGCGGATAAAGAACCGCCGCGGCGGGCCTTTGCGCGGCTTCGCGGCCCGGCGTTTCCGCCTGAAATATTACGTCGGCATGTTCGGCGCCCCCGCGTTTCGCTCCGGCGTGGCGGCCTATGCCTCCGTTTTCGTCATCTCCCGCGAGCCTCCTTCCCGGCCCGGCCAGGGTATCCCGCAGGCCGGAAATCAACGTCAGGGGGCTCTCTGCTTTGGCCTAAGACCCTGACGGATCATGCCGCCCCGCGCCCCGGGAGGCCCCGTGTCGGAGGTCAGGGCCCCGTCCGCGGCAGCGAGCGGGCCGCGGCTGCTGGACTCGGGCGGCAAGGCCGCGCTTATCCGGCGGCTGGAAGGCTTCCTGCCGCTTCTGGAGCAGACGGGGCGCAAGGTCGGCGTCGGAGTCGCGGCCGGGGCAGACGAGGCCTGCATCGGCGGCTGCGAGGCGACGGACGCCGGGCCGTCCGGGAAACTGCCGCCGGCCGCGACAGGGACATAGCTTCCGGCGAGGTCAGGCGGGGAGG
>JAITRL010000021.1 GCA_031288415.1 Deltaproteobacteria bacterium | reverse complement strand
AATTTGCTTTTGACTTTGGTCATTAATGCTATGATATATCTTGCTGTTTCAATATTCCATCTCATTCCTGCTTGCTTCAATCGTTCTTGAAGAACTATTTTGTTAGCACTTTCAATTGCACCACTTCCAATAAACCATCCATTATCTATATATAATTTATAATCTATAGAGTTTATATTTTTATTTATATAATTAAGTAAATTAAATGAACATTTATTAATTGTTTTTCTATTTAATGAGTTTAAAATATCTAATACAGATTTAATTTCGCTATTTTTTAATTTTTGACATAAATCTGCAACCCATGGTTCATAAATATCTTTATTTTCGTTAAAATATTCCTTAGCAAACTTATTTATATTTTCACAAAGATAAAAGAAATCTAATATATGTACTGCATCAGGAAAACAAAGTTCTTTCATATTTTTAATCCACATAGCACCATCAGAAATTAATATAGTATTTTTATACTGTCCATAACCATTTTGAATGGCTATATTAAATAATAATTTTTGAAAAATATCTACTGAGCCAGCATATGCTGTATATTCACGATTTCCTATCCTTATTTCTCGCTTATCAGTTTTTTTATTTTTCCATGATAAAAATGTATCGCTACAAAAAACCATACCCAATTTATTTTCTTTCCAGGTATAGCCGTTTTCATCTCTTTCCCTAGTATGGAACATTGCTCCATCACATTCAATATAGAAATCATGATTAAGTTTTTTTGACGGAAAAGATAAATTACCTTTATTTAAAATTTCAAAAGATTTTTCTGCTTGTTTAAAGTCGTTTTCAAAAACTAATTTACCTACATTATTTGTAACTAGACGTATTGTATCTTTTTTTACATTAATTCTTGTATATTTCTGAAGTCCTTCTTCTGCTTCTTCATATGAGTTAGACCTTTGAACCCAATAGGCGATTTCTAGCATAGCTCCAATTGTCATTTTAAACGGAAGTCGATTTATACCTAAGTACTCATCTAAAGGTGTTATAGAATGTAAATTTTCTGTAGTATTAAGTTTTAAAACATCTAACCTTGTTTTAGGACGTAAATTAGTTCTATTTATTTTGATAGTCCCAAGAAGAGTAATAATATTTTTTGATGCAATTCTGAAATTTTTTAATATTATTCCTTTATCTGAGTATTCTTGTTTTTTTTTTAAGATAAGTAACGCTTCATCTATATTATTAACATCATCTGATATAATTTTATGTAATAAATTTTTAAATTTACCATCATACTGTAATCCTAATTTTTCAAAAATATCAATTTTAGATACCATATTATTATTATTGTTTAATATATTATTAAAATCATTTTTATAATCTGATAGCCAGTTGAGAAGTTTTGTTAGTTGTTCAAACTCCTGCTTTGTGGTAAAAGATTCGACTAAAAGTGCAAATTGATGATTGAGTTCATCTTTTTGGAGTGATAAAATGATTTTTTTATCATTAAATGGTTGATCATTAACCATATTAGTTGCCCTCCTAGAGCTAGCCAGTAATTTACCAGAAACTAGTCAGATTGGCAATAAAAAATCGCTACACCCCAGGGAAACATCCGCCGTTCCCCTCAGGCCCTGCGGTCCGGACCGGGCTGACAGGATGACGGACAACGGGCCTGAAGCCGCCGGGAAGTCCGCTGCGGCCGCAGGCGCGTCGCGGCCAGGCGCGTCGCGGCGCCCTCGGCGCGCCGGCCTGAATCCACCTGAGGCCTTCCCGGGCGCCCGGGTACGCGCTCCCGGCGGAGCCGAGACGGCAAGAGGGCAAGCGGCGGCAGGAAAGCCCGTGATCCTGCCGTCGCGGCACGGGAGACGCCTCCCGGGGCCGCGCCTCGCCGAATGTTTCGGCCAAGGCCGCAGGCGGCGGCGGGAAAGCCCGTGAGCCAGTAGCCGGCGGCAGGGGCGGCGCCTCGCCGAAAGCCGCGGCCGGCGTTGCGGGCCGCGGCCGCGAAACCTCCGCGCCGGCGACAAGGGGCTCTAAGCCGAGCCCGCCGGGAACGCCTGCGGAGGGCATGCGGAAAACCGCCCGAGGCCAAAGGAAGGTTGTCCTTCGCGACGCCGGCTGACCCTGGCCTCCGCCGAGGCAAGCCGACGGGCTTTCCGGCCCGGCCGGGGGAGCCGGCCGTCAAAAACTGAAGTTGCCGGTCAAGGCGCCGGTATGGCTGGAATCATGGTCGGAGAAGCTTCCGTCGTAAGAGACCCCGATGTCCACCGATTCCGCGACCGGGAACTTGACATCCAGCCCGTAAACAAAGGCGGTCCTGTCGAACTGGACCGACAAGACGCGGAAAAGCGACGGGCTGGGCTGGTTCGGCAGATAATTCCCTTCGAACTCCGTCGTGTTGTTGAAGTGGCGGGTCCATCCCAGGCGGCCCGTGAGCCTGAGCCCGTTTTCGGCGGAAAAGATCAGATCGGCCCCCAGTTCCGACTGCCAAAGATCGGTGCTGTTCCTGGACATGGTCCTGGCCTGGGCTCCCTGCCCCATCTCGGCGTAAGCCTCCATGTCGTTGTGGATGTAGTCCATCCTGGCGTAAGGGCGGGCCGCGAACTGCCGGGCGAACTGGAACCGGCGGCCCGCCATCGCGGCCGCGGAGACGCCTCTGCCGTGGTACCCCGCGAAGTAATGCGACCCTTCGCTGACGCGGTCCTGATCGTACCTGGATAAGGAATAACTCACTATCGCGCTCAGATCGATCTCAAACGGCAGGATCGCCGTGGCGTACGAGGATGCCGACACGATGTGGGTGTCGAGGCTTATGCCGTCCCCGTTGACTTCCGGCATGGCCGCGCTGAGAGTCATGCCGGCCAGGGCCGAGCCGCCGAACAGGCTTCGCTCCACGCCTAAGGTAAGTCCCAAGGCCTTGACCGTGTACCCGATCAGCCCCTCCCGCGCCTCATGCCGGATATGGCTGTACCACGGCGACGCCCGTAACGACCAGGGCCTGTCGCCGCCCTCGCCGCCGGACGGGGCGTGCCTTTCGCCGTACGGCCTCAAGACGCGGGAGGCCTGCTGGATAAGCGGCGCCTGGATGACCCGGGGGGCCCGCGGCAAACGAGGATAATCTGCTTCATCGGCCGCCAGGCGCGGGGGCGCGCTTCCCGCCGCCCCGTCGATACGGCCGAAAGAATCCGATATGGCCCCGGCTTTTGCGAATGCCGCGCCCTCGTTTACGGGCAATGAGGAGCCGCCGGCTTGCTCCGGCCTTGAGGCGAAGCGTTCAGGCCCGGCGGGCGGATTGCCGCTTCCGGGCGGAAACGTCCCGTTCAGGCCGGCATGGCTGAATTTCCTGCAGTCAAAAGCCTCGGCAGTGACGGCAGGATACGGGTTCCTTTCAAGGTTCGCCGTCAGCGAAACGGCTTCCGGAAACGTCAGAAAATCATCGGCTTTAACGGCGGAGCCATGCGGCAGCGCAGCCGCGCCGCCGGCAGGCCCCATGCCTGTCAGGCCTCTGCCGGCGTGTCTGCCTAAATACCCGGCGGTCACTTCCGCGCCGTAACCTGAAATGCCGTCCTGGGTTATGATGAATTCAAATTCATGATACGCCATGGGAACCGCGATTATTGTCGGCCCGTGGCACGGAAAACAATTAAGCTCATCGTCCGGGCGGCGGCCGCCGCCGGAGAAAGGGCCATGTGCGTTTGCCGATGGAAATCCGGAAGTGTCCATGCCCAATGCATTAAACGAGACATGCCGCGTAGCGGGATAGGATATGTTCGGATTCAAAACTTCTAGGCTGACTCCACCGGCATTCATTTCATTGCTATATATCCCAAAAATATTTATTAAAAATTTATTACTATCAATAAAATTATTTATATTATTGCTGTTTAGCTTTCCGGGCCAATAATTGTCTAATTGAACCGTGACGGTTTTAGCTCCAACGGTCAGATCCCGTTCCGCATTCGGGTACTGAGGATAATTCGTTTCTTCGCCTGCTTCTCGTGCCATAAAGTTAAATTCAAAGGTGCCAAGAGGATCATTTTGCACTTCAAGAGTCTCAAATGCAAATAAATATTTATTATTTATTATAATAAGTATTATAAATAAAATTATTAAATTTATTTTTATCATAATATCTCTTCTCTAAATAAAAATAGTTAATATATTATATATATAATACTTTACTACTTCTTGGTACACAGCGATTTCTGAGACAGGCCTTCCTGCCCGGCCATTTTTCCTGCGAAGACAGAAGTCTGATAAGTCAAATTGAAATGCTTTTTTAATATATTTAACTTTTTTCAACCTACAAGTCCTTAAATAATTCTAACAAACTCATGATAGCATGACTGCTTTTTATTTTTCATAAAGTTTGCACTGTCTAATTTATTCGCCGTCTTATAATCTAAAATATAGTTTCAACTGGTCAGCTTTCCTCAACAGATTCTCAAATTTATTTTTGCTCTTGGCGGAATCCCACTGGCTAGGGGGAAACACCCCGGCCCGGCAGCAACGGCATAAAAAATGGAGTTACAGCCTCTTCATAGCATTAAAAAAAATTTGCATGATAACATCATAAATAATTAAAAAAATTATTTAATATACATATAAAAACATCATAAACATTAAAAAATTTCTTTAATAGTCATTTTAATATTTATTTTGAATCATCAGATTTGCTATTATGGAAATACAGGCTGCCAGTTGCCAGAGGCAGACCCGCGAACTATTGCAAAGGATACGACATGAAGCCCATTCCCGGCCCGGATCCATGGAGCGGATCCGGGAACGAAAAGATGAACGCGGCTTTCTGCGAGCACATCCCGGAGATCTTCGAGGAATACGTCCGGGACAAGCTCCCGGCCGAGTAAATCCCGGCCCTCTACGGCCAAGGCGGAAAGCCTGCCCATGGCCTGAGAACGTAATTCGGCCTCATGGTCTTCGCGGTCGATGCGGAAACTCACGAAAGTTCGAGACGGTCAAAAGCCGGCGGACGGCAGGTTCCCCCAGAGGGCGCCCCGCATCCGCTCGCGGCCGGACGACTCCTGCTTCATCCGCCACAGGTCCGGCCAGGGCTTCCTCCGCCGCGTGACGGAGCCCGGGCTGTACGAGGTGATCCTGGGCACGGCCGCCGCTGAGTTCGACAGGCGCGCCATGGATGAGGCCGGAAAACCGCCGCCGGGAGTCGCCGCCGCGGCGGTTTTCGCTCGCGGCATCGGCGGGGCGCCCGCCTCCTGCCCCGAAGGCGTGAAGGCCGAGACCTGCGTCAGCAGGAATTACGGCTTCATCTTATGGGTTCGGCCTTGAGAAGCGCTAGGGCGCCCGCGCAGGCGCGTCTGCCCCGTGAACGCGGGAAAGGCCAAGGCCAGCCTGAGCCGCCGCTAAACAGGCGAGGACGGCCGGGAGGCGCCCCGGGCAACGGAGCGAGGCCTTCAGGAAGCTCTGCCGCCGCAGCTCCGGAATCGAAGCCGCGGACAGCGCGCTCTCCCGCCGCCCCCGCACTGGGGTAGGCATCCTCGTGAAGAGCCTTGTTTTTGCCTCGCTCCCGCGGAAGACCCGTCCCCCGCCCTCAGTCCGGGCCGGGCGTACCGCGCCTTCCTGAACTCGTGACCGCTTTAGCCTTTTGCCTTGTAAAAGGCCCCCCGCGCGGATACAATCCCATTTGCCGGGCCCTTTCAGGGGCCCCCCCTATGGCCTTTGAGGCCAGGGGCCGCATTGCCGCAAGCTCCGAAGGGCCGGCGCCGCAGGGCAACGGAGTCAGACGGGCCTGAGCCATGGGCCCGGAGCGGCAAGGCCGGGAAACTGCCGGGCCTCGGGCCCTCCTGCTCATGGCCGGCGGCGCCCCTCGGAGCCCATGCCCGCAAGGCCGGAGGCTGCCCCCCGCCCGCGCAAGCCCCATCCCCGCTCATTATCCACCGGAACGGTCACGCCATGCCCAGACAGCCAAAAGACCCCGCAGGCGCCCCCGGGGCCAGGGCGTCGGAACTCTTCCGGCAGGTGATGAAGGCCCGCACCCGCGTCTACCGCCTCTTCCCGCCCACGCCCACCGAGCCCTACCCCATGCCCGGGGGATGGACCATGCTCCTCAAGCGCGAGGACCTCTCAGAAATCCATTCCTACAAGTGGCGCGGGGCCTTCAACTTCGTGGCGGCGCGGGAACGCGAGGCCAGGCGCCGCGGGGTCTGCGCCGCCTCGGCCGGCAACCACGCCCAGGGGGTCGCGGTGAGCGCGGCGCGCCTGGGGATCAGGGCCGTGCTCTTCATGCCGCAGTCCGCCCCGCGGCTCAAGGTGGAGTCGGTGGCTCGCCTCGGGGAGGGCAAGGCCGAGATCCGCCTCGAGGGGGACACCTACGACGACGCCGCCCGGGCGGCACGGGAATTCGCGGCCCGCGAAGGCCTGCTCGCCGTGCCCCCCTACGATGACCTCCTGGTCATGGCTGGGCAGGGCACGGTGGCCGACGAGATGATGACCTCGCCCGCGCGCCCCGCGGCCGTCTACGTCCAGATAGGCGGCGGCGGCCTCGCCGCGGGCGTCGCCGCCGTAGTCAAGACCTACGACCCCGCCGTCAGGGTGATCGGGGTCGAGGCCGAGGGCCAGGCCTCCATGTCCGCGGCCTTCGCGGCGGGAAGGCCCGTGACCCTCCCGCGGGTGGACATCTTCTGCGACGGCACCGCGGTCAAGACCGCCGGGAAGCTCACCTACGCCGCCCTCAGGCGCCTCCTGGACTCCATCGTCACGGTCACGCAGGCCGAGGTCTCCGCCGCCATGGAGGAGCTCTGGCGCGCGGCGCGGGTGATCTCCGAGCCCTCGGGGGCCATGGGCCTGGCCGCCGCCAGAAAGGACGCCCGCGCCCTGGAGGGCCGCTCGGCGGGAGTCATCCTTTCAGGCGCCAACCTCGATTTCCGGCGGCTCGGCAACATCGCCCGCAGGTCGGGCGATCCCGCGGGGCGCCAGGCCCACTACCAGGTGGAGCTCCGGGAGAGGCCCGGGGCCCTGCTGGCCTTCCTCAAGGCCGTCGCCCCCGCGGGCCTCAACATCAGCCGCCTCATGGTGGGCCAGTACGGCTCGGACCTGGCCTACCCGGTGGCCGGCTTCGAAGGCCGCGAGGAGGGCTTCCCGCGCCTGGAGGGGTGCATGGCCGAGGCCGGCTACAGGTTCGCGGACGTGACCGGCCGGCCCGACCTTCCCTTCCGTGTGGCCCCTTACCAGCCTAGCCTCCTCAGGCGCCCGTACGCCGCCATCCTGCACTTCCCGGAGCGGCCGGGGGCCCTGACGGAGTTCCTGGAACGTGTGGCGCCCCTCGCCAACATCTCGTACTTCAACTACGCGCATTCCGGCGAGCAGGTGGGCCGGGCGCTGGCGGTGTTCTCCTTCGAGAACCCGTCCCTGCGCGAAAGCTTCCTCGAAGTCCTCAGGACACGCGGCCCTGAGATCACGCCGCTCCCCCGCGACACGGAATACGCCCTGGGCCTCGCCTGCGAGCCTCAGGGCGAGGCCTACAACGCCCTGGCCAAATGACCTTGCCAAGCGGCAAGGGATCCTGAAGGGCCCCGCCGGCGGTCCGGATCACGGCGCGGGGCCTCCCCGCGCCCTGAAGGCTCCCGCGCCCGCGCCACGGGCCATCCTCCCGCCGAAGGCCTTCCCGCTCACGCGCCGGTCCCTGCCGATCGCCCAGGGCCTTCCATGCTCATGCCGCGGACCCTAATCCCGCCGAAGGCTTCCCTCTCACGCGCCGGTCCCCGCCGAACGCTGAAGATCATCCATGCTCATGCCGCAGGCCCTTATCCCGCCGAAGGCCTCCCCGCTCACTCGACAAGCCGGTCTCACGCCGCGGTCCTTACCCGCCCGCAGGCCCCGCTCCCGCTGAAGGCCCTCCACGCCCCCTTCCGGGCCTCCCGCCGTGAAACCTTCCCGCCTCGGCTCCCCGCCGCTGTCCCGCGGCCGCCACACGCGGCCCGCGCTGACCTGACCTGCCCCGCCCCGCCATGGCCTGGCCCGCCCTGCCCTGCCCTGCCCCCGCCTGCCCCGCCCTGCCCCGCCTGCCGCGCCCCGGCCCTCAGTCCCCTTGCGGGCCCCCGCCCCGCAGGCCCTTCCCCGGCCGCATGGACCTCTCGGGGGTCTGTACAAGCGGGCCGCGATCTGATACCTTGCTTTTTTCGCCCAACACCCGGTCCTGGCGCTTCCGGCCCCCCCAGGCGCCCGGCTCCGCCCGCTCCCGCATCCCCCCCCGGCTCCCGGCGCCCTACCCGAAGAGCCTACGGCTTCTTTTTTCCTTTTTCCTGCGGCCGCCCACGGCGCCGCCGCCCGGCCCGCAGGGCCGGCGGCGGTCGCCTGCCCAACCGGGCCCTTCCTCCCGCAAGGGGGCATGCCGCCTCCCGCCCCCGGCGACAGGCCGGCAGGGCTCGGGCCAAGTGACCAGATGGCAGGACATATCCTCATCATCGACTACGGCTCCCAGTTCACGCAGCTCATAGCCCGCAAGACCAGGGCCCTGGGCTACTACGCCGAGATCCTCCCGGCGGGGCTCCCCCTGGACGGGCCGCTCTCCCAGAAGCCGGGCGCCCTGATCCTCTCCGGAGGGCCCGCCAGCGTGGACGAGCCCGGCGCCCCTTCCCTCGACCGCAGGCTGCTGGACTCCGGCCTCCCCATGCTGGGCATCTGCTACGGCATGCAGCTCCTGGCCAGGCTTCTGGGGGGGCGGCTCACCCGGGAGGCCCACGGGGAATACGGCCCCGCCGAGCTGGAGCCCACCGCGCCCTCCCCCCTCTGGAGCCCGCTTAACGGTTCCGGCCGCCTGCGCGTGTGGATGTCCCACGGCGACCGGGTGGAGGAGGCCCCGCCCGGCTTCAAGGTCATCGGAAGGACCCCGGACCTCCCCGTCGCCGCCATGGAGGATCCGGGCAGAAAGATCTACGGGCTCCAGTTCCACCCGGAGGTCCACCACACCGAGAAGGGCATGGAACTGCTCCAGGCCTTCCTGGCGGATGCCGGGCTCAAGGCCGACTGGCGGATGTCCTCCTTCGCCAAGGACGCCGTGGAAGAGATCCGCAGGACCGTTGGCCCTGACGGAAAAGTCCTCTGCGGCCTGTCGGGAGGGGTGGACTCCACCGTGGCCGCGGCGCTCCTGGCCCGGGCGGTGGGGCCCAGGCTCCACTGCGTGTTCGTGGACAACGGGCTTTTGCGCCAGGGCGAGGCCGAGGAGGTCTCCCGGGCCTTCCGGACCCTGTACCCGGAACTCTCCCTCACCGTGGCCGACTCGGGCGAGGAGTTCCTCTCCCGGCTCGAGGGCGTCTCCGATCCGGAGGAGAAGCGCCGCATCATCGGCCACACCTTCATCGAGGTCTTCACCAAAGAGGCCTCCAAACTCGGCCGCGCCGACTTCCTGGCCCAGGGGACCCTTTACCCTGACGTCATCGAGTCAGTGTCCCCCCAGGGGCCCTCAGCCCTCATCAAAAGCCACCACAACGTGGGCGGTCTCCCCCGTGAGCTGGGCTTCACCCTCATCGAGCCCCTCAAGTACCTCTTCAAGGACGAGGTGCGCGAGCTGGGGGCGGAACTGGGAGTGCCGGAAGAGCTGCTCTGGCGCCATCCCTTCCCCGGCCCCGGGCTGGCTATACGCATCATCGGCCCCGTGGACAGGGAGTCGCTCGCCCTCCTGCGCAAAGCCGACGCCATCGTCCGGGAGGAGCTCAGGGCCTTCGGGCTGGACCGCTCGGTCTGGCAGGCCTTCGCGGTGCTTCTGCCCGTGCGGAGCGTGGGGGTCATGGGCGACGGCAGAAGCTACGGCCAGGCCGTGGCCATCCGCGCCGTCACCAGCGTGGACGCCATGACCGCGGACTGGGCCCGGCTCCCGGCCGAGCTCCTGGCCCGCTTCTCCACGCGCATCATCAACGAGGTCCAGGGCGTCAACCGGGTCCTCTACGACATCTCCTCCAAGCCGCCCAGCACCATCGAGTGGGAGTGAGGGGCCTTTCCGCCGCCTCTCCCGCCGCGGCGGCGAAGCCCAGTCGGCGCGCCCCGCGGACTCCGGAGCCGCCGCGCCCGTTTCATGGCGCCCCGCGCCGCAGGAGCCTGGGCGCCGCCGCCCCGGGGCT
>JAITRL010000001.1 GCA_031288415.1 Deltaproteobacteria bacterium | reverse complement strand
CCTTTGCGCACGGTTCAGGGCTGAGGCCCAAGGCGGAAGAAACGGCAACGGCGAATGAAGGCCTTCGGGCGTGGCCTTAGCGGCTTGCTTTAAAATTATTCAGTAAATTTAATAAGTTATAATGTCACTATTGATTTTACATACACGGGGCGTTAAACTTGCTTCGCCTGAGGTTTTTCGGGCAGGGCGGAGGCTATATGGGCATCGCGGAGGACATCAGGGCCAAAGCCCTGGAGCTGGGTTTTGAGGGGCTGGGAGCGGTAAGGCTCGCGGATGCGGACCTCGCGGGTTACGTGGTCCGGGTGGAGGAAAGGGAGCGGAAAGCGCCCCTGGGGACGGGGGCATACGACTTCATGAGAGGCCTCGCCCGCCCTGAGAGGCGCTTTCCCGAGGCCCGTTCCCTTGTGGTGGCCGTGATTGACGTCAGCCGTTACCGGATCCCGGAGGGGACAGGAGGCCTCATCGGCAGGCACTACCTGTTCGATTCGCGGCGCAACCCCCAGTCCCCGGACAGCCGGAGAATCACCGCCCTCACGGGCTTTCTCGGGCGGCTGGGGTTGCGGTGCCTGCACGATGAGCACCCCGGCATCGCCCCCATGCGCTGGGCCGCCTGGAAGGCTGGCCTGGGGCTCATCAGGCGCAACAACTTCTTCTATACCGGGACAGGCTCCTGGAAGCAGATCACGGCCTGGGCGGCGGACAGGGAGCTGGAGCTCCCCGGTTTGCAGGCCCCCGCGCCCTGCCCGGAGGATTGCGGGAAATGCGCCGAGGCCTGCCCCAGCGGCTCGCTTTCAGGGCCGTACGTCATGAACATGGCAACCTGCGTAAGCAAGCTCACGTATTCGCCGGGGCCGGCCGGGGAAGGGGAGATCCGCCGCGAGACGGGAGGCTGGCTCTACGGGTGCGACGTCTGCCAGGACGTCTGCCCGTTCAACCGCGGCCGCCGGCAGGGAACCGAGGATTTCCCCGGCCTTGCCGAGACGGCCGCGAAGGCCAGTCCGGAGAGCATACTCGCCATGGACCTCCCGGAGATCAAAAGGGAACTGGCGGGAAAGTTCTTCTACATCGGGGACGAGTCCCTTCACCGCTGGAAACTCAACGCCCTGAACGTGATCGCGAACACGCGCAGGGCCGATCTGTCGGATCTGGTCCGCCGGTCCCTCTCAGATCCCAGCCCTGAGGTGAGGCTTTTGGCCGCCAAGGTCCTCGAGAGGCTGTCTGAGGGCTGAAAGGCAGGCCGCGCGACTTGTCCCGCCTCGCCTTCCGGAGCTCGCGGAATTGGCGGCGGCCGCCTGGCGCCGCTCTTTCCGCCGCAGAAACTGCGGCGCCCGAAGCCCCGCATCCGCCGCGGTCGGGCCGCCGGGCTATGACATCAGGGCCGGGCCGCTTCCGCCTGGCTCGCCCTGGACGGCCTGGAGGGCTTCCTTGAGGTTGATGTCCACGGACTGGCGGTAGAGCCTGATGCCGTGCTCGCGGAAGGACTGCTCGATCCTGAGCCTGACGTCGGACAGGGCGGAGTAGGACTTGTCGATGTCCAAGATGCTCACGTAAAGGTTGAATTCCAGGTACTTCTCGCTGAGATCGTTGAGCAGGGCCTCGGGAGGGTTGGCGCGGCTCACGCGGGGGTCGCCTTCGGCCGCGGCCAGGATGAGCTTGATGGCGAGCTCCGTGTCGGTGCCGTAGAAGGCCCTGATGACCAATGTGCGCCTCACTTCCCTGCCGTTGCGGGTCCAGTTGATGAACTGGTTGGAGACGATGGCGGAATTTGGCACGTAGACCATGGCCTTGGCCGCGGTAACCACCATGGTGCAGCGGAAGTCCACCGCCTGGACCGTGCCGGTGACGCCGCCCACCTCCACGAAGTCGCCCACCTGGACAGAGCGGCCGAAAATGAGGATGATGCCGCTCACCACGTTGGTGAAGATGTTCTGGAGGCCGATGCCGAGGCCCAGCCCGAGGCCGCTGGCGGCCACCGCCAGGCTGGTCCAGTTGACCCCCAGGAGCCCCATCACGACTATCGCGAAGATTATCCAGACCACGAAAGTGAGGATGGTCTGGATAGGTAAGATCACGCTCTGGCTCAGGGAGAGCTCCTCCGGCAGGTGCTCGAGGGAGGTCTTGCCGAGGTTCTTGAGCGACCTGAACATGAAGAAAAGCGCCAGGATCAGGAGCACTTTCGACAGGTCAAAGGAGGCCTCGCCTATGGAGTAGCCCCGGGTAAGGAAGTTGCGCAGGAGGGCCGTGGATCCGGGTATGGCCAGAAGCCACGGGACAGTGCAGAAGAGGGACAGGGACCAGGTCACCGGGAGCAGTATGGCGTTGAGGACCGCGTACCTCACCGGGGCGCGGTCCGCGGCGAAGACCTTGTTGCAGAGAATGGACCCGAGGCCGGCGAAGGCGTTGCCGAGTATGAGCACGTTCACCAGGGTGAAGAGGAGTATGAAGGCCAGTATAGCGAGCCTCGGGTAGCCCATGACGGCTATGCCCAGCGAGACCAGGGCGAAGTAGATGGCCGATCCGTAGGCGAAGCGTTCCAGGAGGAAGCCTTTCAGGCTTTCGGTCTCTTTGGAGCGCCTGCGGATCTTGCGGAGCTGGAGCAGGAACAGGCCCAAGATTATGAACCACAGTATCGATAGGGCGCCAGTCGGGACGTCGGCGAACAGGAGGATCACCCCCAGCGCGGCCGGCAGGTAGAAGCGCGTGAGAGGCGACTTCTGGAGGGCAAGCGGAGGTTTGGACGCCACCCTGAGCTTCCAGCTGATGGAGGCGAGCGCCCAGATGAGGATGAGGACCCCAGGGATGCTGAAGAAAAGGAAGTTTCCGCCCAGCTGGTTGCGGGAGGCGCTCAGGAGCGCGAGCCCGAGATTGAGGAAGATCCAGGGCCCTTTGACGATCTCCAGGAGGGCGCCTTTCCAGTTCAGCGGCTCCTCCGGGAGCTTCTGGGCTCCCCGGTACAGCAGGAACCCCAGGAAGGCGATGAGGACCGCAGACATGGCGAAGCCGGTGAGGCTGGCACCCCAGTCCTCCTGGGTCTGCGGGTAGATGAACATCTCCTTGGAGTAAAGCTGCCGGTACCATTCGGAGAAGTACCCCCTCTCGCCCGTGAACTCGGGGAGCTTGAAGGACATCAGCCGGCTCTCGGTGAAGTAATACGCCTTCCAGGCCTCAGGTATCTCCGCCGAGTAACGCTTGATGTAATTGTCCAGGCTGTCCAGCAGGAGCTTGGCCGGCCCGGACACGGCAGTGAAGGTCAGCGACACCTCCTCTGAGCGGGCCTCGGCATCGCGCAGGAGAGGCGGAATCATCTGTCCCGTCCCTTCGCCGGAAGAGGAGTCCTTGGAGTCCTTGGAGTCCCGCGAGGCCGCCCTGAGGATATTGAGTTCGCTCTGCTTCTGCGACAGAGTGTTGCCTTTGTCGTCCAAGGAGGTCATGCTGTCGGCCAGGGAGGCGCGGAGGCCGCGCAGCTGCCTGAGGATGTCCTCCTGCTCGAGGGGCCTTGCCCCGGGCTTCTGGTAGTTCCTCAGAAGGGAGGCCATGGTCTCGCTGGCCCTGGTGAGGCGGGACTTGAGCTCCAGGGAACTGGCCGCGATGTCGTCGGAAAGATCCTCGAGCGACAGCGTGAGCTTGGAGAGCTCCTCGTAGATGCTCTGCTCGGATACCGCGCCGGTCGGAAGGCCAGGCACCTCAGGCAGATCCGGCTCTTGCGGGAGGTCCGGAGCGGCTGCGGCGGGTGAAGCGGCTGCGGCGGGTGAAGCGGACGGGGCCGAGGCTTCTGCGCCGGCCGGGGAAGCCGCTTCCGCAGGGGCAGGGGTTGCGGCCGCGGCCTCAGCGGCGGCCGGGGAAGCCGCTTCCGCAGGGGAAGCGGATGCTGCCTGGGCCGCGGCCTCAGCGGCGGCCGGGGAAGCCGCTTCCGCAGGGGAAGCGGCAGCCGCGTCAGCGCCACCGGCGGCAGTGGCCATTGCTGGGGAAGTTTCCGCCTCAGCGGGCCTGTCGATGGTTGCCGCAGGTTCGGAGCCGGGGGCGGGAGCGGCCGAACCGCCCGCCGCCGGAACGGTTCCTGAAGCATCTGTTCCCGATTCGGTATCGTTCTGGGCCCCGGCGGCCGCTTCCGCGGCGGCGGGCGACAGCAGGTCCTCAGAACCCATGGACTTGTCTTCCGTAGGCTGTTGCGCAGTCGCCTCAGGCTGGCTGGCTGCTCCGGCAGCCGCAGTCTGAGCCTGAGCCCGGTGGGAGTCCTCGGCCCGGGCGGCCTGAGGGGATGCGTTGAGGAGGAAAAGGGCGGCCCAAAAGGCAGCCAAGGCGGCAGAGAGGTAAAGGGCTGTTTTCATGAAGGCCTCCCCATGGGTCAGGCGTTGATTCTGCAAGCTAATTTAATCCCGATTGTCCAGGGCGGTCAACCGGGTTAGGGCTGCGTCTTAGGCTCCTGCGCCTGGGCCGGGGAACAGGGGGCGGCGAGTATGCGGGTCTCAAAAGGTTAGTTTGGTTTTCGTAAGCCGAAAGGGGCAGGGCATAGCGGGAGGGGACGGGAAGGGCCCCCTGGCCTGAGCCGGAGTCCCGAAAATGCGAAGGCGCGGCAGCCACGGGAAAAGCCTTCGTCCCCGGACAGGAAGGCTCCCTGGACGGTTTGCCGGAGGCCGGCCGCCGCGCCGTTTTCTTCAGAGTGTGACGGGAGCCGGCAAGGCCTTGACCTGTACTTGAAAAAAAACGGCAAAAGCCGTTGATTTCGCTGGCAAAGGGTTTTCCCATGTGGTAACATTGAGCAGTGGTTTTCGGTCGGTACCCATATTTGGGAACCGACGGAGACAAGGGAAAATACGGAGGTCTGCCTGGCCAAAGGCCAGGCCCGCCCCGGAAAGGACTCACTGTGGTTGCCGGGCGGCCGGAACCTGCCCTTGGCGGCACGGATCATTCACCGGCCGTTTTTATCGCTGTCCTGGCGTTTTCCTTGGCCATAGCCGCAGGCGGACAAGTCCAGGCCGATGAAGGGGCTTCTGCGTCAGGAGGGGCCCCGGTTATCGAAGAAGCCAGGGACGGCGAGGCCTCTTTGGCGGCAGGAGAGGCCCCGGCAGACGGGGAAGCCGCCGTCTCCGGGACAGTTCCGGCGGAAGCAGGCCCCCCGGCTGACGGGAAAGACCGTGACGGCGGGAACTCTTCGGCGGAGAAAATGGCTCCGCCCGGCGAGGAACAGGGGCGGGAAGGGGCCTCCAGGCGCCTGAAAATCATAGCCGGGAGCACTCTCATCTCCGACATAGCGTCGGATCTCCTGGACGGCGGGGCGGACATCCTCACCCTTGCGCCTCCCGAAGCTTCCCCCACCGGCGATGATCTGAAGGCCGCCTCGACGGCTTTTGCGGCGGAGGCGGATTTAGCGGTGCTCCACGGCTTTCAGGCGAACGAGGCCCTTTTCAGGGAGCTTGTCAGCGTCTCCGGGAACAGGTCTCTCACGATGACGGTTGTCCAGGCCGCCGGCAGCTGGCAGATCCCCGCGTCACAGAAGCTGGCCTCGGAAGAGACGGCCAGGATCCTCTCCGCCGCCGCCCCGGAACTTTCCGGGCTCATCACCGTGAGGCTCGCCAGGCGCCTGAAGTCCTTGGAGGCGGTGGAACTGGAGGCGCGGGCGCTGGCCGGCTCGCTGGCGGGCGTTCCCGTGGCCGCCTCTGAGATGCAGGCGTGGTTCCTGAACTGGGCAGGGATATTCGTCGCCTGGAGCTTCGGGGGCTCCTCCTCGCCCGGAGGCTTCCCCCCGTCCCAGCCGCCGCCCGGGCTCGAGGTGGAACTGGTAGCGGATGACCTCCAGACCGGAGGAGGGGCGGGCGAGGCCGTGGCCAGGCGCTTCGGGGCGCCGCTGGCCGTGCTGTCCAGTTTTCCCGGGGCGCCGGAGGACAGCCCCGACTATTTATCGCTCGTAAGGGGAAACTTCCGGAGGCTTGAGGCCGCCTGGAAAGCTTCCCCTGCGAGGCCTCCAAGGCGGCGGTAAGCTCGCGCGGCGGACCGCGCCAGGATGGGAGCAAGGCCGCCGAGGCGAGGGCTTCCAGGCTTTGGGAAGCTGGAGGCCCTTGAGGCGACTAAAAACATGCCGAGGCGTCCCCGGACCAGCCTGAAGCGGGCGCCGCGCTTGCGCGGCCGCGCTTTTCGGAGGGGCTGGCGGCTCGGGAAAAAAACCAGGCCATGGGCAGCGGGTGCCTTCAGGCCTTGCGGGAGAGGTGCGTCCTCCGGCCGGACAAGGCCTGCGGGGCTCCTTCGCCCGGAAAAACGCGGCAAGCCGCCTGCGGGGCGTAAGTTTTCGCCCGCGTGAAACCTGTTTCCGGAGGTTCCATGGGCTTCGCTTACTTCTTATCGGTCAACACAGTGAAGGACCGGTACATCTCCAAAAAACAGGATGCGCTTCAGTTTGACCGTGACCGCATCATCGCCGGGTATTTCCTCACCTCTTCCGAGAGGCACGGGACGCTGTCCGGGCTCATCAACGAGCTGAACCAGCGCCAGGCGGGTCTCGCCGACTTCTTCGAGCAGGAGCGGGAGGCCCTGCTGGAGCTTGACGGGAGGCTGGCCAGGCGATATCCCTGGCTCAAGGAAGCAGTCGAGTCGGCCTATGGCTGGGAAAACGCCGGAGAGCACTTGGCCAAAGTAGCATTTCCAGGCGGCAGGGCCCTGCCGGCACGGCCGGGAACCCGCGCAGAGGAGTCCTGGGAGGAGGCGTACAAGGCCTTGCCGTACCGGGAATGCCCGGAGGGGATCCGCCTGGCTTTCGACAGGATCCAGGACGATGTCTGCCTCCTGGATTCCTACCTGAGCCACCTTACCGGCCTCTGCCTCGAGTGCCTGCGGCAGGCCGGGGAGAAGCAGAACGAGGCGGCCAGGCAAAAGAAGCCGAGGTTCCAGGGCAACTATGCCTGAAGGGAGATCGCGAGGCCAGGCGGCATAGGGCAACCCGGCGCGGGGACCCGCCGAAGGCCCCTGACGGGAGTCCGGGGTTCCATTTCGCAGGTTAAGCCGCATGGCCGGGGAAGAGAGCGCCGTCTTGGGAGGCCAAGGCGGAGGGAGGCTCCTCGCCTCCGCTTCAGGCCGGTGACCTGGAAAACGGCTCGCCTGCGGCTCTGAGGGCCTTCTCATAGTCCGGACCCAGCCAAGCCCCGAAGAGCCTGCGGGGGATGCAGACCGGCATCCTGTCGTGGACGGGGGCCATGGAGGGATTGGCCGCGGCGGTGAGTATCGAAAACAAGGAAGGGGCCTGTCCGAGCCCGATGTCAGGGTTGTCGCGGCAGACGCCCGCCAGGAAAAGCCTTGAGCCGTCCTGGGACAGGAAGCGCCATTTCACGGCGGGCTCTCCAGGCTTGCGGCTCCACTCGTAAAAGCCGTCAGTGGGCACAAGGCAACGCCATTTCTTTAGGGGGCCGCGCCAGGTGGCGAGGCGCGAGGCGGTCTCGGAACGGGCGTTGATGAGCGGCCTGGGCTTCCGGTTCGGCTTTGCTGGATCCGGGTAGCCGGGGAAGCCCCACTTCATGGGAAGCGCCCCGAGGCCATCCCCGCGCATGACTATGACCGGGGCCGTGTCCCCTGGAAAGACGTCTCCTTCCGCCTTGAAGCCGAAGCCGCCCTCCGGCCAGCCCTCAGCCTCGCTCCTGAGGAACCCCGCAGTCTCGTCCTCGCCTTTGAGATTCACCGCCGCGAACCTGCCGCACATGGTTATGGACCTTTCGTAGGCATGTTACGGGAGCTGACGCCGACTCCGGCCAGCTGAGGCGGCAGAGGCGGCGTAAAAAGGGAAGCCGATGGCAATTGACCGCGAAACCCTTCACGCGTCTTAAGCAGGACCGAAATTTCCGAAATGATGCCTGGACGTTCACATTATAGGGGTAAGCTCTGGTCTTGCCTTGACGGGCCATGACATGCCAGCGGTTCCGGACAGGCCGTAGCCGCTTTCGCTTCAGGTCCGGCGTTTGCCGCTTAGGCGGGTTCGGGGATCCGTTCACGCCCTTCAACCCAAAACAGCTGAACTCCCGCCCCGCGACCCCCAGGCCTGAGGGCAGCCGGAAGCCTGTCTCGCGCGTGAGCGGGCTGAGCCGAGCCTGAACGGTATTGCCCATGAACGCTCCTCTGGCCGAGGAAATTCCTGCGGCTTTGCGCTTAGACGCCGCCCGCCCGCTCCTGGGACCGCGCTCAAGGGAATGACGGGAGCCGGAGGCATCAGCCTAAGTTCATAGAAAGCGTTCCGTGGCCTGGGCGCTTGCCGGCCGGCTCTCCGCCTCATTCCTCCTTCACTTTCGGGCCCCCGCCTCTCGCCGCCTTAAGGCCTCTTGGCGCCGGCTTCCCGTTCGGAATCCAGGCCTTTTCCAGCGCGTTTTCCTCCCGCCTTTGGTTCCAGCCTTGGGCCCGCCCCGGCTATTGCCCGCCGCTTCTCCCGATGCCGGAAGGCTTTCCGGGCGGTCAGGAGCGGTCTGATTCTATCTCAATATGCCGCGTCATAAAAGCTTCGGGTCAGACGGTCCAGGCGAAAACCCGCTCGCGCTGATTTTACGCTGCGCTTATGCCGATAAGCCTGACAGGGGGCCCGCGATCTTTCCTGGCAAGGTTTGACACTGGTATGAGCGGGTGGCATAATTCTAAATTAGCCGTCAGATTGGCCTTTTGCCTCTATATCATATCGGTGGTGTCGCTCTCCTTTGACCTCTACATCCCGCAGCTATTTCACGTTCCGCCCCGTTGCCTTCCCATGACACCAAACAAGAGCCTCCCCTCATCTTCCAGGCCGGTCCGGGCGAGCATCCGCTCTCAAGGCGACAGGGGCCCGTCCGTCCTCCGCCTGATTCTGTCCTCGGACTTCGGGGAACCCCAGGTCTGGGAGTTCACCGGGCCCAGGGCTGTGGTGATAGGCAGGGGGCAGGGGGCCACCCTGAAGCTCCCGGACTCCGAGGAGTACCGCACGGTGTCCGGACACCACGCGGTTATAGAGCTCTCCCGCTCCCGGGCCTTCCTGCGGGATTTACGGAGCCTTAACGGCACCTTCATCAACGGCCACCTGGTCAGCCGCCGCGAGGAGGACCGCGTCCAGGGCACCGCCGTCACCGGTTCCGGCGTGCTCGGCCAGGACGGGGCCATCATGACCCTGGCCGGGGACTTCAACTTCCGGGTGGGCCTGGTGGACGAGGCGGCTTACGAGACGCCCAAGAGCGCGGCCCCCGTCGAGGTCAACCCCTTCTGTCCCGCCTGCGGGCGGCGCCACAACCCCGTGCCTCTTTCCCGCCACGCGGACGTCCTGTGCCAGGACTGCCGCTCAAACCCCCTGGCCTCCCTCAAGCTTTTGAAGTCGGGGCTCACCCGCCGCGTGCGCAACCTCGATCCCCTCAAGGGGCTCCGCATCACCCGCACCCTCGGCCGCGGCTCCACCTCGGCGGTGTTCCTGGCCGAGCGCAAGGACACGGGCTCCCAGCTGGCCCTCAAGGTAATGTCCCCCGCCGTGTCGGAAAACGAATGGGCGCGGAAGAGCTTCCTGCGGGAAGTGGCCATCGGGCGGGCACTCAAGCACCGCAACGTCACCAAGCTTTATGACTTCGGCTTCTACGGCGGGGCCTATTTCTACCTCATGGAATACTGCCGGGGCGGGAGTTCCGAAGAGAGGAGAGTCAGGGCCGGGGGGACCCTGCCCCCGCCGGAGGCGCTGGCCATCATCCTGCCGGTCCTGGACGGGCTCCACTACCTCCACAACGTGAAGCTGGCGGCGGCCAAGGTGGAAGACCACCTCTCCCCCGAGTCCAGGGGGCTTGTTCACCGCGATCTCAAGCCGGCGAACATCTTCCTGGGCGGGGACTCCGGACTGGAGCCCAAGATAGCCGACATAGGCGTGGGCAAGCTCTACAACAACTCCCTCACTTACGGCCACACCCGCACGGGATCCGTGGCAGGCTCGCCCGCCACCATGCCCCGCCAGCAGGTGATGGACTTCAAGCACGCGGGCCCTGAGGTGGACATCTGGGCCGCCGCGGCCTCCCTGTACAAGCTCATGACCGGAGAGTACCCGCGGGACTTCCCGGAGGGCGAGGACCCCTGGCGGGTGGTGCTCAACAAGAGCGCGGTCCCGCTGCGCAAAAGGATGCCGGACATGCCGCCCCGCCTGGCCGAGGCCCTCGATCTCGCCCTGGAGGACAACCCGAAAATCCACCACCAGTCGGCGGGCTCGCTCAAGGCATCCCTCTTGGAGGCCTGCCGCGGGGACGGGATCGCGATCCCGGAACTCCTGTCATGACGGCCGGGCCCCCCGATACCGGTCCGGGCCTGTTTTCCCGAGTCCGGCAGAAGCCGTCTTCCGCCCCGGGCCAGGCCATGTCCGCCAGGAATGCGAGGCCGCCTCGGCTGAAATCCCGCGAGGCGGCCCAGTGAGCGCCACCGGAAAAGGCACGTTTTCCTCCGCCCCGGCGGGGACGGCCTACTGCCCCAAGTGCCGCACCGGCTACCGGCTCAACGCCGAAAACCTCGGCCACCGCTCCATCTGCGTCAAATGCGGCCAGTACTTCCATCTGCTTCCCGAGTCCGAGGCCGCCGACACGAGATGGGAGGACACCACCGCCGCCCTGACCGAGCTGGCCAAAAGGGTCTGGGAGAGGGGCCTGGACCTGCGGGTGGGCCAAGTCATCCTGGGGGTTTACGTGGTCCAGGAGATCCTCGGGCGCGGCGGCCTGGGCCAGGTCTTCAAAGTGAAGCACCGGGACTGGCAGAAGGAGCTGGCCCTCAAGCTGCCGTACCGGTCAGTCATGGAGCCGGGGTACTTCCGGGCCCTCAAGAACGAGGCGGAGACCTGGGTGGCCTTGGGCCTGCATGCACACGTCGTCACCTGCTACTACGCCCGCACCCTCATGGGGGTCCCCGCCATCTTCATGGAATACGTGGCCGGAGGCTCGGTCAGGGACTTCATGCAGCCCCGCGGCACTGGCGAGATGGCTCCCCTCCTGGCCGGGGACGAGACCCAGAGGGCCCTCCGGTTCCTGGATCTGGCCATCCAGGCCGCCTGGGGGCTCGAATACGCCCACGGCCAGGGGGTCCTACATCTCGACATCAAGCCCCAGAACCTGCTCCTGGAAGAGGACACCGGAAGGCTTCTCGTCACGGACTTCGGCCTGGCGCGGGCCGCCAGGGAGACCGGGCGGCCCTCCGACAGCGCCTCGCTGTGGCCGGGCGACATGCGCGGGGCCAGGGAACAGCCTGCGGAAGGCTCCAGGATCGGCCCTCCCGTCAGGGCGCGGCTGGCCGGCGACCGCGGCGATCCGGCCCTGGGGGCCTTCGGCACGCCGCAGTACATGTCTCCGGAGGCCTCGGAGCGGAGGCCCCCCGACGCCTCCTTCGATCTCTGGTCCCTGGCCCTCACGGTGCTCGAGCTCTTCCTGGGCACGCGTCCCTGGGAGCACGGGGGCGCGGCGGGTCCGGCCCTGGAGAGCTACCTGTCCTCCGGCAGGGCTCTCACCCCGCTCCCGCCGGGGCTGCCTGATTTTCTGCGGCGTTCCCTGGCCGGGGATCCGCAGGACCGGTTCCCGACCGCCTCCGCGATGGCCGACGAGCTCGCCCGGATCCACGCCTCCCTCGCGGGAGCGCCGTACCCGCGCCGCAGGCCTTCCGCCGCGCCCGACTCCGCCGACAACCTCAACAACCGGGCGGTCTCGATGCTTGACCTGGAAAGGCCCGACGAGGCGGAACGCCTCTGGAAGCAGGCCCTCAAGGAGGACCCGGCGCACCTGACGGCGTTCTTCAACCTCTCGCTCCACCGTTACCGCACCAAGACCCTTTCCGCCGAGGCTTTCCAGGGGAGGCTTGACGACGTGGTGCGCCTGGCCTCCGGCAAGATGATCCCGGAACTCCCGCTCATCATGTGCGGGGCTTACCTAGAGCTGGGGCTCACCTCGGAGGCGGCGGCGGCCTTAAACTCTTACGACGGCGCGGCCATGAACCACGAGGCCCGGCGCCTGACGGACATTCTCGAGCGGAGCCGGCGCGCGCCGGAGCAGGTGGAGCGCATGCGGCCGGCGGTGTTCCGCATCTCTCGCGTGAAGGACCGGGAGGCGGATCCCGACGGAGGAAGAAGGATCTTCGCGCCGCTCGTGGCGGCGGCGGAAAGATCCCTGGGAGAGCGCAACATTGAGAAGGCCCTGCTCCAGCTGTCCGAGGCGCGCTCCATCCCGGGGGCCAAAGCGGCCGGTGACTTTGTCGCGCTTTGGCGGCGGCTTTACGGCTCCTGTATGAGGACCGCCCTCCCGGACATCGTGGAGGAGGGGGGGGTGCAGGCGGGGCTCAGCGCCGAGGCGGCGGCGGAAGGCGCGGGCATCCTCGCCCTGGCGGGGGGCTCGCGCCTTTCCTTCGTCAAGGGCCTGGGCGCCGCGTCTTCGGCGGCCGCCGAGGCCCGGCTCGCCTCGCCCCCTGTATCCTGCGCCGTGTCGGCCCAGGGCGACATGGCGGCCTGCGTGACCCAGGACGGGCACCTGTGGCTCTTCAACCCCGAGACGGGAGGCGGCCTGGGCCAGGCCATGGCGCACGGCGGGGCGGCGCGCGCCATGAGCTTCAGCCGCGACGGCAGAAGGCTGTTCACCGCCGGGGACGACGGGTACCTCAAGATGTGGGACACGGGGCACGGGTACCTGGACAAGGGCACCCCGCTCCTGGTCCGCAGGCTCTCGGACTCCGCTCTCTGCGGGCTCTGCGTCTCCGCCAACGGCCGCAACCTGTCCGTCTTCGACGCGCATTTCGAGTACCGCCTTTCCGCCGAAAAGATGTCGGGGACAGTGAAGAGCTTTCCCGCAGGGCTTCCCGACGGGGAACAGGGAAGGCTGCGGTCGCTGGCCGGCGATCCGTTCAGCCGCTACATCGTGAGCGGCTGGGAAGAGGGCACGCTCTTTCACCCCCTCTTCGACACGGACTGGCGGCCGGATCTCTCGCGGCTCCAGGGGCCCTGCACGGCGGTGGCCGTGTCCCCGGACTCGCGGCTCTGGGCCGCGGCCTCCCCAGGCAGGATACTCGTGGGCTGGGCCCCTCAGGAGCGCCAGACCGCCTTTCTGCCGGTCAAGGCCCTGCAAACCCAGGGCGTCCATTTCCTGAGCTTTTCCCGCGACAGCGCCCTTCTGGCGGCGGTAGGCCGGGGAGGGCTCACGCTGCATTTCCTCGACTGGGACCTGGAGCCGTCCAAGCCCCAGGGCTGGGACCGGAAGGCGGAGCTGGCGCTCAACGCCTTCCTCGCCGGGAAAAGGGAACTGAGACTATCCGATGAAACTGCCCGCGAGCTCAAGGAAGAGCTCGCCGCGGCGGGTATGCCGTCCATCGATCTCAACATCGCGGCCGGAAGGCTCAAAGAAGCCTCGATGAACATGGATTGAGGGCGGCGGCTTACCTGTTCAGGGACGAAAGCCGGGACGAAGCCAGTGTTCAGTTGCATAAGTTCACTACAGTGTTCCTGAGCCGGTTGGCCCTCACAACCCGTTTGAGCCAGACAAGTGGCTTGGCATGTATTGTTTACCGCGCAGAAGTCTTTCATTGCCTGCACCAGCTCCTCTAGGGCACCCCCCCTGCAACCCGCCTTTGTGAAGTTTTCTTTATACCTCTTATAAGTAAGAATCAATGATCCTGATTGTACCAATGTCCCGTTTTGACTTGACTTTGAAAGCAAAATTATAGTATTCTAAGTTTCTAGAATACCTAGTTGTGTTTTTTTCCAAACCTCACGCCTCATGCAAATTCACTTCTCCGCTCCGAAGTTGTCAGATCTGTTCAGGGCAATCGCGGCCAGGCCGTTATCATGGCGCAATCGGTTTTTATAAACTTTCATGAAAAAAAGGAGACGAAAGCGGTCAGTGCGGCTTGGTTTTCAGAAAATGAATGGCATGGGTGCGGAAGTGGGTAAAAATGAGGTAAGATAGAGATGGCATGGTAATGGCAACTTTTTCTAGCTTCCGAAGCCTCAACCACTTCTTCCGCCTCGGCCTCACCATTTTCTTACTGGCTTTGCGGCATTCTCCCATTCCGAGTGTGCTCCAACGGCTGCGCTCAATTCCGCCGCTTTCAGCCGCCGGAGATGTCTTGGTGCTCACACGCTTTACCAGCCCAACTCCGGCATATTACGAGCAATCACAAGGGAAGCGAGTTTTTCGTGCAACCTGCGTTTTTTTACAGGCCTCATAATCCATAATCTGAACATAATGCATCAGTCGATTGTTATCAGGCCGGTGTTTTTTAGGGATCCTTTTTTAGCAAGAGGTTTTCTGAACCCCATGTGCGGCAGCAATACTCCCAAGAGTGACCGGTTCTCTTCTCCTGCCCTCTTAGCCTTCAGGCCTAGTTGTTTTGAGCAGCAGTATACGAAAGAAATGCATGAGTCAAATGCCAGGAATTTATTCTTCCAGAAGTTTTACGGAAACCGATGCCTGCACCCTGAGCAAACCGGTCGGAATTTTCCTATATCGCGTGCTAATTTTTCGGCACTGTGGGTAGGCCAAGTTCAGAACTTTGCAAGCTCAATAATTTTTTTTAGATGCTGACCGTGCCTGTAACCTTCATAATGTTTAGGCGGTACCAGTTTTTTGATGCTTTACGCCATGAGCTGCGTATATTTTTTGTGGTGCAGTGAGTGGAGTCGAATAACAATAAAACCTGGGTATATCGATCACGGGGACAAAAAAATATTTTTGGAACGGATATATCGATCACGGGGACTGCTTATTATATAATGATATTCCAAAAACTGGCCCTTTGAAATTGGCATAATTATTGCTTATAATCCTATAAGCTGTATCTAAAAAAAATTGGCGCAGTATTGCTTGTGGTTAATTGGGAGTTTAGAGCTTTCGTTGTTTAGCACGTTTTTTGCATCAAAAAATGATAATGTGCTATACAAAACATGCGGTTGTTGAATCCAAGCCATCGCGAATATCCATACGGCTCTAGGT
>JAITRL010000374.1 GCA_031288415.1 Deltaproteobacteria bacterium | reverse complement strand
AACCCTCGTCTGCCTTAAGGAAGTTTTTCAGGTTCGGATCGTTTGCCACTGTCTCGCTCATCAGCCTGGAGTCCCTGTCGGCGCGATACAGCGTGACCATCCAGCAATGGAGCGGGTTCCTGTAATCCGGCCTGGTCCGCCTGAACTTCCGGATTTGCAGGTGGTGCACCTCGAACAACCCTTCCAAGGGGGTGAAGGGGGTCCCGCAGTAGGCGGGCTTCACGACCTGATGCGCGCCGATTCTCCCGTTTTTCCATTCGAATCCGAGAAGGTTGATCATGACCACCCTGGGCAGGCCGGCCAGGACATCCTCGAGGGAGCCGCCGGGCGCGGTCCTGTCGGTCAGTCTCATCTGGCAGTACACCACGGAACGCCGGTCCATCTGCGTGAACGGCCGCAGCTGGGATTCAAAGATGAGGACCTCGCCCTTGTCCGTCTCGGCTTGAACGTCCGTGCGGTATCCTCTCTGGCCTATGCTGGAGTGGACGTGCTGGGCATCCAGGCTCAGCACCTTGCCGGTCGGCTTGCCGTTGACATCCAAGAGAACCGCGTTCGCCAGGCTTTCCATGGCGAGGCCGGCCGCCTCGGCGTTCGGGTGCATCGCCGTGAACGCCGCGTCGGTCAGCGGAGACGGGACCCAGTCCGGCTTAAGGATGCGCCGGTCAAGGAACGGCAGCCTGAGCAGCTCGCGGGCAAGGGTCTCAGCGACGGGTTTTTTTTGAGCAAGAATACAGTGGTACAAGCTCCAAGGATTGAGACGCTTTTGGTCAAGCAGATCATCGATGAGTTCAATCAAACGCTGTAAATCAGACTTTTGAGCAGTCAAAACCAAACGCCTTTTTTATTGTAACATTTCAACACAGCCGCAGTCAGTTGTCAACCGCATATCGCCTGTTCAGGCAGTTTCGCTCGGCGCCCCCCAAAATGTCCGCTTCTTAACTTGAGTCAAACAATATGATTGGCACCGGTTTTGCTCATTTCCTTGGATTCGCCCGGTCTGCCCGTGGCCGCAGGGATTATGCCCGGCCCGTCATGAAGAGGCCGCGCCAGGCTGCCAGCCTTCCCGCCCTGGTCAGAACGAGTACTGGAGGCTCGCGAAGCCAGCGCCTCCTCGCCTGACCCCTGTATAGCCCTGAACCGCGAGGGTTACGCTCCATGGGCTCCCGGGCCCGGGCCGGAAGTTCCCGCCTGCCTCGACGCTGGCCGTAGTGCCCCTCATGGAGGGGGAAGGGATCTCCATGCCGTAGGTGTAGGCCTTGTTGCGGCCGTCGCCCTCGTGGTCGGCAGCGAGCCCGAAATGAAAGCCCGCCCGCCCCGACAGGCGCCTGGACCAGACGGCCGAGGCCCTTGTCCGGCTGGAGGCGCCGGGTTCGAAGTCCACCCGGTCCCCGGCCCCCGTGAGGAACGAGCCGCCGCGCAGCCTCGTCCGCTGGTGCCGCACCGAGAGGTCCAGGGTGTCCGAGCGCCCCAGGGCGGCGATGAAGCCCGCCTCCAGGGAGCCCCCGGCGAACCTGCGGCTCATGGAGCGCCAGGGCTCGCCCAGGGAGCCCCCCTGCGGCTCGAAGGTGGTCTTGGCGGTCCCGGACGTGAACGCGCCCTGGAGGTAGAGGCGGCCGCGCCGGGAACGGGGGAAGTCGTAGCGGGCGAACAGCCCCGCCGCGCCGTAGGAGAATTCCCCGCCCAGGGACTCCCTGGCGGCCCCTTTACCGGCTCCCTCGTAGGAGTAGCTGCCCTCTCCGCCCTCAATGAAGACCCCCGCCAAAGCCGTGCCGCGGGAGAGCTCCCGCGCGCAGCCGAGGGACAGGAGGCCGGATCTGCCGGAGGATCTCAGCCTCCCGTCCCTTGGCCAGTCAGTCCTCCCGGCCGAGGCCGTGAAGCCCGGCCGGGGGCAGGCGGGAGCGCCGCCCCGGAAGGAGTCGGCGCGCTGACCCTGGGAGGTCAGGAGGCTGAGGATAGAGTCGGACAGCAGCTCCAGGCCCTGGCCCACGAACACGGCCGTCCCGGCCGCTGCCGCCGTTGCCGCCTGGAGCCTTTGCTTGACGGTCAGGGCCGTGACCCTGGCCTTGAGGGTTCCTGAATCGGAGCTCAACGCGTAGGCGACGTCCAGCGCATCCCCCAGGGAGCCGGAGGCCGCCTCCTGCCCGAGCCCGACCGGGTCCAGCGTCATAATGCCCGTGAAGGCGGGCGGGTCGGTTCCCGAGTAGATGTTCGGGTCGTACGCCATCAGCAGGTACTCGTCGTCCACCTCCGGGATCTCCCCGCCGGCCCCCGGAACGAGGTCTATGCTCCCCACCCTGGTCTCCCTGGCTCTCTCCCCCGCGGCGCCGGTCAGGGGGCTCACGCGGTCGATCCCCGTCTCGTAGAGCACGGCGGCCTGGCCTACCCTGAGGGCGGGCGATCCCGCGGGCGCGTCGGCGCTCAACAGGAAGTTGAGGGTCTGGAAATTGGCGACCTGGCGGCCCACGCTCACCCCGCCGCTGCCGGGAAGCAGGATGTCGAGGGTGTTGCCCTCGAAATAGTCCGTGTTCCGCCCGGGTCTGTCAGGCTCGACTATCACGCCGCCTCTGACGTGGCCTGTAACCGAGGTCTCCCCCGCGAGGGCGACGGTGTTGTAGAGGGCCTTGGCGGCCGAAATTTCAGGCTTGTTGTCGGTGACCCAGCCGCCGGCCACGTTCCCTGCGGCGCGGGAGTCCACGAGGAAGACCCGGTTGTAGGAGGCGTCGGGGTTCTGGACAGCGGCTCCCGTCATGAAGCCGAACCATACCGCTCCCCCGTAGGCCGAGTGCAGGAAGCTGTTTTCCGCGTAGAGGATGTTGTGGACGGCGGACCCGTCGCCGTCAGCGCCCGAACTGGCGCTGAACCACACCGCCCCGCCGGCCGCGAAGTCGTACTCCGAGTAGCCTCCCCCGCCATCCGGCACGTCCAGGAGCACGAGGGTATTGTGGCTGGCGGTACCAGCGCCCTTGCCGTGCATGTCCACGAAGCCGCCGTAATAGGTGTCGTACCTGTCGTAGGCCCCGTCCACCACCAGCGTGTTGTGCTCTGCTGTCCCTTTAGCGGCCTCCAGGGTCCCGCCGGCCACGCGCGCGAACCCGCCGATGGGCTGGCCGCCCAGGAGGCGCGTTCCGGCGGACACGGCTATCACGAGCAGGTTCCCCCGCGCGGCCGCGCTGGCCCCGTCCGGAGACGCGGCCATCCCCCCGTACATGAACACGTACTTGTCAGCGGTGCCGCCGGTCACGAGTGACCTGTTGCCGTCCGGGGAGTCCGGGTTATAGAAGACCTGCAGAGTTCGGCCGTCCAGAATCACCTCGCGGACAAGGCTGGAGCCCGGATCGCCGTCCCAAATCAGGACGAAGCCCCCGGGGTCGTATGACCCGTCGAAATACGGGGAGCGCGCGGGATAGCCTGAGTCGGCGTCGAACTTGAAAGTCCCCTGGTAGCTGTCGGCCGGTTCCGCGGCCTTGGCCAAAGATGCCAACAGGACAAGGACCGCCGCGAGCGCGGTAAGGGATAGGAGGGCGTCGATGAAAAGAAGGACTCCTGTGCGCCGCAGGAAGCGGCAGACATGAGTGAAAAGGCCGTCGGGCTCCAGTGATACGTTCATATCTGACAAGGACCTCTCGATCGGGTTGAGCTGGCGGGGAAGCCCCGGATTTAGCGGGCCGGGACTCCGGAGAAATACCGGCGGGCCCTTCTCTCGGGGGGCGCCCGCCGCGGGAAGGGTCGGGCGGCTGACCGGCCGGCGGAAACCTGCCGCCGGGGGCGGCAAGCGCGGCGGAGCCGGGCCCGCGCGCCCCGCAGGAGGTCCGGCAAGGGGCCTTCCGAAGGGTCCGCGGAGACTGGGAATTTCCTGGAAACCGCGCGCGGCGGGCCGCGCGGCCGCGGGTCAAGCCCGTGGGCGGCTCCAAAGGGAGCCGCCCTGCGGCTTGAACTTGAGGCGCCGGCCTTTACAGGCGTTCTCGCCGGCGCGGCTTGACGGTTCGTGGCTGGTCCGGCCCGCCGCGGACCCTGCCGTTCCGGCCTTTGACCTGCCTCGCAGGCCGGAGGGCGGAAGGGGCCCGGCACCGGAGCCGCCCGAGGCGGATCCGCTTAAGGGGCGGCCGCGGACGTCATTTTCGGCCCTTTGACGCGCGCGGCCGCCGGCGGCAGTCCGCCGGGGCGCTTCTCCGGGGTGCCGGTGGAAGCATGAGAGGGGGGCATCCTGATGCCTGAAATCGATCCGGGCGGTAAACTGAAGCTGGGGAGAGAGGGTTCGGGCGGGCACGGCCGGAAAAGGAGCGCGGCGCGGGCGGAAGGCGTGAAAATGCGGGGAATCCCTGACGGGGCCGCCGTTTGGCGGGGGCGTTCGGCCCGGCAGCGGCTTGGCCGCAGGCCTTAAGGCGCTTCGGGCGCGAAAAGGCGACGGGCGGGAGAGGGTCCGGGCGCGGCCGGGAGAGAAGCCGGCGCGCCCCGGCCGGGCGGCGTGACAAGCTGAGGAATTCCCTGAAGGGGCGGGGCGGGCGGAGGCCGCCCCGCCCCGGCCGCCGCTCCGCCCCTGCAGGGGCGGGCAGGCGAGCTGGGTATGAGCCTCGCGGAAAGGATCGCGAGGACGATGAGGCTTATGGCGTGAGGCATGACGAGTAAGACGTGGGGCATGATGACAAAGGCGTGAAGAGCGGCCCTCGGGGAAAGCCGCCGCGTGAGGCGCGGCGGCTCCGCTCATGGGGAAATCCAGGCGCGGGGCGCAAGGGCGGCGTTCAGGATAAAATCCAGGCGCGCGGCGCTCAGGCGCCGTACAAGGAAAAATTCAGGCGCGCCGCCGCGAGGGCGGCGCTCAGGATAAAATCCAGGCGCGCGGCCGCAATGGCGGCGCTCAGGATACAATCCAGGCGCGCGGCCGCAATGGCGGCGTTCAGGATAAAATCCAGGCGCGCGGCGCTCAGGCGCCGTACAAGGTAAAATTCAGGCGCGCGGGGGCAAAGGCTCCGCTGAGCGGACAGTTACGGAGCGGGGGCAAAGGCTCAGCTGAGCGGACAGTTACGGAGCGGGGGCTAAGGCTCCGCTGAAAGGACAGTTAAGGCTCGCGGGCGCAAGCGCTCCGCGCAGGTGACAGTTAAGGCTCGCGGGCGCAATGACGCCGCTGAGGGGATAATCACGGCGCGCGGGCGCAAGGGCGCAAGGGCGCAGCCGAGGGGAAAATCACGGCGCGCTGGGCGGGAGAGCCGTGGAACGAGATTCAGGCGCTCAGGGCGCAGGTTTTTCTTGAAGCGGGGATATTCGCTTTTTGCGGGAAGAAAGACTCCATGTCCAAAGGGGCGTTCAGGCGCCGCGGGAAACAGGGAGGCGTCCCCGGCGAAATTTTCGCGCGGCCCGAGAAGGGCGGACAAGCGCGGGGAAATGGAAACCGTGCGGACAAACCGTCAAGGGAAAGCCCGGAATGGGCGTTCGGGAAAACAAAGCATAAGGGCAGGGGCCTTTTCGCGAGGCAGGCGGGCCCCAGACGGCGCGGGCCGGCATGCCGGGGCGGCGTAAAGGCCGCCTGCGGAAATCACTGATGAAGGCTCGCCTCAAGGTTGCGGACGGCATCGTAAGGAACGCCCTTCCCCGCCTGGGCGGCCGCGGAGCCAGGCAGGCCGATCCTGCCGCGCCGGGCGGTTCAAGGCCGCGCCGTGCCGGCCGGGAGGGGTGTCCCGGCCGGGTTTTCGCGGAAGGACACGCGGCGCGGGCAACGGGAACCGGGGCCTCTCGGGCCGGGCGCCTGACCGGGGGCGTAGCCCGCGCGGGCAGGCTTCAGGCAGCCCCCTGAAGATCATCCGCCGGTTTGCGCCTTCAGGGGCGACGGCCCGGATGATCCTTAGCTGGCTTGCGAGGGGCCGGTCTTGCGCGAGCGGCCGACGCCGTCTCCGGCCGTTTGCCGCGCGCGGGCCAGGCCGTTCGCCGTGCCCACCGGAATGACTGTCTGTTCGTTCTTCGAGGATGGCCGTTTATACCTTTTTACGAGTCATGGCGCAAGAGTTTTTTTTCCCCGAAATCAGCGGTCCTGTTGAAATACCCTTTGTTTCGCGCATGTTTGAGGTCACATTGAAAATGACTTCAAAAAAAAGTTTTTCTCCGCGTGAACCGGCGCATCGCGACAAACTTGAGTATAATTTCAGACGGTTTTCCCTGAGCGCCCGCCCAAGCCCGGCAGGGATCCGCGCGCCGGGGCCTCGCCTCCCCGGCGGCCTCAGGCCCCCGCGCGGCAACGGCTTCGCGCGCCTGAACGCCCTTGCGGCCGTCCCTTCGGCCGCCCTGCCGCAGGCCCCGGGGATCTTTCGACATATAGCGGAATTAGGGGTCTGCGACGGCGCGTTCCCGCAGGGGGGATGGGGCCGTCCGCAGGCTTCCGCCGCCGCCTTCCGCCGCGCCGAAAGCGCTGACGGGCATAGCTTTCGCGGAGGCGCCGCGCTTTTGCCGAGGCTTCCTTTCCTGCCCTCCGGGCTCCCATAAACGCGCCGGCAGCTGCCGGCGGGGCCGGGCGGGACCACAAGACGGTTCTAAATTTGGTCCCGGCGCGCCGCTCTGGCGGACCGCAACCCTAACGCCGGAGCCGGTTGCCTGCCTGCGGAGCCCTCTTTGCGGCGGGCCTGCGGAAAAGCCCGGGAGCGCCCCCAGCCGGCGGCGATCAAGCCGCCGGGCAGCCCCGGCAACGGACCATTTCAGGACTCGCCGCACTCCCGGCGGCTGGCCCGGCCGAGTATTTTCCCCCGGCGACGCCAGGACGGCGGAAATCCTTTGCGGAGGCTGTAGGCAGCCCCGTCGGGGAGGCGGGAGCCTGCGGACGGGTCTTTGGGCTTTTCCCCTCCAGGCTGCTCCTCCGGCCCCGGCGGCGGCAACGTTCGGAGGGCCTTGTGGCCGGCATGGCGGAAAAGCGCGGGGAGAACAGATAAATATATATAAAATAAGTATAGTTATTAGCGCTTCATGCCAAGAAGATCCCCCTGCAGCGCCTCGTTTTCACCGTTCCTCGATCCGCATTTCATGCGGGCGCCGCCCTTTGCCGGCGCCGGGCGTCCGCGGGCGTTTTCCGGTTACGCGATCTGTCATGAAAGTTCCGCATTCTTGAACGGGCGCGCCCCGACGGACAGTGAGCAGGAGAGCCTCAGGCGGGCCGGCCGCCGGTCGTCGGGGAGGCGGTAGAGGCCGGGCTGCCGCTCGCCGTTCCTTTATGCGACGCCGATTTGCGTGCCCCTGGCCGGCGTCTTGCGTTTTTTTCCCGTTCCCGAAGATCCCGTCGGCGCATTTCTCCCGCCGGGAGACGTATCCCTCAGCCCTCTTTGCCGGCCCTTTTCGCGCGCCTTAATGCCCCTTTTGCCGGCGCCTCGCCGCGCTCAGCTGAACGCTTTTCACCTCTTGGCCGCCGTGCCGTTCGGCCCTTGCGGGCGGCGAAGGCGCCCTTTCCTGGCCGCGCCGCCTCTCCTTTCCGGGCCGCGCCGCCTGCCGTCGCGCGCGCCCTGCCTATGGCCAGCGCGCGCGCTCACCGTCTCCTGCCGGCGCAGGCCGCGCCTCAGGCCCTTCCGGCCGCCGTGCCCGCTGATCTTCCTGGCCGCGGTTTTAGGAAAATCGCCATGCCTCGGCTCCGATCTTTAGGGGCCGCGCCTGATGGCTTTCCCTCAGCTGAGTTAATTTCGTTCTGATTGCGTCATTTCGTTTGATTATTTCTACATTTCCGAACACTGTTTATTCGCTTTCGGTCTTTCCTGATATCCTGTCAGGCCCTTCCATTTCCCCGCCCGGTCCCTTGTTTTTTTCTTCCTGGGCGCCCTGAAAGGCCTGAAGGCCGCCAGGGCAGGGCCCTGCGGCCCTGGCGGCGCGTCGCCGAATAAACTTCTTGACAGGGGGCAGGATTACCGCTTAACATACCCCACGCCTGAAATGCTTCAAGGCGCGAATTTACGCCCGGCGGCGCCAGCCTCCGGATGCGGCTGATCAGCACTGCCTGAAGGCCGAGGGACTTCCTTAGTCCCTCGGCCTTTTTTTTCTCCTGTACCCCCTCGTCCGGGCCCGTCCGGCCCGGGACTCCCCGCGCGGTCCTCTGACGGCCTGAGCCGGCCTCCTGAACTTCCAGGGCCTCCCGGCGCCGCACAGCGCCGGGCCCTTCATATTCGCCGCCGCGAGGGCCCTCATCACTTCCACCGATCCCGTTCACGCGGGACCCGCAGGTGCCTCCCATGAAAAAACACATCGCCGCGCTTCTGGGCCCGGCCCTCGCCGTCGGCCTTCTCATGTTCCCGGCCGTTTCGGCGCCCGCCGCCACGGTAGAGCTGACCAACGTCTCCTACGACCCCACCCGCGAGCTCTACGAAGAGTACAACAAGGCCTTTTCGGCCTACTACAAGGGCAAGACCGGCAACGACGTGGAGGTGGTCCAGTCTCACGGCGGCTCGAGCAAGCAGGCCCGCACCGTCATCGAGGGCAACGAGGCCGACGTCGTGACCCTGGCGCTCGCCATAGACATCACCGCCATCGAGGACGCGGGGCTCATCAAGCCGGGCTGGCAGCAGGAGTTCCCCGGCAACAGCTCCCCCTACACCTCGACCATCGTCTTTCTCGTCCGCAAGGGCAACCCCAAGAACATCAAGGACTGGGACGACCTCACCCGGGAAGGGGTGGGCGTGATCACGCCGAACCCCAAGACCTCCGGGGGCGCCCGCTGGAACTACCTCGCGGCCTGGGCCTTCGCCGACGAGAAGTTCAACCACGACGAGGCGCAGGTGCAGGCCTTCATCAAGAAGATCTTCGACAACGTGCTCGTCCTTGACACCGGCGCCCGCGGCTCCACCAACACCTTCGTCCAGAACGGCCAGGGCGACGTGCTGCTCGCGTGGGAGAACGAGGCCTACCTGGCCCTTGCCGAGACCCCCGGCCAGTTCGAGATTGTGGCCCCCCCCCTGAGCATCCTCGCCGAGCCCCCGGTGGCCATCGTCGACTCCAACGTGGACAAGAAGGGCACCCGCGAGCTGGCAACCGAGTACCTCAACCACCTGTACTCCGACGAGGGCCAAAGGATCGCCGGCAAGCACTACTACCGGCCCTCCAACCAGAAGATCGCCGAGGAGTTCAAGGACGTCTTCGTCCTCAACATGAAGCTCGTGACCATAGACGACCCGCTCTTCGGCGGCTGGGGCCCGGCCCAGGCCAAGCACTTCAACGACGGCGGGATCTTCGACCAGATCTACACCCGCTGACCCGCCCCGCGGGCGCCCGCTGAGCCTCCGGCCGCCGAGCCCCGAACTTCGGGATCGGAATCGCGCCTGCCCCCGGGGCCATCGGCGGCCCGGCTCTTTCGGCCCTTCTCAGGCCCCCTTCAGCCTCACCGCAGGGCCGCCTTCCCCTCCGGGACGGCCCCCCGCCGCCCCGGCAGCCGTTCCGGGCCTTCCCGGCCCGGGGCCGCCGCGCGGATACCATAACCCTCGACGCCTTGCGCCCTGCCCCCCGCAGAAGGACGTACCTTGACGAGGAAGACACGGAAAAAGACGCTTCCGGGCTTCGGCATCACCATGGGCGTGACCCTGGCCTACGTGTCCCTGATAGTCCTCATCCCCATGGCCTCCCTGGCCCTGATGTCGACTGACCTGGGGCCCGCCGGCTTCTGGAAGGTCATCACGGACTCCCGCACGCTCGTAGCCCTGAAAGTGAGCTTTTTATGCTCGCTGTGCGCGGCCCTCATCAACGCCGGGGCGGGGCTCATCCTCGCCTGGGTCATCGTGCGTTACCGCTTCCCCTTCCGGCGCTTCGTCGACGGCCTCATGGAGCTGCCGTTCGCGCTCCCTACCGCCGTGGCCGGGATTTCCCTCACGGTGCTCACCACCGACAAGGGCTGGGTGGGCGGCCCGCTTTTCAGGCTCCTGGGGATCAAGATCGCCTACACCGAGCTGGGCATCATCACGGCCATCACCTTCATCACCATCCCTTTCGTGGTGCGCACGGTCCAGCCGGTCCTTGAGCAGCTCAGCCCGGACTACGAGGAGGCGGGCCTCATACTGGGCGCGGGCCGGGCGACGGTGTTCTTCAGGATCATCCTCCCGGAGATCCTTCCCGCGCTGCTCACGGGCTTCTCGCTCGCCTTCGCGCGCGGCCTGGGGGAATACGGTTCGGTCATCTTCATCGCGGGGAACATACCCTTCCGGACCGAGATCGCCCCTCTCGTCATCATGAGCAAGCTCGAGCAGTTCAACTACGACGAGGCGACCGCCGTGGCCCTGCTCATGCTGGTGGCCTCCTTCGTCGTCATGTTCCTGGTCAACCGCATCCAGGTGCGGGCGGCGTCCTTCGCCGGGGAGAAGTGAGATGGGCCGCTGGGGAGGGGAAAACCGCGCCCTCAGGCGCCTGCTTATCGCCTTCTCGTTCGTCTTCGTGGGCGCCATGCTGGTCCTGCCGCTCTGCCAGGTGCTCTGGAAGGCCTTCGAGTCCGGGATAAGGCCGTTCTGGGCCTCGGTCTCGGACGAGTATGCCCTCAAGGCGCTCAGGCTGTCGCTCCTGACCACCGTCATGGCGGTCGTCTGCAACGGCCTCTTCGGGCTCTGCGCGGCCTGGGCCCTCACGCGGTTCGCCTTCCGCGGCAAAGGTTTCCTCATCACCTTGATCGACATCCCCTTCGCCGTCTCCCCCGTCATCGCGGGCCTCGTCTTCATCATGACCTTCGGCCGCATGGGCTGGGCCTACCCTTTCCTGTCCGAGCACGGCATCAAGATAGTCTTCGCGGTACCCGGGCTCGTGCTCGCCACCATCTTCGTCACCTTCCCCTTCGTCGCCAGGGAGATCATCCCGGTGCTCACCGCCCGCGGCACGGACGAGGAAGAGGCGGCGGTCCTCATGGGCGCCGGCTTTTTCCAGACCTTCCGCAGGGTGACCTTCCCCCACATCCGCTGGGCGCTCCTGTACGGGGTGATCCTCTGCACGGCGAGGGCCATGGGGGAGTTCGGGGCGGTTTCCGTCGTCTCGGGCCACCTGCGCGGCCGCACCAACACGCTTCCGCTTCACATCGAGATCCTCTTCCGCGAGTACCATACGCTTCAGTCCTTCTCCTGCGCCGCCATACTCGTGGCGACGGCGATCCTGATCCTGGTCGCCCGCAACATCGTAGAGGGGATCTCCCGCAAGGACGCCGATTACCATGCGCGTTAGCCAGAAAGAAGCCGGCGCCCCCGCTTTCCCTCTTTCCCCGCAGGCGGCCCCGCCCCGGCGCGAGGCCGCGCCCGAGGCGGCCGCGGGGGCCGCTTCCGGCCCTCGCGCGAGTTTCGGGTTGTCCGGGGAGGCGAGGGCGCCCGGCGGCGCCCATCCGATCGGGGAGCCGGGGCGAGGCGCCGCGGTTCCAGAGGGACCGGCCGCAGGAGCCGCCAGCGTTGCCGGAGCCCCCTGCGCGGCCGAGTCCTTCGGCCCGGCCGGCCCTTCTTCCGGAGACGGCGCCGGCAAGGCCGGCTCACCTTCCGGAGACGGCGCCGACAAGACCCTGGCCTTCAGCGGCGAATCATCCGTCGGGGAATCGCCGGCCGGCGGCTCTGTCGCAGGGGAGTCGGCCGGCGCCGCCGCCCCGGCCGCCGGGTTCCCCGGCAAGGACTCCGCCCGTCCCCGGGCCCTGGACGAGTCGGCCATGTACGTGAGCCTCTCCGGAGTCAACAAGTCCTTCGGGGACTTTCAGGCGGCCAGGGACGTGTCCTTCGCGCTCCCCGAGGGCACCCTCGGCGCCCTGCTGGGGCCCAGCGGGAGCGGCAAGACCACGATCCTCCGGATGATCGCCGGACTCGAGACCCCGGACTCCGGGGACATCGCCATAGGCGGGGCGAGGGTCAACGACCTGCACCCCGCCCGCAGAGGGATAGGGTTCGTGTTCCAGAACTACGCCCTCTTCCGCTACATGAACGTCTTCGACAACATAGCCTTCGGCCTCAAGACCCAGAAGGCCCCCAAGGCGCGCATCCGCGAACGCGTCGCGGAGCTGCTGGCCCTCACCTCCATGGAGGGCCTGGAGAGGCGCTATCCCGGCCAGCTCTCCGGCGGCCAGCGGCAGCGCGTGGCTTTCGCCAGGGCCCTGGCCCCCAGCCCGCGGCTCCTGCTCCTGGACGAGCCGTTCGCGGCCATAGACGCCAAGGTGCGCAAGGAGCTGCGCAGCTGGCTCAGGGACATGATCAGCCGCCTGAGGATCACCAGCATCTTCGTTACCCACGACCAGGCGGAGGCCATCGAGGTGGCGGACCTCGTGATCATCACCAACAACGGCAGGGTGGAGCAGACCGGGACCCCGGTGGAGCTCTACCGGGACCCGGCGACGCCTTTCGTCGCCCGCTTCGTGGGGGAGAGCCTCATCCTCCAGGACTACCGGAGGCTCATAGGCTTCGAGGAGGCCCCTGAGGGGGCATCCTGCGCGGTGCGCCCGGAGTTCATCCACATCTGCCCCCCCGAAGAGCCCGTGCAGTTCGAGAACAGTTCCGAGGACGCGGTGGTTGAGTCCGTGGCCTTCAGGGGCTCGTCCCTGGAGGTGGGCCTCACGGTCAAGGGCTTCCGGCTCGTGTCCTCGTACTCCCTGGAAAAAGCCCCTCTGTCTGAGGGGGATCGGGTCAAGATCCTTATCTACCGCGTCTACGCCTTCGATGAAGGTAAAGCCAGGCTCGTGAACAACTCCCGGCTCTCCAGCCAGGGGAACGGCTACAACTTCGTCATTTGAGAGTCGGAAGGGCGCCCCGCCGGCCGGAGGCGGGCGAGGCCGTCTGCTGTCCCTGAGCCCGATTTTCTTAGTCACTTGTCCTTTGTCCTTTGTCCTTTGTCCTTTGTCCTTTAGCCCGTTTTTCTTTGTCCCTTGTCCCTTGTCCCTTGTTTCGTTGTTCCGGTTCACGCGGCCTCGTTTTTCCTCATTCCGGGGAAAGGCGCGCCTGTCTGCGTCAACGTATTGTAAAATTAATTCATTTTCTCTCCTTGCGGGGCCTTTTCCCGGGCGGCGCGGGGGCGCGCCGGAGTGTCGGCCCGGCAAGGCCCGGCAAGGCCCCGCCGGCGCCTGCGGCCTAGCCCTCGCGTAACCGCGCGCGAACGGCGGCCTGTCCTGCGGGTTGACAGGGGACGGGAAGGGAGCTAACTTGATGCTCCATTGCCTGCAGAAAAGCCGCCGGATCGGCCTTTCCGAGGACTGTCCCGCGGCTGGCGAGCTGCCTCCCGCGCCGCCCGCCGCGCCCCGACCGGGCCATTCTCAGATGCTGGCCCGCGCCTGCGGGGGAAAGGCCGGGAAACCGCGCAGATGCCTTCGCCACATTTGAAAACGGTCCGCCTCCAAGCAGACGCGCTGGTGATAGGCGGGGGAACCGCCGGTTGCGCCGCGGCGTGGCTCTTGGCCGAAAAGGGCCTGGAGGTCATCGTACTGGAGAAGGCCGCCATTGAGCGGAGCGGCTGCCTGGCCGCCGGGGTCAACGCCGTCAACGCCTGGATCGCGCCCGGCCGCGAAGCGGCCGACTATGCCCGCTACGCCCTTGAAGACGCCCACGGCATCGCCTCCTGGGGGCTTCTGCTGTCCATGTCCGCCCGGCTCGGCGAGGCAGTGGGCTTCCTGGACAGGCTGGGGGTGCCTTTCCACAGGGGGCCCGACGGCCGTTACGTATCGCGCTCCTGGCGCAACCTCAAGATAAACGGCGGGGACATTAAGCCCGCCCTCGCCTCCTGCCTGAAGGACAGGCCCAACATCCGCGTCGTCGAGCGCGTCCATGCCTTGTGCTATCTCGCGGAGAGCGGCCGCGGCGGGGAAGGGGCCTTAGCCCGGCCCGCCCGGATCTGCGGCGCGGCGGGCCTGAGGCTGAACGCCCCGGAACTGGTGGCCGTCGAGGCCCCTGCCGTGGTCTGCGCCACGGGCGGCGCGGCGGGCCTTTACCGCCCCAACAACCCCGGCCGCTCCGGACATAAGATGTGGTACCCCCCCTTCAACACCGGAGGCGGCTGGGCCATGGGAATATTCGCGGGGGCGGAGCTCACTACCCTGGAGATGCGCTTCGTGGCCCTGCGACTCCAGGACACCGCCGCCCCCACCGGGACCCTGGCGCTGGGGCAGGGGGCGCGGCAGGTCAACGCCCTGGGCGAAGATTACGAGCCGCGCTACGGCAACACCACCTCCCAAAGGGTCCTGGCCTGGCGGGCCGAGACGGAGGCCGGCCGGGGTCCCTGCGCCATGCGCGCGGGCCCCCTGGATCTGCCGGCCCGGCGGGCCCTCACCCGCTCTTACCTGCACATGAGCCCCATGCAGGCCCTGAAGTTCCTGGAAGGGGAGGCGGCGGCTGAGGAAGCGGCCGCGGCCGCGGCCGCTGGCGCGGGGGCCGCTTCCGGAGCGGGAAACGGCCACCGCGAGTTCTCGTTCCAGATCGAGGGCACCGAACCTTACGTCATCGGCGGCCATACGGCCAGCGGCTACCAGGTGGACGAGTCGAGGGCCACGACGCTTCCCGGCCTGTTCGCCTGCGGGGATGCGGCCGGCGGCGCCCCTCAGAAGTACGTCTCGGGCGCCCTGGCCGAAGGCTTCATCGCCGCCGAGGGGGCCGCCTTGTACCTCGCGGGCCTCCGGGGGAAGGCGGATCGCCCTCCCGGCGACGCGCCGGCAGACGCCCGTACCCCTGCGGCCGGTCCCTTGGAGGCCGGGGAGGGCGCCCTGGCCTCCCTGACACTCTCCCGGCTAGAGAGGCTCCTGGAAGGCTTTGCCTCGGGCCCCGCCCCGGCTTACGGGCCGGAGGATCTCGAGGAGGCCATGCAGAAGGCCATGGACCTGTACGCCGGGGGCCGCGGCTCCGGCTACCGTTACGGCCTGGAAGGGCTCCGGGAGGCCGGGCGCAGGGTCTTGGGCATCTGGAAGCTCGCCTTCGCGCTCAAGGCGGAGACCCCGCGGAGCCTCTCGCGGATCTGGGAGCTCCTGGAGCGCCTGGCGGTGGCCCGGCACCTGATAGCCCACCTGGCCGAGAGGACCGAGACCCGCTGGCCGGGCTTCGGGGAATACGCCGGCCATCCCGGCCCCGACCCGGCCCTGGAACTCTTCATCAACTCGCGCCTGGAGGCCCCTCCCTTCGTGCCGCCGGAGGACTTTGGGAGGCACCCGCCCATGATGCTCAGGAGGTCCTTGGCGGATTCCCGCATCCTGGACGGGCCGCGGCCTTCCCTGGCCGAGGGGGGCCAGCCCGGGCCGCTCTTCCCCGGCCCGGCCGTTCCGGGCGAGGGGGCCCCTTCCGGGGAGGGGGCCTGAGCCGTGTCAGTGGTCTTCGAACCCTCCCTGTGCGTCTCCTGCGGGCGTTGCGCCTCCGTCTGCCCGGGGACCCTCCTCGAGGCGGGGGACGGCCGGCCCGCCCGGATCCTCTTCCCGGACGACTGCTGGGGCTGCGCCTCCTGCCTCAAGGCCTGCCCGCGCCGCGCGGTCAGGCTCACGCTTCCCCCGGCCCTGGGCGGCCTGGGAGGGCTCCTGTCCTGCGGCAGGGAGGGCGGCCGGCTGGTCTGGCGCCTCGAGAGGCCTGGCCGCGAGCCGGCGGACTTTCCCGGAGACCCCGAAGGGGAGGGGGGCTATTGAAGTGCCCGGCGCCGCGCTGTCCGGCGGCTTCCCGCCGGCGCCGCCCTGTCAGGAGGAGCCCGGCCGCCTTGCAACGGCGGCCCGGGCCGCCCGCTTTCCGCCTGCCGGCCCGGCCGGGACATCCATAGCCCTGAGGGGCGCGGCCGGCGCGCCTCCGAAAGCCGCAGGGCGCGCGCGGGCCGCGGCTCCGGCCGCGTTCCGCCTGCCCGCGCGCGACCCGCAGGGGCAACAGCCAGGAGGCTCCGCCATGAACCATCTCTCGTCCCTGGAGGCCCAAAGCGTCTATATCCTGCGGGAGGCTTACAGCAACCTGGGCAAGCTGGGCCTTCTGTGGTCCATCGGCAAGGACTCCACGGTCCTTCTGTGGCTGGCCAAGAAGGCTTTCTTCGGCCACTCGCCGTTCCCGTTCATCCACGTGGACACGAGCTACAAGATCCCCGAGATGATCGTCTACCGCGACAAGGTGGCCAAGGAGCTCGGCCTCGACCTCATAGTGCACCGCAACGAGGAGGCCCTGGCCGCCGGCATGGGCCCGGAGGCAGGGAGGCTCGCATGCTGCAAGGCCCTCAAGACCGATGCCCTGGCGGAGATGACCAGGACTTACGGCTTTGAGGGGCTCATCGTGGGGGTCAGGCGCGATGAGGAGGGGTCGCGTTCCAAGGAGCGGGTCTTCTCCGAGAGGAACGAGGATGACAGCTGGGACTACGCCAACCAGCCGCCTGAGCTCTGGGGGCAGTTCAAGACGGACTTCCCCAAGGGGCGGCATATCCGGGTCCACCCTCTCCTGGAGTGGACGGAGATCGACGTCTGGCGCTACATAGAGCGCGAGGGCATCCCCGTGATTGACCTTTACTTCACCAAGGGCGGCGAGCGTTACCGGAGCCTGGGATGCGCCCCCTGCACCGGCAGGGTGCGTTCCGAGGCCTCCACCGTCGCCGAGATCGTGCTGGAGCTGGAGAATACCCAGGTGAGCGAGCGGGCGGGCCGCGCCCAGGACCGCGAGGACTCCTACGCCATGCAGAAGCTGAGAAAGGACGGCTACATGTAGCCCCATGAGGCTTCCGCCGGGCCCCTTCCGGGAGGCCGGGCCCGGGCCAGGAGCCGGAGGGCCGGAGGAAGCGGCGGGCGAACCGTGACAAGCGGACCGGAGACGCGGGCGGGAGAACCGCGGCAGGCCTGCCGGCGAGGCGGGCGGGAGAGGCGAGCAGGTGAACGACGAATACCATAAGGCATCGGCCCCTCAGGCCGCAGCGGCCGGGGACGCCGCAGGCGCCCAAGAGACGCGGGAGAAGCTCTCCCTGGTGGTGACCGGGCACGTGGACCACGGCAAGTCCACGGTCATCGGGCGCCTCCTGTACGACACGGGATCGCTGCCCCAGGGGGCGATAGACAGGGTGCGGGAGATCTCCAGGGAGACCGGGCAGCCCTTCGAGTTCGCGTTCCTCCTGGACGCCTTCGAGGAGGAGCGCAAGCAGGGCATCACCATCGACACGACCCGCCTCCAGTTCAGGACCGGGAAAAGGGACTACCTCATCATCGACGCCCCCGGCCACAAGGAGTTCCTGAAGAACATGATTTCCGGGGCCTCCGACGCGGAGGCGGCTTTCCTGGTCGTGGACGCCGCGCGGGGGGTCGAGGAGCAGAGCCGGAGGCACGCCCACATGCTTTCGCTTCTGGGGGTGGGCCGCGTGGGAGTGCTGGTCAACAAGATGGACCTGGCCGGCTGGAGCGAGGGCGCCTTCGAGTCCGCGCGCTCCGAGCTCTCGGCCTTCCTGTGGAATCTGGGCATCGAGGCCGGCCCCTTCCTCCCCCTTTCCGCCCTCCTGGGCGAGAACATCCTCTCGCCCTCCGCGCGCATGCCGTGGTTTTCCGGGCCGACCCTGATAGGCGCCCTGGACGGCCTGAAAAAGCCCGCTCGCGAGGAGGGGCTGCGGCTCCCCATCCAGGACGTCTACAAGTTCGATGACCGCAGGATCATCGCTGGCCGGGTGGAGAGCGGGTCCCTCAGGGCGGGGGACGAGATCCTCATCAGCCCCTCGGGCCGGCGGACCCGATGCGCCTCCATCGAGGCCTGGCTTCCCAGGGACGCCCGCGGCGAGGCCTTGGCGGGCGAGTCGGTCGGCGTCACCGCCTCGGACGAGTTCTTCAACCGCCGGGGCGAGGTGATCTCGCTGCGCGACGACCCCCCGGAGGTCGCGGACGCCTTCAGGGCCTCGGTCTTCTGGATGGGCAGGGCCCCTCTCTCCAAGGGCAGGCGCTACCGCCTGAAGCTCGCCACCGACTCCTGCGACTGCCGCGTGACAGGCATCTACAACCGCATCGACTCCTCGACCCTGGCCCCCGCCGGGGCCTCGGACGAGGTCCAGTCCGGGGAGGTGGCCGAGGCCGCGGTCAGGCTCTCGCGGCCCATGGCCCTGGACCTCTTCTCCCGGCACAGGGTTACCGGGCGCTTCGTCATCGTGGACGGCTACGACGTGGCGGGGGGAGGCATCATCACCGGGGCGGGGGCGGCGCTGGAGCGGGGCGCCGGCTTCGCCTCCGGCGGGGTCTGGGCCAGGGCCGCCCTGTTCGAGGAGTACAGCTACTCCCTCGAGGAGCAGGCCGTGTCCATCCGCGAGCCTTCCCCCTGCCGCTACGGGGTGGGTGACCCGGTGCCCCTGGCCGGGGAGTCTTACGCCTACCCGGACTCCTTCGACGTCGTGGTCTTCCGGGACCGCGCGGCCGTGAGGATCCGCGGCGGCCGGGTGGCCGAGGTGCTGCCGCTGTCTGGATACTCCTGGGGGGGCTTCCCCGCCGTCAACGGCAGGGGCTTCGCCCTGAAAGTCGCCTCGGCCTGGGATTGGGAAGGGCTGCTGGCCGCCTTCGCCAGGGCGGCCTCCGGGGCCGGGCCCGACCCGGCCTCCAGGTGGCTTGACTTCAACGTCTACCGGAGGATAGCCTTCACGGGCCCGCTCGCGGGACCCGGCGGCGAAGGCGGCCTTCCGGGCGGCCCGCCGCCGGTCCCGCCGGGAGGGGGGATCTGAAGGAGGTGGGCGGCCCGCGCGTTTCAGGCGGGGGCGGCCCGCGCGTTTCAGGCGGGCGGCGGCCCGCGCGTTTCGGGAGGGAGGCTGCGAAGCCAGATGGAAGCGGACTATAAGGCCCTCAAGAACGGGGGCTTCATGCGCCAGCGTCAGAAGAACAAGTTCTCCATGCGGCTCAAGGTGGTGGGCGGCGACCTTTCGGCCGCCCAGATCCGCGTCATAGCGGAGGCGGCCGAGCGCTTCGGGGCGGGGAGGGTGCACCTCACCTCCCGCCAGGGCGTGGAGATACCCTTCGTGGACCTCAGGGACACGGAGGCCGTCAAGGCCTTCCTGGCCAAAGGCGGCGTGTCCGCCGGCGTCTGCGGGCCCAGGGTGCGGACCGTCACCGCCTGCCAAGGCGACGCGGTGTGCCCCAGCGCCTGCATCGACACGGCTAGCCTCGCCAGGGAGATTTCCGAGCGCTACTTCGGGCGGGAACTTCCCCACAAGTTCAAGCTGGGCGTGACAGGCTGCGTCAACAACTGCCTGAAGGCCGAGGAGAACGACCTGGGCGTGAAGGGCGCCCTGTTCCTGGAACTCGACGGGGAGGCCTGCACCGGCTGCGGGCTCTGCGTGAAGATCTGCCGGGACGGGGCCCTGTCGCTCGCGGGCGAGGAGGGGCCCGTGCGGCTCGATCCCGCCAGGTGCAACAACTGCGGGCGCTGCGTGAGCTCCTGCCCCTCCGACGCCTGGAAAGGCACGCCCGGCTACCGGCTGTATTTCGGCGGGACCTTCGGGAACGTCATAGGCATAGGCGAGGCCCTGCTGCCGCTCCTGCGGGACAAGGAAGAGCTCTTCGCGGCGGCGGACCGGGCCGTGGAGTTTTTCGTCGAGCGGGGGAGGCCCGGGGAGCGCTTCCGGTCCGTCATCCTCCGCGCGGGCTGGCAGGCCCTCGCGGACTCCCTCGCGGGCGCCCTCGCCGGCCGGGCGGGGGGAGGACAGTAAAGGCATGAGCGACGTTGACAGGGGCGGCAAGCCGCCCGGGACGGTGGACACCACCGGGGCCGTGTGCCCCATGACCTTCGTCCTGGCCAAGATGGCTTTGGACGAGATAGGCGAGGGGGATGAGATCATTATCCGCCTCAACGAGGGGGAGGCCCTCGCCAACGTGCCCAGGAGCATCAAGGACGAGGGCCACAGGATCCTCAGGCTCACGGACAACGGGGACGGCACCTACAACCTTCTGGTGCGCAAGGGGGCGCCCCCTGAAGGCCCCCAGTAGCCACAAGCAGGCCCGGAGCCGTTCGGGCGCCTGAAAGGCTCCGGCCCCTTTGCGGGAGTCCCGAGGCGCTCCCGCAAAGGGGCCGGTAAGGGGCCGCCGACGCCTCGGGCGGGGGCCGGAAAGGCGCCGCAGGACCGGAAAGGCGCCGGAAAGGCTGCTCAGGACGGGAAACTGCCCGGAAAGGAAAACTGAGATGGAAATAACCGTGGGCGGGCTGAAGAAGGAGTACCGGGAGGGCTTGAGCGTGGCGGAGCTTATCCGCCTCGAGAAGGTGGAGACGCCCGAGTACGTGACCGTGGCCCTCAACGACGAGTTCGTGGAGGGCGGGGATACGGAAACCAGGAGCCTCAAGGAAGGGGACAGCGTGGAGTTCCTGTACTTCATGGGCGGCGGCCGTGGCTGAGGCCCCCGTAACGTTCTCCCCCGCGGAGCTCGAGCGATACTCCAGGAACATCATCCTCAGGGAGATAGGGGCTAAGGGCCAGAAGCGCCTCAAGGCCGGGAAGGTCCTCATAGTGGGGGCCGGCGGCCTGGGATCCCCGGCGGCCCTGTACCTCGCCGCCGCCGGGGTGGGCGTCCTGGGCATAGCGGACGGGGACAGCGTGGACCTCTCCAACCTCCAGCGCCAGGTCATCCACGCGACGTCCGGAGTGGGGACCCCCAAGGCCCTTTCCGCCCGGGAGGCCATCCGCGCCCTGAACCCCGAGGTGGAGGTCCGCGCCTTTGAGGGAAGGCTTGCCGCGTCCAATATCCTGGAGGCCCTGGAGGGCTACGACTTCGTCCTGGACGGCACGGACAACTTCGCGGCCAAGTTCCTCATCAACGACGCCTGCGTCATCGCGTCCAAGCCCTTCTCGCACGCCGGGATCATCCGCTGGCAGGGACAGCTCATGACCTACGTGCCGGGCCGCGGCCCCTGCTACCGGTGCGTGTTCCGCCAGCCGCCCCCGCCCGAGGCGGTTCCGACCTGCCGCGAGGCGGGCGTGATCGGAGCCCTGGCCGGCGTGATAGGGTGCCTCCAGGCCCTGGAGGCCGTCAAGTACCTGACCGGCGCGGGGGAACTCCTGACCGGGAGCCTCCTGACCTACGACGCCCTCAAGAGCGACTTCAGGAAGGTGAGGCTGCCCAGGCGCCCCTCGTGCCCGGCCTGCGGGGAGGAACGCACCATACTCGCGCCCGAGGATTACGGGATCCCGGCCTGCGGCATCGCGCCGCCGGGCGCCTGAGGAGGCCGGCGTGAGGCTGCGGCTCAACCGGATGGACTACGAGGCGATTCTCCGCCATTCCCTCGGCCAGAGGCCGCTGGAGGCCTGCGGGCTCATCGCGGGGTCAGTTTCCGGCGACGGGAAGACGGTCGGGAAGGTCTACCTCCTGAAAAACCTGGACGAAAGCCGGGTCCACTTCACCGTCGACCGGCGCGAGCAGCTCTCGGCGGTCAAGGACATGCGCCGCCTGGGCCTGTCGCCCCTGGGAAACTTCCATTCCCATCCCGACACGCCGGCCAGGCCTTCCGCAGAGGACATCAGGCTCTCGTTCGACCCTGCCGCGAGCTACCTCATCCTCTCGCTGGCCGGGCCGGAGCCGGTCCTCAAGTCCTTTCGGGTGGACCGGGAACGGGGCCTGGCGGAGGAGGAGCCCATCGAGATCGTGGACTGACCGCGCCCATTGTTCCCGCCGGGGCCTCCCTGAGCCGCGCCGGGCCCCTGAAGGGCCTCCGGGCCCTGCGGGCCGGAAAAGGATCGCGCCGCGGCGCCGCGCGGGGAGACTTGCGCGTCGGGAGGAAGGCGCGGCCCGCCCGGGACATCCCTGCGCTTTCGGGGCAGCGCCAAAAAATCGGCCGGCAGCCCAGACAAGCCCGACAAGCCCGACAAGCCAGACAAGCCAGACAAGCCAGACAAGCCAGACAAGCCAGACAAGCCAGACAAGCCAGACAAGCCCGACAAGCCCGACAAGCCCGACAAGCCCGACAAGCCCGACAAGCCTGGAACTCCTGAAAGGAGACTTAGGCCGCGAAGATCAGGGCTGACGGGCTTTTCCTCATCCAGGAAGGCGGCCGATCTCAGCGGCGCCAAAAAGCCAGGGATCTTTCCATGTCGGCATGGCTCGCTCCGGCGGCGGACAAGAACCCGCGGCGGCAGGAGACTTTGCCTGACAGGCATGATCGATATTGCCGGGCCGAGTCAACAGGCGGATAAGCCCGTGCCGGAGGAGCAGGGCGCGCAGGCGCCTCCGCCCCTCCTTCTGCCTGAGAAGCCTGACAGGAAACGGGTTCGCGCCCAAGCGCGGGGAAGGGAGCGGCCGGGGCGCGGCCCCTTGCGGGCGATGCCTGGCAGGCGCCTTTCGCGGGCACGGCGCGGAATAAACCGGCGGGAAAAGAAGGCCTTTGCCGTTTACGCCATGGGCCGAGAAGCCGCCTGCCCCGCGCGGAGGCATGGCCTCCTTGCGGCCGGCGCCGGCACGTGACGCCGCGCCCGGGCCCGGCCCGGCGGGAAGTCAGCCGGCCGGCGAGGGGCTGAACCTGGGAGGGCGGGAGGCGCGCGCCGGCCCTGAGACGGCCCGTGAGGCCCGGAACGGGGACGGAAGGCTGCGGCGGCGGCGATTCCTCCTTGCGGTTTTCCCCCGAAGGCAAAGTCTCAGGCAGCCCGGAGCGGCATAGAGCGGCATAGAGCGGCATAGAGCGGCATAGAGCGGCATGAGCGGCTATTCGAGGGAAACATGTCCGGCCGGCGCAAGGCCAGCCTGGCCTCCGGGGCGCCGTGCGGGGACAGGGCGGCGGTTCCGCTGCCGCGGGCCGCGGCCGGCCTCCGGCAAATCAGACAGGGAGGCCTTTGCCGCGCAAGGCCGGCGTTCCCGGCAGGCGCGCGGGCAACGCCTTCCCGGAGCGGCGCGGCATACGTGAGCGGGGACGGGCTCTGAGGGGCATCGTTCGCGCGGAATTAAGGCTTCCGGCTGAATCGTTCGGCGCGGCAGTTTCCGGAGCTTGCCGAGCGGCCGTCACGGACCGGGGCGACAGGCAGCGCTATACCGTAATTCGATACACATTTTAAAGCCGTGCGATCTGACAGCGGGTAATCATGGAAAACTAAGGGGCGCTCATCGCGCTTCAGCCGGCCCTGCCGGAGGCGAGCGCCGTCAAAGCGGGGCGGCCGAGTAAAGCAGCCGCGAAGAGGCGCGGGCGAGTCAAGCCGCCTCTCCCGTTCCGGCCCTGAATCGCTCTTCCGGCAGCGTGGAGCGGCGCAGGAAGAGCCGGCATGCCGGCCCGGCGGCCCCGTCAACGACGGTTAATCCTGGAAAATCATGAGCCGGAAATCCGCTTCGGCCCGCGTCTCCGCCTTCAGGGCGCGGGAAAGCGGCCATGAACGCGCGGCGCGGCATTACCCTGAACCGCTGCGGATTCACGCATCAGGCTGCGTAACGAGCGACGATCCGGCGCGCCGTTTTGGGAGCGACGTCAACACGCGGTAATCATGTAAAAAATCCGACGTGCATAATCATTCCTAAAAGCCTTGCAGCATAAGGATATTCTGCAGACGAGAGAATTTTGCCGGCGAATGAGGCCTTAATCTCTCTTCAGGCTGCGTTCCATGAAAGCGGCGGCGCTTTCTTTAGGGAGCAGGAAAAACACGAAGTAATCATGGAAAATCCGGACGGAAAATCGATTGACTCCGCACAATCCGCATGTTTTCATGTTAAGTCTTTCTTTATCCGTCTGGTCTCGCCGTTTTTTAAAGCGGGCGCCGTAACTGCGCCATCGCCGTTCCGCAGGAGCGCATGTCGGCTTATCCGGGCCTCCGCCGCGCGCGGACAGGTGCTGAGTGATCATGGACAGGAAACCGGGCGGAGGCAGAAAAAAACGCGGAAGGGCGTGCGGGTCTTCCGGCGGCGTGAATCCCGGCAAGCGTGAGGGAACCCTCCGCTCCCGGCAGGCCTCTGCGGCGCGAGGCAAGCCGCGGTCCCCTGTCAAGGAAGCCGCCGCGCGCGCCAAGCCGCAGTCTCCCCGCAAGGAAGGCGCCGCGCGAGCCAAGCCGCAGTCTCCCCGCAAGGAAGCCGCCGCGCGCGCCAAGCCGCAGTCTCCCCGCAAGGAAGCCGCCGCGCCGGCCTTGCCGCAGGCGCCGCCCGGGAAGCCGGCCGCGCCGGCCAAGGCGCAGGCGCCGCCCGGGAAGCCGGCCGCGCCGGCCAAGCAGCTCGCGCCCCTCACGGCGGCCGTCGCTCCGGCGAAGCCGCCGGAGCCTGCGGAGGCTCCCGCGGAGACCATGCGGAAAGGGGAAAGCGGCGACGAAAATTCCCGCAGGCTCGAGTTCCTGGAAAAATTTTACCTGGAGGTGCCCTTCAC
>JAITRL010000351.1 GCA_031288415.1 Deltaproteobacteria bacterium | reverse complement strand
CCATGGGACGCGGCGGCGGCTTCGGCGAGCGCGTCCCGGGGCCGGCCGTTCTCGAGGCTCAGGCGCGCCGCGCGGCTGCGCGCGGCGAAGGTCCTCGGGTCTGAGGCCCCCCCGCGCTGCTTGGAAAGCGCCTCCGCCAGGGAGACCCAGTAACCCTCCGCCTTGGGGAGGTTCCCCTGGCCCGAGAGGGCTTCGGCCTCCCGCCTCCTCTTCTCGAAAGGCTGGCTCATCTTGTCGAAGGACCATTCCGGCCTCCAGGGCCCGGCCGGGGCCGCGGCGGCGGGCTTTCCCGCACCTGCGGCGGCCTGTTCCGCATCCGCTGAGGGCTTTGCGGCATCCGCGGCGGCCTGACCCCCGTCAGAGTCGGGCTTTGCGGCATCCGCGGCTGGCGGCGCACCGGGTTTTCCGGCATCGGGGGCGGCGGCCTGCCCCGCGCCGGAGGGCTCAGCGGGAGATGACAGGGGCTGCCCGGCTGTCTGGGCGGCGAGAGGGGAGGCCAGGATCAGGAACAGGATCGGGAGCAGAAAAAGGATGACGGCGTCGGCGCCGAGGCGCGGAGGGAACGGGATTCTCATGGTGCCACCAGTGGCAAGCCTTATCGGGAGCGTGCCGGGACTTTGTCTGGAGCGAGCAGGAAAAGTATACTGCCGCCCTCCCTCTTGTCAACTTGCCGCTTTTCGGCGCGCCGCAGGCGAACCCTGCAGGCTCAGGCCGCCGCGCAAGGCCGGGGTCGCCTTTGACCTGCCCTCTCGGCCGCGCCAGGCGGGAGAGGGCGGAAGCGCAAGGACCGCGATTTCTCCGTATGGATGCCTCCGGCGGCCCGCGCCATAAGCCTCACCTTCTCAGGGAGATGCCTCAGTTCGCCGGCTTCGGCCGGGAGGACACCTGGCCGGCCGGCCTCATCCGGGAGGCGCCTCGGCCCGCCGGTTGCGGCCGGGAGGCGCCTTAGCTCTTGAACCTCGGCAAGGACAAGCCTTTGCCGGTCTCCACCCAGCGGCCGGGGGAGGCTTGTTTTATCCCCGGACATATGGCATATTTCGGTCAACGCCTCGCGCAATAGGCGGGAGCCGACGGGCGTCTCCCGATGCCCCGGCCGCGACTCGCAGGGCATAGCCCCCTCGCGGCCGGCGGCGCCGCAGGGGGAAAAGGAGAGGCGGCAGGGCGGAGGGGAAGCCCTCGGGTTGCCCTGAAGGCCGGCCGCCTGGAACCGGCGCCGAAAGGCTCCGAGGGGCTGGGCCCTCATGCTGAGGGAACGGGAGCCGCTCGTTGTCGCGGCCGCCTCAAGGACGGCCGGAGGAGCGCGTGAAGGTGATTATGACCGAGACTGCAGACGGCGGAACAGGCCGGGAGGGGTCCTGCGCGGAGAGGGACTGGACCGGCAGCGACAGGATGATCTCGGACTATTTTCGGACGTACATGGAAAAGGTCGCCAGGGTGTTGGGCATGGCCGACGCTATTCTGGAGGATGGTTCCTTCGGGCGGGAGTTGATTATAGCCGCGCTAGACCGGCAGCGGGATGCCTACTGGGTCCTCGAGAAGACCAAGATCATGGAAAGCGATTACCCCTGGCTCCAGCTGGTGGGCCTCCAGCCCCCCCTGGACCGGGGGATAATGACGATCCCCTCTCCGGCGGAGCGGGAGCGGGTCTACGGGGAAATCAAGGAAAAGGTGTCCATCCTTGAGAACCTACTCGCCTCCGCCGAGAAGTTCCTGAAGAGCAGTTCCGGCTTCAGCGAGGCCGCTGAACGCGCGGGTTCCGGCGCAGGAGCTGACCTTTCCGGGGAAGAAACGCCCGGGGGGCCCGCCGGGCTTCGGGACCTCGGGCCGGAGAATGAGGAAGAAGGGTAGGCGCCTTTCAGGCGCGCCGTTCTGAGGCCGGCCAGGCAACGATGTCCTGAGCTTGGCCGCGAATCTTTCTCCTGCGGCGGCCCTGAAATTTACTCATGCGGCAGGCCCTGGAACGCGGTCCAGTCACGCCCGCCGAGGCCGCCTGCTATCGAGCCTCCCGCGCGAGGCCAGGCAGGGCTAAAGGACGTGTACTTGCCGGGATACCGCGCGAGGCCATGTCGAGGCCACGCGCGAGGCAAGGCCCGGTCACGGCAGCGGCATGGCGGCCCCGGCGCCTGCGTTCAGGCGTTCAGGACATAAAGCCGTAAGGCACCCGGCGACCAGAGGGGCAAGTCACTGAAGGGGCCTCGCCTTTTGTCCGTCCCCTGCGGCGGCATAGCCAGGTCCAGCCCGGCGGCTGCCGCGAAGGCGCCGGGGCCTCATGGAACGATGAGCCGCCCTGACAAGAGGCGTCTCCTTGAGGGGGGGCGCCGCGGCGGCGCGGGAGCATCCCAGGCGCGCAGGGCCGATGCGGAACAGACGCGGACGGAGAGAGCCTCGGCCATTCCGCCCGAAGGCCGGTCTGCCGAAAGCCTCGGCGGCGGCCGAGGCGGGAACGCGCCTGCTGGACCGGGATAACTCGGAGGTTGCGCCCGCCAGAGCTTCGGCGCTCACCCTGAGGGCCAGCCCGCTCCGTTCCCGCCTGGCTGAGGTCACGGGCGCCCCGCCGGAGGCCGCAGTCGCGGACAGGCCGGGGCCGCTCCCCGGCCGCGCGCTTTCGAGCGCCGCAGGCTCCGGCCTTTTCGGCTTCTGGCTCCGCTCCGCCTGTGCGCGGCAAGGCCCTGCGGGTTTTAGCTTTCGGGCGGAGGCGCGCCTTTGAGTTTTCGGTTACAGGCGCCGCTGCGCCTGTGGGCGGCAAGGCCCCGTAGATTTCAGCTTTCTGGCGGAGGCGCGCCCCTGAGTTTTCGGTTACAGGCGCCATCGCGCCTGTGCGCGGCAGGCGCGGCCGCGATTATGCCTTCCGGCGGGGAGCGCGCCGGGGTTTCCGCGCCCGGAGGCCCCCGCGCGCGTTTCCGCGGGCGACTTAGGCGATCTACGCCCTGAAATCCTTGTAGTTTATGTTGAGGCGCCGCATCCGCAGGCCCATGGACCTGCGGGTCACGCCCAGGTCCTCGGCCGCGCGGGAGATGTTCCCGCGGCGGCGGCGCAGGGCTTCGGAGATCATCTCGCGCTCCATGGACGAGAGCCTGTCATCGAGCCCGGACGGGCCCGAGGCCCAGCCGCCGGCGGCGGAGCGCACGGCCGAGGGCAGGTCCCCCGGCTCGACGGCCCCGGATCCCCCCTCGTGCATGACGACGCTCAGGCGCATCGCGTCTTCAAGCTCGGCCACGTTTCCCGGCCAGCGGTAGGCCCGGAGGCATTCCATGGCGGCGGGCCCGATGGAGTCGATTCCCTTTCCGGCCTCCGAGGCGTAGCGCGCGAGGAAGTGCCTGGCGAGCCGCGCTATGTCCTCCTCGCGTTCGCGCAGGGGAGGGATGCTGATGGGAAAGACGTTCAGGCGGTACAGGAGTTCCCTGAGGAAGCGCCCTTCCGCGGCGAGCTGGGCGAGATCCGCGCAGGTCCCGGCTATCACCCTCACGTCCGCGGGGACCGGCCCCTCGCCGGGGGCCTTCTCGTAGGCCCTGTCGCGCAGGACCTGGAGGAGCCGCGCCTGGCCGGCCAGGGGGAGGGCCTCCACCGAGTCCAGAAACAGGCTCCCGCCTTCCGCCGCCTCAAGGAGGGAGGCAGGGAAGCCTGAGGCCTCACCTGCGGCTCCGGGAGGGAAGCCTCCTTCCGGCGCCCCGCCTGGGCCTTCCCCGTCCTCCGGGCCGTCGGTGAAGCGGCCCGCGGCCGCAGGGCTGAAGGCCGCGGCCCCCCCGGCGCAGTCGTGCTTGACGAACGGCCCTCCCGCCTTGAGGCCGTCGTAGTGGAGGGACTGGGCCACGGTCTCCTTTTCGACCCCCCGCTCGCCCTGGATCAGCACCACGGTTCTCCTGGAGGCCACTTTCCTCAGCAGGAAGTACACCTCCTGCATGGCCGGGGACGAGGACACGAGGCTGGAGGGCCGCGACCGCTCCTTGAGCTCGTAGAGTTCCAGGGAAAGCGTCTTGAGCCTTTTTTCGAGGGAGGGGAGGTCAATCAGCTCCGACATGTAGAGCCCCGCCTCCCCGGAGAAGAGCTTCGCCATCGCCGAGAGTTCCCCCGCGAGCCTTCTAGCCCCCGGCAGGTCGCCCGGCCGGGTCTGGGCGCTTAAGGCCCCCAGGAGCCTGTCGCCCCGGGAGACGGGCACGTGCACCAGTCCGCCAGTCCAATCCTCGGGCGCGTGCCAGGGGAGTCCGGGAGCGGAGGGGCCCTGGCGGCCGCGGCCCCCCGGCTTCCCCGGAAGACGGGGGCCGCGCCCGGAGGCGGGCGTCTCGGGCCCTTCCCGGAAAAGCTCGCGCAGGATCCTGTCCGCCTCCTCCCTGGAGAAGCCCAGGGAGCGGTCCAGGAAGATCTTCCCGGAGGAGGCGTGGTACAGGGAAATCATGGCCTTGGCGACCCCGAGCTCCTTGCGCATGTAGTACAGGAGCGTGTCCAGGGCGCCGTTCATGTCGCCCTTGCCGGCGATGAGCCTCTCCACCGTGAGGAAGAGCGAGACCAGCCTGTCCCCCTTCCCGGAGGGGGACTGGGCGGAGGCCCCCGGGGCGGCCCTGGCGCGGTCCTGCGGGGCCTGCGCGCCTTCCAGCCCGGTCTGGACAGTCCCCCCGCTCAACTGAAGCTCTTCCCCGTCACTGAGGAGGGCACCACGGCCATCACGGCCGTGATCTCGAGGGCGTCTTCCGGGTAAGGCTTTCCGGCATGCCGGGGCGTGTACTTGAGCACCAGGGCGTCCAGGGCGGCGGAGCGCCCGGCGCTGTCCGTCACCATCCGCGCCGTGCCGGTGACCGACACGCTCCTGTAAAAGGTCATGGTGTCGCAGGGCCCGTCGGCGTGGCAAAGGGCGCCGCCCAGGTACGCCGAGAGCGACACCCTGGGGTCCCGCGCGACGTTGCGGTGCCTGGAGGCCTCCTTCCCCCCGTGCACGTAGAGGACGCCGTCCGCCGCCGCGAAGTGCACCGGGGTCACGCAGGGCTCCCCGTCGGGCCCAAGGGTGGCGAGGCACGCCACGGGACACTCCTTCAGGACGGCCAGGCACTCTTCCGGGGAGAGGAGGCCCTTGCGGGGGACGGGCTGCATGCGGAATCCTTTCGCGGCATGGCCGGGACAGCCTCAAGCCGGGGCACGGGGCGGAAGGGAAGGGTGCGGCGGCCCGCCTTCATGCGGGTTCGGCGGGACAGGCCCCGCCCCGAGGTCGGCCGCCGCGCCAGAAAAAACGAGGCCCCGCCCGGGCAGGAGACGGCGGGAAGGAGGCTTCGCCCGCAGGCGAAGCTATGGCCCGGCGCCGATGCCCCCGCCTGGCGGGGAAGCCGCAGGCGGGGCCATGCGGCGGCCCCGGGGAGCCGCTGTCTCCCGCGCGGGGCGGGCGGGCGCCGCATACGGGAACGCCGCTGGGCGAGGCGGGCGCCGCCCGGAGAACGTTGCGGGGCAGTGCGCGCCGCGGACGGGGAGCGGCGCGGCGCGCCCTGGGGGCCGTTCAGGGCCGTCAGGGGAGCTGCGGGGGGAGAGGGAACCGCGGCGTAGGGGGGCCGGCCAGGGCAGATGAACCGGTCTGAAGGAACTTTCAGGGAAATTTAAGCAAGCCTTGTGCCAAGGCCGGCTTGCCTGCGGAAGCGGAGGGAAGGCCCCGGCAAGGCCGCTTTTCCCCGGAATCCTTGCCGGGCAAGGATTTGCTTTCGGAAAAGCCCGATGCGCCTGCGGCCGGCAGGAGGCGTTTTCGGGCTTTCCAGGAGCATTTCCGAAGGCCCGGGCCTGAAAAAACCTTCTGAACCCGTTGAAAACGGCCGCCTGAGAGGGGCCGCAGGGGGACCTCAGGCGGCGGAGGGTTCTTTTTCAGAACAGATCCGTTTCCGGGAGGGGCCCTAATCCGACGAATCTGTATCCCTTCCGGGAAATCAGGAGGGGGTCTTGCCCGGGCCTCAGGGCGCCGAGCCCCGGTTCCGGGCAGTCCGCTCCCTGTCTTCCGGGGCTTTTGCCGCCGACTGTAACCGCGGGCCGGGCGCGGCGGGAGAGGCAGCCTGCCAGGGAAGGCGGCCTGAGCGGGCGCGGCGGGAGAGGGGGTTTTCCCGGGCAGGCGGCCGAGAAGGCCGGGGCAGGGCAGGCGAAAATTCGCGGGACAAGCTTTCAAGGCCGTCAAGAGCCGGCGGCAGCGGCAGGCCGGCATTCCGCCTGACAATCCCCCGCATTTCCCCGGCCGGGCCGTCCGCCGGCGCTTCCCGCCGGTTTTCGCGCGACAGGGAGGCTGCCGAGAATCGCTAGCTGATTTTTCAATGATTTCAAGAGGATGACCCAGAGCAAAGGCCGGCATGAATCCGGCCCGAATCAAAAACTCCTGGAATACTGTCTGGATGTGTTCTATAACATGTCAAACAGTCCACAAGCTTGAATCTGCCGTTTTCGGGAGCCGGGACTTCCGCGGGCTCCCGCCCCGGCGCTCCCGCCCTGCGGTGGCCAGGGACCTTGGCGGGCGGGGGCAGGGCCGCCCGCCCCGGAGGCGCCTGCAAGGGCCGCGGAGGATGCCTTTACTAATCCCGCCGATGAGCGCGGGAGAACCGCAGGAAGGCAAGGCGCGGCAATGCAGGGGAGGAGCCTGGGCGGCGAAACCCGCCTTGCGGGCGGCCGGGCAGGCCATTTCAGGTCTCGGCAAGAAGGGCGCCTTTCCTCCCCCGGCGGGAAGCCGGGGGCACCCTGGCGAGGATTCCCATGAACTCTCTCGACGATCCCAGGCTAGGCGTATTCCTGGATGCCCTCAAGCACGGGGAAACCGTGGACGGCGCCAGGAAGGAGGCTTCCCTGAACTGGAAGCTCCTGTACAAGCTGAAGAAGCACTCCCCGGATTTCAGCGAGGCCTGGGCCCAGGCCGTGCGGTCGGGCGGGCGCGCGAACTCCAAAGTCAAGACCATGACCCAGGACAACGTGGGGAGCTTTCTGGCGGCCCTCTCCGGCGGGGCCACGGTCTCCTCGGCCGCCGAAGGCTCCGGAATCAACTCCGCCAGCTTCTACAAGCGAAGGCACAAGGATCCTGAGTTCGCGAGGCTGTGGACCGAGGCCGGCCAGAAGGGGCGCGAGGCGGCCAGCTCCCGCAGCCGCGAGAACGAGGCGGCCGTGTTTCTCGGCGGGATCCGGGCGGGCAAGAGCTCCCGCGAGGCGGCCCTGGTGGCCGGCAAGGACATCACGACTTTTTACCGCCTCAAGCGGCGTGACCGCGTGTTCGCCGACAGGTGGGACGAGGCCGTCAGCGAGTTTCGCGAGAGCCATCCCAGGTCCCTGGCCGCCGCGCGCGGCCGCATGGGGAGACGGCCCCGGCGCCCCCTGTCCGGCGCGGACTGGGGGGGCCTCTCCTGGGCGGGGGGCGAGTGCGCTGCCGATCCTTCCGCCGCGGGCAGGGGAGACGGCAAGCCCTCCCACGGCGGCTCCGGGCCGGCTCCGGGGGAAGGGAAGGGCCGGGAGGAAGCGAAGTGACCAAGGCCTTTGGCCGCACGTTGCCTTCATGTTGGGGAAGCCGGAAAAACTCAAGGGATTTTTCTGTCCTGGCGGCGGCGCCCGGCGGCGGCGGCGGGTTATAATGGGCGGGGGGACCGTTGCCGGCGGCGGCGCGGCGCGCCTCAGCGGCCTCGCGCAAGGCCAGGAAAGGCCCCGGCTCCCTTCGCGCTCCTGAGCGTGGCGCGGTCCCCCCCCGCCTCAGGCGCCGGCCTGCGGCGGCGCGGCTTCGTTTTCTGCGGCATGCGCCTTGCCGCCTGCGGAATGCCACGCAGGCCGCCTCCTCCGGAAGGCCCGCCGCCGGAAAGCCTTGCGCAGGCCCGTTCGCGGGAGGGCCCCAAACCCGCAGGCGCCGGGAGCCTGTCGGCCCAAAGCCCCCGGTCGACCAAGCCAGGGGTCCCCAAGTCCGGGCCGCCCGAGCCCGAACCCGAGCCGCCACGGCCAGGGGGCGCCAAAACCCCGGGAGCCTCAAAACCTGGGCGGCCTAAAGCCGGCGGGCCCAAAGCCGGCGGGGCCAAAGCCGGCGGGGCCAAAGCCGCGCCTCCTGGCCCCTCGCCATGCCACGCCTCTCCTCGCCGGCGGCGGGCTTTTCCTTCAAGCCGGTCGCGGGAGGGCTTGCGCGGCAGCCGCGGGCGCAGAGCGATATTTCCGCTCGCGGCCGCCTTTTCGGAGTTTCCCTTTGCAAAGCCGCTCTCATCATTTTCTAACTCCCTATTTTCGCGCGGAGAGAGTTAAATGACCTCGCCAAACCCGAATTCCAGCCGCGTTCTCGTCGCCCCGGTCTCAGGCCTCGTCGTTCCCGTCGAAAAAGTGCCGGATCCCACCTTCGCCCAGAAAATGGTGGGGGATGGCGTGGCCATCG
>JAITRL010000278.1 GCA_031288415.1 Deltaproteobacteria bacterium | reverse complement strand
TGCGAAAAACGCCTGTCCCTGCGGGAGCCGCGCGGCCGGGGCATGAAAGGCTCAGGGCCGGGATACTGCAAGGCGGCAGGAACCCTTGCGGTCCGCAGGCGCCGGGAAGCGCCGCGGCGGGCGAAGCGCCGGCATTTTGGCCGGCTGAGGCAAGGGGGAGCGGCCGGACTTCCGGCGCAGGCTCCTGGCAGGCTCAGGCGAGCCGCGATGGCCGCAACGCGTGACCCAGGGCCTCAACGGGATGAGCCGCCGGGCCGCAACAGGATGAGCTGCCGGGCCGAGGCGGGAGGAGCTTTCCGCCGTCCCGGCTCTAACCGGCGATCGGCCTGACCCGGGCGCGCCGGGCCGTCATGTAGGCCGCGCGCGGCCTCCCGTCAGCGGATCCTGAACTGGATGGGCGCGGTGAGGGTCATGGCGGGCTCGGGTGTCTCCGGCGGGAACTCAGGGAAGGGAGTCACGCGGCGGATAAGGGTCATGACCTCGCCGTCGATGATGGCGCGGCCGGAGCCTTTGACCTGGGAGCAGTTCGTCGCCGTGCCGCAGCGGCCGATGGCGAAGCGCACGGTGGCGATGCCCTGCGGATGCTCGCGCATGGCGCCGGGGGCATTTCCTGTTGCGCACCGGCTTGCGGCGGACCTTGGTCATGTAAGCCTCACGGGCGCCCTTGCCGCTGCCGTCGCTTGCTTTATCCTGGCCGTTTGGCGCCGGGTCCGCCGCAAGGAGGCCCGGGGGCGGCATCGGCCTTGTCCGCGGAGATAAGGCTTCCGGGTTTCGGGGGCCGCTTAAGTCCAGGGAGATTCAGCCGGCGGCTGTATCCTCTTTCAGCCTCTCTTCCGTATCCCGCGGCCGCGCTGCCAGGCGATGCCTAAGCTTTTGATGATGATCCGGCGCGAGACGCCGTCTTCGGGAGGTTCAAGGCAAAATCAGCCTTAACCTTCTGTGTGATCCTAAAGGTCATACTCGCCCGCGCGCTCTTCCGCGCGCATGCCTCTTATCAAGTTTTCCAGCCCTCCGGGGTGAAGATCCCGGAAAACAGCCTCGTGGACTCCGCCTCGGACTGCGCGAGCCAGGCGCTCGCCGCCTGAGGCCGGGGACCTTGGCCGGGCCGACGCGGGGAGAGCCACGAAATTGCCGGCTGGCTGTCAGGGCTAAGCCTAAGCGAAGCCGGAGCGCGGCTCCGCCCCAACCCGAGCCAGGCCGCTGCAAAGGCTTGCCCCCTTCGGCATCGGCACGGGGGACGGGACTGCGGCTTTACGACAGGCTAAGCAAAGCCTGCGGCCTGAACCATGTCCGGGCTTTGAAGGCAGCCGGGCTCCCGGCGCCGCTTAAGGTACGGGAGATTCAGTCGGAGGAATGCCCCTCTTTCAGCTTACCTTCCATCTCCTGCAGCCACTGCTCGGTGACGCCGCAGTTTTTGATGATGATCTGACGGGAGACGCCATCCTTCAGGAGGTTCAAGGCCAACTTAGCGTTATTCTTCTGTGTAGCCTCTTGTATGATCCTAAGGTCATACTCGTCCAAGTATTCTTCCATGCGCGTACCTCTTATCACCTTTTTCCAGGCCTCCGGGGTAAAGCTCCGGGAATACAGCTTAGTCGCCTCCACGGCGACGGCGCTGGCCAGGGACTCGCTGCTCAGGGCGGGGTCGGCGGCGAAGCCCAGGCAAAGACGAAGCAGATCCGGGTCCAGGGTCTCGCCGATCCTGGGGGCCGAAAAGAGCCTGTAAAGATCAAGGCGCGTGATTTTAAGGCCTGACTCGCGCCTGCCCTTGGCGCGGGACAGGAGCCCGTCTATGTCGGTCTCCGCCAAAAAAATCCTGTCGGGCCTGAAGACGAGGCTGCCGAAATCAGTCCGTGCCGTCTTCTTGGGGCTGACTTTCGGGCCGTAGATGACGGTCATGCGCAGCCTGAAGTCAATGTCCAGGGACGTGTAGTATTCATGCAGGAGGGCTCCCGCGTAGAGCACGTGCTTGGCGACGTCCCTTGCCCTCCTCTCCTCCTCCACTTCCACGACCAGCAGCTCAACCGCGTCCCTGTTGAAGCCCGGGGGCAGCTCGACTCCCTCTTTGAACGTCAGCAGGAAAAGCAGATCGATGTAAATCTTGCTTCGCAGGTGCAGCGGAATCTCGTTTCTGAGGGATTTCGCCACCACGAAATATTCGGCCGCCCCGCCAAAGGAGGAAAACCCGAACTCGCTGACGGGCATGTTGTCCGTGTCGGCCGCCAGGATTTTTTTTGCCGCCTGATCATGCCGGCTTTTCTCTTCTTTGCCGGCGGGAGCGGATCCGTCGGCCGTCTTGCCTGAATCTTCGAAATCAGTCATTGAAATCAAGCCTTGCGGGGGCCCGAAAACGGGCCGGTAAGGAAAAGGCCGGGCTTAAGGAACAAGGAGAGGCGACCGCCTGGCCGCCTTTGATCATTTTATCGGCTGAGGGGAAAAGGTCAAGGCTTTTTGCTTCGCTGCCGGCATTGCCTTCGCGTAAACGGCGCCGCGCCTCTCTTTCGGGGAGCTTCCGGATACAAGGTCATGCGGGCATCGGCAAATGGGATGGAATTGATTTGTTCATTAGGCATAAGATATCAATATTTTAAAATATAAATATAAAAACATGATCTTATGGCATTCCAGCCTGTAGCGCCAACCCCTGACCACGCGCCCCTTTCAACCAAAAACCTGCTCAAGCCCCCGGCCTCCGTTTCCGCATGCCCCCGCTTCTCCCAGCCTGTCAGGCCCGGCCCTTCTCTGAGGCGCCTCGCCGCTTCCCTGGTCAGGTCCTGAGCCCCGCCTCGGACAGGCGCCCGGTTCAGGCGCCTGCGGCTGACGGCGGGGCAGGCTCATCTCAAGGCGAGGCTAAAACCCGGCTCTTGGCCTTCTGCCTGACCGGGCCGCCTGCGGCAGGGAGACAAAACCGCTCATGGCACACGTTCAAAAGAAAACACGCCAGGCTGGCTTGGAACGGCTTGATTCGGCCGGCGGGGACTTGCAGCGGCGCTGTCAGCCCGTTGCCTGTTCATGGCCCTTTTCCCTTGAAGCCAACTCCCTTGCCGCGCCGCCTGGGAAAGAGGGCAAAAGGTCAGGGAAAATCCAAAAACCCGGCTAAACTAACGGCGGCAGGCCCGAGAGCCACGCCGGGGCCGCTCGGTCCGCAGGCATCCCCCGGAGCCCGCGCGCGCCCTCCCGTCTCAGCAAGGGCGCCGGTTTTTACGCGTTCGGAACTCGGACGGCTCCTCAGCAGGGGCCGTCTCCAAGCCGTTCCCTTTGCGGCGAACGTCGGCAGGGCGCCCACGTCCGCGGCGAGCGCCGGAAAGGCGCCGGGGTTCCCGGGGAATGCCGGAAGGGCGCCCCGCGAGGTCTTGTCAGGGCCGCCTGCGGGCCCTGCAGCCGGAACACGGCTGTTTCCCGCCTGCCCCGGGCAGGCTGCCACGCCAGGGAAAACGTGACCCTATGGCAAGGGCCAGGCTTGCTAAGGGAGGCCCCCGCCTCCCTGCAGGAACATGTGGACCCTGCGGCAGGCAGGGAGGAGCCGAGCGATGCCACGTCAAGGCAGGGAGGCCCGTTCTCCTTCATTACCCGAAGGGCAGGAAGGCGAACGGCCGCGGCAGGAAAGCCGGCACGGGTTTCGGGACGTCAGGCCGCAGCGGGGGCGCCCTGTCCCTCGCGCTCACTCAGGCCGCAGTCGCGCGGCATCGGCCGATGACGAAAGCCGTCAGGGCAGTCCGGATATGAGGCGCAGGCCGGTTCCGAAGGCGTGCGGGCTCCCTGCGGCGTACCCGCGGCGCCCGGGCTTCCCTGGCCGCCTTAGGCGGGCTGAAAACGAAGGGCTTCCGGGCCCTGCGAAAAACGCCTGTCCCTGCGGGAGCCGCGCGGCCGGGGCATGAAAGGCTCAGGGCCGGGATACTGCAAGGCGGCAGGAACCCTTGCGGTCCGCAGGCGCCGGGAAGCGCCGCGGCG
>JAITRL010000168.1 GCA_031288415.1 Deltaproteobacteria bacterium | reverse complement strand
GGGGGGGGGGGGGGGGCGGCGGGAGTTGAGGAGTCTGCCATTTGCCAACAGCGCCCCGAGATTGAGGCACGCGAGCTATCGGGCTATGGTCCCAGTGATGTTTTTTCTTGCGAAGTTCGGTCTATGGGTGCCTTACAAGAAGCGAAGTAATGACGCGCATGACTCATGAAACGCCTGCAGGGAAAAGACTGGTGGCCCATGCCCGGCCTGCCGGAAGGTCAGGGCGAAGGGAGGGCAGCAGGAGGGCTGTCGCGGGAAGTTTCGCCTGCCTGCCGGCCTCAAGGCGGGAACGCGCCGGCCGGCAGTGGCGCGGCGGGCGTGACATGGAGCGGGCCAGACCTGCCTCGGGGCTTGCTGCGGAAGAGCTGCATGCCGCAGGGCCGCTGGTTTGACAGCGATAGTTGTAATCGTTGGGGGCCACGTTATAGTATTGTTCAGAGCGCTGAACCGCGCTCTAGTCATGAGTCGCCCCCCCCCGCCGCCGCTCGGCGAGGGGACCGCGCGGTCGGATTTTCAAGAAGGGAGCGCCCTTGCCCACTACGAGCACCAAACTTCTGCCCGCGTGGTTCCCGCATGGTTCCGGCGACATCCTGGCGGGCATCCTCTCCGAGGGAGGGGTGGGCATCTGGACCCTCCAGGCGGAGGAGAGCGGAGGCGGCAAGGTCGTCCTGAGCCTTAACGAGGGTTGCCGGCGCCTGTTGGGCGGCGGGGAGGACCCGGGGGAGAGGACGGAGTTCTCGAGGTTCCTGGACCGCTGGCTCTACAGGGATGACCGGGCGGGCGTATCGCAGGCCCTGGAGGGTATCCTGGCGGGCTCGGGCGACTTCGCCATGGAGTTCCGCCTGCGGCATTCCGGGACCGGGGAATGGCGCTGGTACCGTTCCAGCGGCACTGTCGTCTCTCGGGAGGGCGGCACGGTAACCGTCCTGGGCATGCTCCAGGAGATCCAAGGGAGGCGGGCGGCAGAGCTCGCGCTAGCGGCGGCGCTCCGGGAGAAGGACCACGCGGCCAGGGACCTCAAGGTCGAACGCGAGGTGAGGGACACGGTGTTCAATGCCGCCTCGCTGGGCACCTGGGACTGGAACGTGCCGACGGGCAAGGTGAAGTTCAACAGCCGCTGGACCGAGATCATCGGCTGCGCCCCGGGGGAGGTGGAGGAATCCACCAGGGCCTGGGAGAAACACATTTTCCAGGAGGACCTGCCCAAGGTCTTCGAGGCGTTGGAGGCCCACTGCCAGGGCCATGTCCCCCTCTTTGAGGCGGAGTTCCGGATGCGCCACAAGGACGGGTCCACCGTCTGGGCCCAGGACCGGGGCCGCGTGGTCGAACGGGACGAGGCCGGAAAGCCCAGGCGCATTGCCGGGGTGACCCTTGACGTCACCCGCCAGAAGGCCATCGAGCAGTCCCTGGCCGAGAACAACGCCCAGCTCGAGCTCATCTTCAGGGCGGCGCGCATCGGGGCCTGGGACTGGGACGTGGTCAAGGGCAAACTGAGTTTCAATGACGTCTACCTGGAGATGCTGGGTTACCGCCCGGAAGAGATCAAGGGGACCATCGAGGAGTGGGAGAGCTTCGTGCACCCGGATGAGCTCGCCGCCACCTCCGCGGCCCTGGACCGGGCCCTCAGCGGCGAGGACGAGATGTACGCCCAGGAGATCCGCATGCGCCACAAGGACGGCCACTACGTCTGGACCTACGACTTCGGAAGCGTCGTCGCCAGGGACGAGACGGGGGCCGCCCTGCGCATGGTGGGCGGCCATTTCGACTTCGACGAGCGCAAGAAGATGGAGCTCGAGTTCTACGCCATGCGCGAGCATGAGCGGGAGCTCAGGCTCGCGCGGGACCTGGCCGAGAGAAGCGCCCGGGCCAAGAGCGAGTTCCTGGCCAACATGTCCCACGAGATCCGCACCCCCATGAACGCCATCATCGGCCTCACCCATCTGGTCCTGGAGACCGGCCTTTCCGCCCAGCAGGAGGACTACGTCAGGCGCACCGGGGCGGCGGCGAGATCCCTGTTGCGGATCATCAACGATATTTTGGACTTCTCCAAGATAGAGGCCGGCAAACTCGAGATGGAGAGCGCCTCCTTCAGCCTGGGGGAAGTCATGTCGTCCCTGAGGGATCTCATGGAGGTGCGCGCCAGGGAAAAGGGCTTGGAATTCACGGCGGACATCGGGGAGGGAATCCCGGACAGGCTAGTCGGCGACTCTGTCCGCCTGGGGCAGATCCTCAGCAATCTCTCCTCCAACGCCTTGAAGTTCACCGCGGCGGGGTCCGTGCGGGTGACTGCGGCCGTAGAGGAGGCTTCGTCCGGGACAGTGCTGCTGCGCTTTGAGGTCAAGGACACCGGCATAGGGCTCAGCCGGGAGCAGGCCAGCAACCTGTTCTCCCCCTTCACCCAGGCCGATGCCTCCACCACCCGCAAGTACGGCGGCACGGGGCTGGGCCTGGCCATCTCCAAGCGGCTTGCGGAGATGATGGGCGGGGGCATCTGGTGCGAGTCAGAGTCTGGCAGGGGGAGCGTCTTCGGCTTCACCGCCCGTTTCGGCATTGACGATGCTGCCGGGGACTCCCCATGGGCGTCTGCCGAGGGGCACGACTTCAAGGAGGACCTCGCAAGGCTTCAGGCCCTGGCGGGGGCGCGCATACTATTGGCGGAGGACAACGAGGTCAACCAGCTGGTGGCCGGCCGCATCCTCGCCAAGGCAGGTTTCGAGGTGCAGATCGCCGGGGACGGCCTCAAGGCAGTGGAGATGGCCGGGAGCGTGGACTACGACCTGGTCCTCATGGATATCCAGATGCCGGAGATGGACGGCCTTGCCGCCGCCCGGGCCCTCAGGGCTGACCCGCGCTTCCGGGATCTGCCCATCGTTGCCATGACCGCGCACGCCATGAGCGGGGACCGGGAACTCAGCCTCGCCTCCGGCATGAACGACCACATCAGCAAGCCCATCGACATCCAGGAGCTCTACCGGACCCTCCTTAGGTGGATCAGGCCCCGCGCGGCCGTCGGCGACGGGGATTCTCATCCGGTCGAGGCGAAGCTCCCTGCGGGCCCGGCCGGCCCTGCTGCCTGAGGCGTGGCGGGCAGGCCGGGGGCAGGCCGGGGCAGGGCTTCCGGGAGCGCCCGCGGCAACACTCCAGAGACCTCTGAAGGGCAGGGACGCTGGAGGGACCTGAGGCATAGTTTCGCGGCAGCCCCATGCGGCAGCACTGCTTGCAACCCCTGAGGCAACGCTCCTGCGAGGCCTGAGGCAGCGTTGCCTGAAGGCCCTGAGGATGTGCTCCTGAGCGGTCATGAGGCGGGCCTGCCTGAAGGCCCTGAGGCAACGTTCCGGAGAGGCCATGAGACTGGGCTTTGCGGATAGCCAGAGTCATGTGTCCTGAGCATGGCTGCGGCTGGGACCTGGGAGCCCCATGAACTATAGGTTCCGGGGAAAGTTTGAGCCAGGGCTCCGGGGAGGCGTAAGACAAGGCGCCTGAAATGGCCGGAGTCATCCTTCTCCGGCCGGGCCCGGCGGGGATAGGCCTCTGGCTGGGGAAGCCGCGGTTACAGGGAGTCTTGGCTACATGGGAGTCTTGAGCGCAGGAAATCTCTGGTCCCGGCCGCTGGGGAGTCTCGGCCGGAGGGGGGCGGCCTCAGGGGAGTCTCTGCCGCGAGTGAAGTTTCAGCCGCGAGTGAAGTCTCTGCCTCAGGTGAGTCTCTGTCCCAAAGGGTCGCTTAAGGTTTCTCTTCTTCATAAGAAACGACATGGGAGGATTTTCCTCATAGGCTTGATCAGGGCGGAGCGGAGCCTAAGGGTCGATCCACAAGCATCGACGAGGGATGAAGGTTCGGCCGCAACGCAACTCGCGGACCGAATCGGCTTTGCATTGGCCAGGGAGTTCAGTCAAACCCAGGCGGCCAATGGAAGCCCTCCGCCGGACATGGCTATCGAAAATCGTCTTTAGCCGGTAGCCCGCGAATGCCACATGGCGGACAAGGGAATAAAGCGGTCGTCACGATCTTGTGAATGCCTTGGCCCGGCTTACTGGAGGATGCCGGGGTTGCGTCGGGTGGCGGTATGCCGGAGCGTGAACATGCCAAGTTAGGCAGGTGCAGAAAAATATATACCAATAATAATATAAATATTATTATATGTTTAATATAAATATTTAATAAATATAATATATAAATATTATATTTTAGAAATCCAATAGCATATTTTATTAAATTTAGAACGCTACCAACAGCTTTTTAAAAGAAATTACATTTTTTCCCAGCGGCCAATCC
>JAITRL010000127.1 GCA_031288415.1 Deltaproteobacteria bacterium | reverse complement strand
ACCGGATGCCCAGGAGGCAGGGCCTTTTCCGCCGCCGCGGCGGTCTCCCGCAGGACTTCCGCCGCGGCCCGCGCTTTGCCTGCCTGCCACAGGGCCCCGCCCAGCCCGTACCTGGCGTGGAGCGCCAGCGGGTGATCGGGCCCCAGGGCCCCGGATGCCCTGCGCGCGATGTCCGCGAAGGCCTCGCGCGCCTCCCGCGCCTCGCCGGAGAACAGGGCGAACCACGCCGTTGTTTCGGCGGCGAAGAGGGCCTCCTGGGAGTCAGGGCCGAAGGCGGCCGCGAGGCCCTTTTCGGCCCTCCGGGCGGCATCCCGCGCCCCGCCGGGGTCCTCGCCCAGGTCCTCCTCGGTTTCGCGTGCCATGCGGCTCAGGGCGGCGAGCGTTCGCGGGTCGCCCGCGCCGTAGGCGCCTTCCGCCGCGGCGGCCAGGGCTTTCCAGGCCTCCGCGGCCTCGCCGTGCCTCGAGCCGTCCGAGAGGCGCTCCGCCTCGGCCCTCAGGGCCTCCGGTTCAGGGGGCATGCCGTCGAACTCCCAGGCCGGGCGGTACGGCGGCGGCCCTCCGGGAGGCGTTGGCGCCTCCGCGGCCAGAGGGAGAGGCGCCAGCGCCAGGAGGGCGACGAGGGCCGCAAGCGGGGCCAGGGTTGGGAAAGAGGCCCGGGAAAGGTTGGAGGGAGCCTGCGGTGTTTTCATGGCAGTCCCTTTTGAGCCGCGGAGGTGTGCGCGCCGGCAAGGGCACGGGAGGGCCGCAGAGGCGCGCGGCTCCGGCAAGGGCGCGGGAAGGCCGCGGCGGCGCGGGCGGAAGGCGGCGCCACGGCCGAAGCGATTGTCATGTGATCTCCTTTGCCGCTTCAGGCGGCTCCAGGAACAGGCCCTCCATGGGGATAAGGAAAGAGAGCCGAAGAGGGCTCAAGAGCCGCGCCGCGGCTGAAAAAGCGTTCAGGGGCGACGGGCGGGGCAAGAGCGGGGCGGTTAAGAGGCTGAAGGCCAGCGGCGGCCAGGACTCAAGCTATTTCCAGTCCCCCATTAAAACGAAAGGCGCCCAGTAGTACGGGTGCGAGAAGCCTTTGCCGTCCCAGGGCGGGGTTTCGGCTTCGCTGCCGCCGGCATCGGCTCCGGCGGCTCCGGCGGTTGCAAAGGCGGAGAGCACCGTGCCGCGCAAGGGCGCGGGCCGGGCGGCGGCGTTCCGCATGACGGAGAGCTGGGCTTCCCTGAGCGCCGAAGCCTTGTCCCTGCCCTCGAGGTACCTCAGACGGTAAAAGGCGCGCATGAGATCCGGGGCGCTTTGATCGTCGATGGGGCTCAGGGTCGCGAGCACGGCCGAGCCGCCGGCCCTCTGGACTATCTCCCCGAAGCTCTCCACCTCCTTGCCGTCTATCCGTCTCCAGTCCCCCGAGGCGGTGTCGCACGCGGAAAGCGTGAGGAGATCCAGGCCCCGGAAGTCCAGGTCGGGGGAGGACTTTATCTCGGCGAGGCTAAGGGCGGAGCCGTCCCCGAGGAGCAGCGCTGTGTTCGCGAGGCTGCGCGGGTCGAGGCGGAAATGGCTCGCCACGTGCACCACGGGGGCGTCAGAGGCCAGGCCCCGCGCGAGGGCCTCCCGCGTGAACCCGGAGTCCAGGAGGGCCTCGCCTTCCAAGGCGCCCCCCGCCCGGGGGCCCGGGTCTGCGGGATTTCCTGAACCGGCCCTGGCGGCGCCTTCCGGCGCGGCGCCTGATCCTGCATTGACAGCGACTGCCCGGGCCGCGAAACCTTCCTTGACAGGAGCCGGCGCCGCGGCTGAGCCTGAGTCTGACTTGACAGGAGTCGGCGCTGCGGCTGAGTCTGAGCCTGACTTGACAGGAGCCGGCGCCGCAACGGATCCTGCCTTGACAGCGGCAGGCGCGGCAGCGGAACCGGCCTCCGCCGGGCCGCCAGAGGCTGGGCCGGAATCCCTCACCACCGCGGCCAGCTCCGTAGCGACGCCGGGGAGCGCCGGGAAGCCAGGCCACCCCCTCGTGACCCCGAAAGCCCTGGCGGAAGGAGCGGCAGGCCTCGCGGATTCGCGCATCCTCTCCACGGTCGACTCGGTCACGATGACGGTCGAGTATTTCTCGGCGAGCCACTTCTCCCCGTCCCAGAGGGCCGCCATGGGCACGTAGCGCAGGGCCCCGTCCAGCGAGAGCATGAGGGTTCTGGCTCCGGCCTTCTCCAGGGCCCCCTCGACCGGAGCGAAGATCAGGCCGTGGAGCCTTACCCCGAGGGGCCGGGGATCCCTGCGGGGATCGCGCAGGGCCCCGCGGAACTCCAGGGCGAGCCTTGCCAGCTCCTCGCCGGTCACGGCGGACTCGGCGCTCTCCAGGCCCTGCGGCGTGAGCGCGGTGACGTGCAGGGCCCTCTCCGAGGAGACCGCGTAGACCAGGGCCGCGCCGCCGCCCGCGGCGGCGAGCGCCTCCCTCCTGGAGGAGATCCTGGCCAAGGCCCAGGGCGGCGGGGGAGCGGCCGGTCCTTCCCTGGACGCAAGAAGCCCGGGGAGCTGGCTTAAGACGGCGCGAAAGTCCTCCCGCGCCTTGCGGGCGTCGGCGCCTGGCGCGGCCGGGCCCGCCGGATCCCCTGCCGGGGGGCTTTCCCCGCCGGGTTTATCACCGGCAGGGGGCTTTTCGCCGGGCGCTTCCCCGTTGGCTGGGCGCCGGGCTTCCGCGGCCGCCAGGGCATAGGCGGCGGCGGAGTAGGCCTTCCAGGCGGCCTCTTCCCGTGACCCGTCGAACAGGGACGGCTCCGTGCCGGCGCCGGATGCGCCTGCGGCTTCCGTGTCCCCGGTTGCCGCCTGCGCGGGAGGCCAGTCGCCTTCAGGGCCCGTCGCCGCGCGGGGCCGGGCCGCCCCGCCCGTCTCGAGCCCGCCGAGCTCGTCTTCCTTGAGAAGGCCCAGCACCCAGAGGGCTTCCTCGGCTCTGCCCAGCCTCATGAGGACATCGTACAGGGAGCGGTAACGGTTTTCCACCGTGGCCAGCCAGCCCCGTCTCAATTCAGGCTCCAGCGACGCGAGGCTTCCTCTTTGCCTTTGCGTCGCCTCCACTGAGAGCTTGAGGAAGAAGACAGCCTCCTCGAGGCTGCCCAGGCGGTCGTGGACCCAGCCCAGGTTCGCGGCCGTGACGGCGGGCAGCGGGTGATCCGGGCCGAGGGTCTCGGTCTCCGTTTCCAGAGCCAGCGCCAACAAGTCCCTCGCCGAGGCCAGGTCGCCGAGCCTGTTCAGGACGTAGGCCAGATTGTTCATGGAGACCAGGGCATCGGGATGCTCCGGGCCCAGGGTCCGCTTCTTCGTCTCCAGGACCTCCCGAAGCATGTCCCTCGCGGCGGCGTAGTCGCCGAGATGTGTCAGCGTCGCGGCCAGGTTGTTCATTGAGGCCAGGGTGTCAGGATGATCCGGGCCCTTGGCCCGCTTTAGCGCCTCCAGCACCTCCCGGTGCATGTCCCTCGCGGCGGCGAAGTCGCCGAGATCGTCCAGGACCGAGGCCAGATTGTTCATGGAGGTCAGGGTTTGCGGATGCTCCGGGCCCAGGGTCCGCCTTCTCGCCTCCAGGGCTTCCCGGTAGAGGTCCCCAGCGGCGGCTAAGTCGCCGAGCCTGTTCAGGGCGTAGGCCAGGTTGTTCATGGAGGTCAAGGCGGCCGGATGCTCCGGGCCCAGGGTCCGTTTTCTCGTCTCCAAAACCTCCCTGTGCATGTCCCTCGCGGCGGCATAGTCGCCGAGCTTGTTCAGGGCCGAGGCCAGGTTGCTCATGAAGGTCAGGGTGTCCTGATGCTCCGGGCCCGGGGTGCGCCTTCTCGCCTCCAGGACCTCCAGGTAGAGGTCCCTCGCGGCGACGAAGTCGCCGAGCCAGTATATGGTCGTGGCCAGGTTGCTCATGGAGGTCAGGGTGTCCTGATGCTCCGGGCCCAGGGTGCGCCTTCTCGCCTCCAGGGCCTCCCGGTACAATTCGCTCGCGGCGGCGAAGTAGCCGAGCTTGTTCAGGGCCGAGGCCAGGCTGTTCATCGCGGTCAGGGTATGAGGATGCTCCGGGCCCAAGATCCGTTCGCTTGTCTCCAGCGCGCGCCTGAGGATGTCCGCGGCTGCGGCGGTTTCCCCGAGGGAGGAGAGGGCGAGGGCCTGGCTGTTTCGGGCGTTCAGGGCCGTCGGATGCCCCGGAGGCAGGGCCTTTTCCGCCGCCTCGGCGGTCTCCCGCAGGACTTCCGCCGCGGCGCGGGCGTCGCCTGCCTGCCGCAGGGCCCTGCCCAGCCCGTACCTGGCGCTGAGCGTCTGCGGGTGATCGGGCCCCAGGGACCCGGCGGCCCTGCGGGCGATGACCTCGAAGGCCCCGCGCGCCTCTTGCGCCTCGTCGGCGTCAAAGGCGAACCACGCCGCAGTTTCGGCGGCGAAGAGGGCCTCCTGGGAGTCAGGGCCGAAGGCGGCCGCGAGGCCTTCTTCGGCCCTGCGGGCGGCATCCCGCGCCCAGCCGGGATCATCGGCCAAGTCCTCCACGGTTTCGCGTGCCATGCGGCTCAAGGCGGTGAGCGTTCGCGGGTCGCCCGCGCCGTAGGCGCCTTCCGCCGCGGCGGCAAGAGTCCTCCATGCCTCCGCCGCCTCGGACTGCCTCGAGCCGTCCGAGAGGCCCTCGGCCTTGGCCCTCAGGGCCTCCAGCTTCGGGGACATGCCATCGAAAGCCCAGTCCGGGCGGTACGGGGCGACTGGCCGGGTGGAGGCTTCCAATGGCCCGGGCGCGGCCGCGGAAGTGGCCTCCTGAGCCAAAAGGCCAGGCGACGCGAGGAAGGCCATGCACAGCGCGCC
>JAITRL010000091.1 GCA_031288415.1 Deltaproteobacteria bacterium | reverse complement strand
GCTGGGGGGGGGCGGACCGGCGGGGGGTCGCGGTGTGGGGGGGCTGGGGGGGGGGGCCGGCGGGGGGGGGGGGCTCCCGCGGGGCGGGGCGGGGGGGGGGGGCCCGGGGATGTGGGGGGGGAGGGGCCCGCGCCGCAGGGGGAAGCGGAGGGGGGCTTACAGCAGAATGTCCGAGGCGGAGATCCCGAAGTCCGAGGGATGGAAGCAGCGCAGGATATTCCGGAGGAACTTCCCGTTCTGGTCCATGTCGGAGAGGTTCACGAGCTCGCCCTTGACGATGTCCGGGCCGACCCTGTCCATGAGGTAGGCCAGGGGGCGGGCGTCTATGGCATCCGGCGGGGTCTCGGCCACCATGGCCACCTCCTTGGTGTCCATGACCAGCAGGGTGCCGATGGGGTAGATGCCCACCATGTTGATGAACACCTTGAGGAGCAGCGGGTCGAGGGACTTGCCGGAGGCCGAGGTCATGATGTCCAGGGCCTGCTCCGGGTTCATGGGCACGGGGCGGTAGGAACGGGACGAGGTGAGGGCGTCGTAGTGGTCGGCTATGGCCACGATGCGCCCGAAGAGGCTCAGGGGGGGGTTGAGGTCGGAGTTGGGGTATCCGCCCAGGTCCACCCCCAGGTGGTGCTCGAACGGGGCCTGGAGGAGCTTGCACTTGAAGCGGTGGTCCGCGTGGATCTGGAGGATGCGGGCCACGCTGTACAGGGAGTGGTTCTTGACCTCCTCGTACTCCTCGGGGGTGAAGCGGGAGGTCTTGCGGATCAGGCTGATGGGGATGTCCACCTTGCCCAGGTCGTGGAAGAGCCCCGAGAGGCCCAAGGTCGCCACCGCCGCGCGCCCCAGCCCCAGGCGGCGCCCCAGGCACATGGAGAGGATGGCCACGTTCACGGAATGGGTGCAGGTGTAGTCGTCGTAATCGCGGATGGTTGACAGGTTCAGGAGAAGCCTCTCGTCCATGAAAAGCGACTCCACCATCTCCTGGACGACGCGGCGGGACTTGGCGAGGCTCACCGCCCCTCCCTCCCGGAGCTTGTTCTCCACCGCGGTGAAGACCGCCATGGCCCTGGAATAGGACTTGCGGGCCTTGACGGCCAGCGTGCGGGTGCCCGTGTTGATGATCATGGGCCTGCCGAGCGGCCTGCCCCCCGGCCCTTCGGCCTCCCTGTAGGTGACGGCTATCTTGAAGTCAGGGTCGACGAGCGGCTCAGCCCAGGCGCCCGCGAGTTTCTCTTTGAGCCATTCCCCCGGCTTCTCCTGGGCCGCGCTCTGGTTGACGGCCCGGATGAAGCCCACGGCGTCCTCGTTGGTGAGGTTCTCCTTGAGGGTGAACAAGTAGCCGAAATAGCCCTGGCCCTCGAGCTGGTCCATGAGCTTTTTGGCGCTCACCGTCACGGGCCCGGAGGGGAGCGCGATCTTCTGGCTGTCCAGGTAGAAGCGGCCCCGGTGCGCGCGCAGGCTGAAGGAGCGCCTCTCCTCCCACATGCTCAGCAGGGCCTTGCGGAAGAGGTCGAGGTTGCCGGCCAGGAGCTTGTTGTTGGGCTGGTGGATCTTCACCAGCTGCGGGAGGCGCAGGAGCGACTGGATGACGGTCTCCACCGGGGGCTGGGCGCGTTCCCGGAAGGAGGCCTTGGAAGAGGTGGCGACCGCTGTCTCGGGCATTTTCGGCTTCCCCTTCAGGCGCTCTCGCCGACTTGGGCGGCCATGAGCCTGGATGCCTCGGAGCAGGCGGAGCGCACCGCCCGGAAGGCCGAGCGGGAAGCCCGGCGCAGGATCTCGCCGGCCCAGGAGTCCTGCGGCTGCAGCATGAGGGCCAGGGCCGCCCCGATGCGGTGGTAGTCCTTCGCGGCCCCGAAGAGGGAGCCCAGGTCGCGTTTGAGGAGCACGGCGGACAGGAACCGCTCCGAGGCGCTGCCCGCGGTGAGCCCCAGCCTCCGGTAGTGTTCCAGGAGATCCGAGCCGCCCTGTCTTTTGCCGTAGCGGTCCTCGAGGAAGCGCCTCAGGACCGACTCCACCAAGGGGTCGCGGCGGCGGGTGAGGAAAGGGGCCACCTGGGAGCGCACCTTCTGGTCTGGGTCAATTATGAGCGGGGCCAGGGCCTGGGCGGAGTTGGGGTCGGTGTCGAGCACTTGCCTGGCCGCGGCCTCCCGCACCAGGGGGGAGGGGTGCTTTATGAGGCACGCGCGGGCGCCCGCCGGCAGGGGCCTGCGCATGGCGGTGAGCAGGGCCAAAAGCTCCGTGAGGGCCCACTCGTTGAGTGACTGCGCGACCGAGGCGAAGCTGTCCTGGAAGGAGGGCAGCTGCCAGGCGAGGATCTCCACCAGGAGTTTCTTGAAGGCCAGGGACTTGGCCGCCGTCATGGCGACGGTCAGCGCCGCGGCCGAGCCCTGGGGCAGCTGGTAGAGGAAATAGCGAAGGGAGTCGTAGTGTTCCGCGCACACGGCGTCGTCGGTCACGGCGGCTGAGAGCGCCTCCATGAGCCCGGGGCTGGCCAGGCCCCCGGTCAGGGAGGCCCAGAGCATGCCTGCGGGGCGCAGTGGGCCTTCCCGGGCGGCGAGCTCGTGAAGCCGGGCGAAGAAGGCGTTGACGTGGGCGAGCGAGAGGGCCGAGACGGCGAAAGAGATCTCCTCGGACACGAACTGCGTGAGCGAAGGGATCATGCTGGGCTTGAGCACGGGCGACTTGACGAGGACCGTCACCAGGTTGAGGATGCTCGCGGTCTTGGCCCTGGCCTCCTCCCACTGCAAAAGGGCGTTGACCTGCTTGATCTCCCTGGCTGAAAGGCCCCAGAACTTCAGGCGCTTCTCCCGGCCCTCCTTGAGCTTCTCGTCTATCTCGGGCCGCTCTTCGTCCTCGGCGCCTGCCGCCTCAGTCCGGCCCGTGTCCTGGCCCTCGTCGAACGAGTCCAGGGAGATGCCGGAGAAGTCCATGTTCTGCAGGGCTTCCCCGAAGGCGCTGCCGCCGGAGCCCTTTCCGCCCCAGGGGTCGTCCCCTTCGCCGTCGCCTTCCGCGCCGGAGCCCGGGGGGCCTTTGACCGGATGCCCGTCCGGGTCCCCGTCCGGGTCGTAGATGGAGCCTTGGGGGCCGTAAGGGCTCTCGTCCGTAAACTGGCCTTCCGCGCCTTCGTCGTCTTCCTCCTCCAGGCCTTCCTCTCCGCCGCCTTCCCCGCCGTGCCCGCGGCCCGGGCCCACGCCAGAGCCGCGGTAGCGGCCCAGGCCCGCGCCTCCGGAGCCGGCCGGGCCGTCCTGGAGGTTTTCCAGGGCATCCCCGTCAGGGTCGGCGCCGTTGCCGCCTCCCGCAGGCGCCCCGCCGGCGGAGGCAGGGTCAGCCCCGCGCCTTACCCTTCCTGAGGCATCCTTATGGAAGCCTATGTCATCGTCCAGGCCTGCCTCGGGCGCCTTGCGGGGGGCGCCCGCCGCCCCGCCCATGGGGCCGAAGCCCCCGTCGTCCAGGCCGTCCTCGCCCTCGAGGCCATCGAAGTCATCGGAGTCCTCGCCGTCCTGGCTCACCACCACCCGGGTGTAAGGGCCGGAGCCGCCCTCGCCTGAGGCTTCCCCGGCGCCGCCTCCGCCCGCTCCGCCGGCCACGGCCCCGCCTCCGCCCGCCCCGCCGGAGGAGCCGGGGCCCTGGCCTTTGGAAGGCAACAGCTTGCCGCCCTCGTGGGGGTCGGCCACCTTGCCGGCGGCCCCGCCCGGCGCGAAGGAGAAGTCCAGCGAGTCAGCCAGCGCGAACAGCGATCCGACGCTCTTGGCCACGGGCGCGGTCCCCTCCGCCTGGACCGGCTGCTCCGCTGACCAGGGGGCATCCGGGTCGGGGCGCTCGGCAGAGGGCGGCAGGGCGCAGACCATGGCGCCGGTGTCGAACTCCGGGTCCACCTCCTCGTACTCGTCGGCCACGATGTACCTGATGCCCTGGAAGGAGGCATCCCACATGGCGGTCACCACGTCCTCGTGGTCTGTCTCGCCCGCCGTCCGGAACTTCAGGAGGATGCCGATGAAGCCCTTGAGCTCCTCCTCGGTCAGGCCCGCCTCGAAGGTCAGGATCTGGATGCCGTCCCTGAAGAGGGGATAGGAAAGGATAGATTCGTTGGGCTTCTCCAGGTAGACCTGCTCGCCGGCCTCGTTGTTGAGGCCATCCCTGGTCACGGTCAGGGAGATCGGCCCGCGGGCGGCCATGTAGGCGGCGAGCCACCCGCGGAGCTGGCTGATGCCCTGGATGTTGGTCTGGCTCGTGGGGGGGTAGAGGGCCATGTTCTTCATGGCCACCACGAACTGGTGGAGGCCTCCCCGCAGCTCCTTTGCGGCCTCGGAGATCTGTTCCCTGGCGGGCCTTCCCGCAGTCGCGGCGACGGCCGCGACCGGGCGCGTTCCTGAGAACGGATCGGGCCTGTCAGTCCGCAGGGTTTCTCCGGGAAGCGCCGGCATAGGTTCTGGTCACCGGTTGGGGGCAGGCCGGGGCGGCCTGGCAAGAAGGCGGGAAGGGGGCGGGGGAACCCGGAAGCAAAGGAAGGCGAGGGGTCAAGGAACCTGAGGCGCGAGGGCCGGAAACCGGAGGAGAGGGGGGGCTGAACTCCGGGCGCTGACGGCTGCGGGGGCCGCCGGAAAAGCGCTGTGGCATCGGCAAGGGGACCGTCGGCGCCCTGGCGGCGCTTCGGAGGGCCCTGCGGGGCCAGACAAGGGAACAGGCGCGAAGGCCGGGGCGGCCCAAGGCGCCGGCCAAGGCGCGCAGGCCCGCCACATGCGGGCCAAGGCGCACAAGGCGGGCAAGGCGCGCGGGCGGAGTGAAAGGGCGACTGCTGCGCCTTGCCCGGCAAGGCCGTTGCTCTGCCCCGCAATGCCGCTTCCCTGACGGGCAAGGGCGGCTTTTGCAACGCGTCAAAGGCCTCGCGTCGCAGGAATATCGGACGCGGGGCTCGTAAAAAGCGTAATCGAGAGGCTTGAGGCGGAAAGGCCGCAGGCGCGGGCGCCTGCGCGGGCATGAACAGGGAGGCGGCCTGCGGGCCCCGGGGTACGCGTAAGGTTCCGGGGCGCCTCCCGCGGCGGGCGGGAGACTGTCCGAGGCGGGAGCCCCTGCGTGTTTATTCTAGCATGAAGGAGCCCCCCTGACAAATGGGGAACAAGCCCTTACGGGCTTGCAGGACAAGGGGTTTCGGCGCACTGGCGCGGCAGGGGTCAGGCGAGGCCGCAGGGCGCCGCAGCCCCCTGGAAATTCCGCCGCGAGGGGGTCTTTCCGCGCGCCGCGGCGGCTTTCGGCTCTCAGGCCGCAGGGTCGCCCTGCCGCGGCTTTTCTCTCCGGGGGCAAGGCTCCCGGCGGCCCCGTTTTCCGGCCTCGCGGCCCGCGCCCTTCGGGCTTTCCTATGGCTGGGCCTTGGCCCTCCGGCCTTTCGGCAAGCGGGCCTCCAGTCGTCGGGGCCTAAGGCCTTCCAGAATATTTTTGGAGCCCCCGGCTTTTGCCTCGGCGTTCCCGGCGTTCCCGCCGCATTCGCCTGAGCCTTTCGGACCGGAGCCCCCGCCGCATTTGCCTGCGCCCTGAAGCCGCTTCAGCCCATGTCCCCCAGAAAGCTCCACAGCTGAAAGCAAGCCAGGGCCGCCACCCTTTCGTTGAGGTGCGAGGGCGGGCCCGAGACGGGCGTTATCTGGAAGAAGTCCCCGCCTTTGGCGCGCCTGCGGCGGCTCCAGGCCGCCCCGATCCGGGGCCGGGCGTCCCTGATGTGGGTGACCACCGTTATCTTGCCGTCCGCGGCAGGGCCTTTTCCCGGGGAGGGCGCGCTCTTGGAGCTCAGGCTCATCACCAGGTCCGCCCCTTCGGCGGAGAGGTAGTTCTGGGCGTTGAGGCTCCTGAGGCCGGGCGGGCAGCTCACGGCCCCGGCCAGGCACTCCGGCGGCAGAGCCTCCAGCAGGGATCTAGCGAGGACCCCCGCGGTGATGGAATCTATGATGCCCAGCCGCAGGCCTTTCTCGCGGAGGCGGCCGGCCACGGCGGACCTGAGGCCCCCTTCGCCGGAGCCCGCATGGTGCGGCCCGAGCCTTTTCTCGATCTCGGAGAGCACGGGGAAGGCCAGATCCCAGGCCTCTTCCTCCCCCGCGGCCTCGACCGTGACGAGCACCTTGGTCTCGTACATGCCGGCGCTGAGGCCCACGTAGGGGTTGACGGAGCCGCGGAGGATGTCCCTGAGCAGCTCATCCACCCTGCCTTCCCCCAGGCCCGCGGCTTTGACGGTGAAAGTCCTTACCGCGCCTGGCGCCCCTGGCCTGAGGCCCAGCACGAGATCGCGCACGGCCGTGCGCGCCAGGCTCTCGGCCTCCCTGGGGACCCCCGGCAGGAAGACCGCGCATTTTCCTTCCCGCCTCACCGCGAAGGCCGGCGCCGTGCCCACGGGGTTCGGGATCACAAAGGCGCAGGCAGGGGCCCAGGCCTGCCTGAGGTTGTTGTCCGGGCAAGGGAAGCCCCACTCCCGCATGCGTTCCCGGATGCCTTCCGCGATGTCCGGATGGTACGCGAGCTGGCAGGAGAAGGCCCTGGCCACGGCGATCCGGGTCCAGTCGTCCTCAGTGGGCCCCAGGCCGCCGGTCATGACCGTCACGTCGTATCCGGCGAAGGCTTCCCGCACCGTGCGGGCGATCTCCGCAGGATCATCGGGGATAGTCACGTGGCGGGCTGCCCGTATCCCCCAGGAGCCCAGGAGGTCGGCCAGGAAGGCGCAGTTGGTGTCGAGGGAGCGTCCGAGGGCGAGCTCTGTCCCGGTCGCCACCAGCATGGCCGTGAGCGGCCTTTGGTTGGCGGTTTCCCCCTGGGGCCCGGAAGGCCCGCCGGGGCCGCCGGCGAAGGTGTTCATAGAGGGGTCTTAGGGGTGTCCTGAGGTGAGGTGGGGTGGGCGGAGCGGCGGCCGCCGGGCGAACCCAGTCGGCAGGGAGGGCGGCGGGCTCCGTCGGCAGGGAGGGCGCGCCCCTGCGGAAGTGCGGGCGGAGGCGCGGCTCCGATGCGGGGGGCCGCGAGCGCGGCGGCGGGGAAGGGCGCGGCCTGCGGTGAAAGAAGCTGGCGGTGGGGGCCGGCAACGGCCTTGCCGCGGGATGATACGGCTTTCCGTCAGGAAATGGGAGAGCCGGCTTTCCCTCCGGGACAGGGGGGCGGCTTTCGGCACACCAACAGTTCCGGCCTTCAGGCCGGTCCGGCCCTTGGCTAAATGGGCCTCTGGCCCGCCGCGCCTTCAGGCGCTTAGGCCTTCCCTGGGTTTTTCCCAGCCCGGGCCTTGGTTTTCCCCGGCAACGGCGCCGTCAGGGCCTTGGCCTGCCCCGGCCTTTTCGCCGTCAGGGCCTTGGCCGTACCCGGCCTCTTCCCCGTCCGGGACCTGGCCTGCCCCGGCCTTCTCCTCCCGGTCAGGGGCCTGGCCTTCCCCGGCCTGGGGGGCGTTCCGGCCTTGGCCTCCGGCGTCTTCCGCTTTCGGCCTGATCTCCCGGAAGGGCAGAGTCACCGTGAAGGAAGTCCCCCGGGGCTTGCGGCCGTAGACCCTGACCAGGCCCCCGTGGTCGCTCACGATGGCCTTGACTATGGCCAGGCCCAGTCCTTGCCCGTCCCCGGTGGTCACGTAGGGCTCGAATACATGGTCCCTGATAGCCTCGGGCACCCCGGGGCCGTCGTCCGAGACGGTGAGTTCGACTCCGGCCTCAGGGTCCTGGTCTATCTCGATCTCCACGCTCCCCGCGCCCTTGACCGCGGCGCAGGCGTTGCTCAGGAGGTTGGAGAGGGCGCGGCCCAGCTGCTCCGGGTCGAACAGGAAGGGGGGAGGGCGGTGCCAGAGCTTAAGTGAGAACGCGATGCCGGGGTTGGCCTCCCGAAAGAGCGCCACGGCCTCCTCCGCGGTCTTGGTTATGTCGGCCGGCCGCGGCGCAGCCTGAGGAAGGCGGGCGAACCGGGAGAACTCGTCCACCAGCCTCCGCATGCCGTCCACCTGGCGGGCGATCACCTCGGTGCACTCCTCGAAGACGTGGAAGTCCTCCTCATCCCCCAGCCTTTCCGCGAACCTCCGTTTCAGCCTCTGGGCCGCGAGGGCGATGGGGGTGAGGGGGTTCTTGATCTCGTGGGCGATGCGCCTGGCCACCTCGCGCCAGGCGGACAGCCTTTGGGCTTTCTCCAGCTCCGAGATGTCGTCGAAGGTGATGAGCCAGCCCATGAAGGCCCCGCCCTCGCCTTTCAGGCGGGCCCGGTCGGCCATGAGGCTCAGGGTCTCGCCGCCGGGAAGGGAGAGCCGCACGTGGCCCTTGGGAGGCCGGCCCGACCCGATGGGCCCCAGGAGATCCAGGACCGGGCCGCGGGCCGGACCGCGCCGGGCCTCCCCGGGGGTGGTCTTGAGCATGGCCGCGGCGGCCTGGTTCATGTCCAGCACGCGCAAATCCGGGTCCAGGACCATGACCCCGGATGAGACCTGGCGCAGCACGGTCTCCGCGAACCGCCGCCTCCGGTCGGTCTCGGCGTAGCTCTCCTTGAGCTCCATGGTCATCTGGTTGAAGGCGGCCACGAGGTCAGCCATCTCGCCGGAGCGGTGGACCGGCTTGAGCACGAAGTCCAGGTCGCCCCCCGCCACCCGGCGGGTGCCCTCGACCAGCTCGGTCACCGGGGCCGCCAGGGACTGCGCCAGGTGGCTCCCTATCCACACGGACAGGAAGACGGCGAGCAGCGTCACCGCCGCCAGCGACGTGAGCTGGGTCACCCGGAAGGGGCCTGCGATGCCCAAGGCCGCCTCGGACTTGGCTAGGCCCGCCCGCAGTCCGGCCAGTTCCGACTCCAGATCCCCCAGGCCGTCGTCGCCGGCCGCGAAAAACCCTAAAGGCGCCGCCGGAGGCCCTGAGAGGCCTGCGGCCGCAGGGAAGCCGGAGGACGGAGGGATGCCGGGGGAACCGGCGGAAGCCTCGGAGGAAGCGGGCGGCCCGGGCGAAACCGGGGACACGGGCGAAGGGTTAGGCCCCGAAGGAGCGGAAGCCCCTGAAGCCGCGGCATTTTCGGGAGGGGAGGCGGAACCGGGAGCCCCTGAAGCCGCGGCAGGGCTTTTGGGGCCGGAATCCCCGGCAACGGCGGACATGGCGGCGGCCCTGGGGGGGGCGCCCGGTTTCCCAGGCTCCGGCACCGTAAAGACCAGGCGCCTGAGCATCGCGCCCTCCAGGGCGGTCTTTGCGAGCAGGGGGGCATTGGCCTGGGGGCACGTTCTGAAAATCTGCGCGTCAAGGGGAGGCGGGGCCCCTCCGGGCAGGGCGGGGTCGGCGGCGAGGGCCAGCCTTGTCCCGTCCGGTCCGTACCATTCTAGCGTGGAGAGGCCCGCATCCTCCCGCATGGCCTGCAGGGCGGCCTGCGCCCCTTCCAGGCCTTCAGGGCTCCGGGCGGGGGAGCCTGCCCAGAAGGCTATCTGCGCGAACTCGAAGAGGGCCCCCCTGGCCAAGGCGGGAAAGGCCTTCCCGTGGAGCGAGGCCGCCTCTTCCACGGCCCGGATTGAGCCGCGGGTGGTCTCCACCTGGTTCACGCTGAACCAGGTCTCGACGCCCCGGCCCACCAGCCTGTAGGAAAAGTAAAATATGAGCAGGGTAGGGATCAGGGACAGGCTGATGAAGGAGACCACCATCTTGGTCTGGAGGCTCCCGTAGGACTGCCGCTCGAAGAAGACCCGGTAGAGCCCCTTGAGGATCATGAACAGGAGGATCGCCAGGGTCAGGATGGAGAGGTTGATGCTCACCAGGGTGACGACGCCCTGGTTGGAGCTGAGGCCCGGCCCGAGGTTCAGGAGGCGGCGCTGGATAAGCACGAGGAGCAGCATTCCCAGGAGCGCCAGGGCGACGAGGGCCTTCTCGTGCCTTCTGCCCCTTAACCGGCGCTCCGCAGGGGTTCTGTGCTCGCTTTCGGCTGGCGCGTTCATCCTTGGTTTTTCGGCTCCTTCAGCCTTGACGCCTCGCCCTTGCCCGCCCCCGCAGGCTTACTGAACGCGCCCGTCTGAGGGGCGCGGGAGGGAGCCGTGCCCGGCGGCGGCCGCGAGGACCGGGCCGTCGGTTTCGGGGGCGGGCCGGGGTCAATCCCTCAGACGCGCCTCGGACTCTCTTCGGCTTGCAGGTTGCGGTTTGGGATGCCCCAAACAGCGAATTTTAGCATGTGGCGCCGGGAGGGGCAATCCGCGCTTTCGCGCCCTTCCTCGCAGTTGCCGGCGTTTTCGCGTTGAGGATACCCCGAAGAACTGGGAGGGGGAAAGGCAGTTCCAGGTTGCGGACAGCCCTGAGGGCGGGCATGGCCGTGAGGAAGGCCCCGGCAGGGCGGGCATGGCCGTGAGGAAGGCCCCGGCAGGGCGGGCCGGGCCGTGAGGAAGGCCCCGGCAGGGCGGGCATGGCCGTGAGCGAACTTGATGATCCGGGGCCGCCGCGAGGCCTTCCGCAAGGCCCTCCGCCGGGCCAGCGCAGGGAAAAGGGGCGGCGGGGGGGCGGCGGCGGCCCGCTGAAAGAGGCGGCCGGAAGGAAGGTTTCCGGGGCCGCGTGAACCGGCTGGAAAGAGGGCGCGGCTCCACGCCGGCCGGGAACGCGGCGGGCCGGCGGCGGGCCATCGTCCTTGACAAAGAGAATTAAATGATTATAAAACTTGTAACTTGCTGGGACCGTTTCCCGCGCTTACCCCCCCCCGTCTGCTCAATGCCCTCATCCATCCTCAACTGGAAAACCCGCCGCCGCCTCCTGGAAAGCCGCAAGAAGCCTTTGCCTGCGGACCTTTCGCGGGCCGGGCGGGAGCTTTTGGAGGCCGGCCGCCCCGCCGAGGCCTGGGAGTTCTTCAAAAGGGCCGATGACAGGCCCGCCTTGGAGGAGATCAGGAAGCTCGCCGTGGCGGAAGGCGACTTTTTCCTCTACGCGCTCGCCGCCGCCAGCCTGGGCCTGGAGCCTGACACGCCGGCCGTGACCGAGCTTGCCGGGAACGCCCGGGAGAAGGGGCTTTTAGCCTACATGGCCAGGGCCTTGGCGTCCCTGGAGCCCAAAATCCAGGGCAATGCCTCCGGCGAGGCCGATGCCTCGGGGGCCGGCTCGCCTTCGTCCGGGGCCTCCCCTGAATCCCCCGCCGCATCAGGCGCCGGAAGCCCCCCTGCGGCCTCCGCGGTCTAACGTGGCCTTCGGGCCGGGGACGGCGGCGTTCCCGCCGCAGGCGCGCCCGCCGCGGGCCGCGGTTACCGGTCATTCAGCCCTCCGGCCCTTCTGCCGTTCCTTCCGCCGGGCCTGTCGGCCCTGAAGCTTTTCCTGACCCCTGCCGTTTCCGTCCTCATTTCCCGTCTTGCCGCTTTTTGGCCGCCGCCGCTTTCCTGCCGGCGGATGCCGCCTTGCGGGCCCGCCCCCGGGCCCCCTTCACGCGGCCCTTGCGGCCGGACATACCCAGAATTTTGTCATGAGCGAGAAACAGGATTACTACCAGGTCCTCGGCGTGAGCCGGGGCGCCGATGCCGATGCCATCAAGAAGGCCTACCGGGCCCTGGCCCTCAAGTACCATCCTGACCGCAACCCGGGCGACAAGCAGGCCGAGGAGATCTTCAAGGAGGCCTCCGAGGCTTACGCGGTCCTCTCCGATCCCGACAAGCGCCGCAGCTATGACCAGTACGGGCACGATGGCCTGCGCGGCATGGGCGGCATGGGCGGGTTCGGGGCCTACGAAGACATTTTTTCGGGCTTCGGGGACATCTTCCGCGACTTCTTCGGAGGCGGGGGCGGGGCGGGCCGCCAGGGGCCGCGGCGCGGCCAGGACCTCGCCTACGAGCTGGATCTGGATTTCGTGGACGCCTATACCGGCGTCGAGAAGGTCATAAACCTCCCCAAGGAGGAGAACTGCCCCTCCTGCAACGGCACCGGCTCCAAGACCGGAAGGCGCGAGACCTGCCCCCAGTGCCGGGGCCAGGGCCAGGTCCTCCACGGCCACGGCTTTGTCCGCATGGCCTCCACCTGTCCCAAATGCATGGGCACGGGCACAGTGGCCTCCGATCCCTGCGCCGACTGCCGGGGCCAGGGCCGCATCAAGGCCCATCGCGACGTCCCGGTGAAGATACCAGCCGGGGTGGACACCGGGCTCCGGCTCCGCTACCAGGGCAAGGGCGACCAGGGCCGCCAGGGGGCCCCTCCGGGAGACCTCTTCATCGAGATCAGCGTGAAGCCCCACGATGTCTTCAGCCGCGAGCGCAACCACGTGATCCTGGAAAAGAAGATCGACATGGTGATGGCCGCCCTGGGCGGCGAGCTCGAAATCCCCACCGTCACCGGCGAGACCAAGACCGTGGAGGTGCCCGTCGGGAGCCAGAACGGGAAGCTGTTGCGCCTCGAGGGCCTGGGCTTCCCGAGCCCGGCCGATCCCGGAAAGCGGCGCGGCGACCTCATCGTTGCCTTGAACGTCCTGACCCCGCGGGACCTCACCGACCGCCAGAAGGAGATCCTGCGGGAATTCGCCGATCTTGAGGAAGAGAAGCGCAACGAGTCCCCTTTCTCCGGCTTCAGGCGCAAGCTGGGGAAGGTGGGCGAGAAGCTCAAGAACGTGACCGGCCGCCGCTGAGGGCCGGGGAGTGGGTTTTTTTTAAGGCCCGTGGACGGCGACCGGAAAGAGGCCTCCCGCAACCCCCCGTTTGCAGGTCCGCTCCCGTAGCCGGCGGCACGGGTCAGGCGGCGGCTTGGGGGCTTGTCGCCCGGGCGTTCTCAGCCCGTTTTCCTTTTGGCAGGCGGCCCGGCGCCGTAAAGGCGGCCTCTCGCCTGCAGGCCCGACATAGGGGCCGGAAGCCGCCCCGCCATCGGCGCAGGGCGCGGTATCCGCTCAGGCGGAGTTCCGGCGCTTGCCGTTGTTCGGCAGTCGCAAAAGTTAAAAATTTAGTGAAAAAACAAAGAAAATAAGAAAGATATTTATATAATAGATAGTATAAAATTATATCTACATTAGTAATTTATATTTAATAATATATTATAAATAGTTGTTCAAGGGCGTATCCCTGCAATGCCGGGCCCGGGTTGTCCGCGCCCGCGCCGGACCTGTGAAGAGAAAGCCATGCCCTTCCCGTATGACCGGCCCCGCCGCCTCCGGGAGAATCCCTCCCTCAGGGATCTGCTCCGCGAGACCCGCCTGGCCCCGGAGGACCTCGTCTACCCGATTTTCATCGAACCGGGCAAAGGCGTGAAAAACCCCATCGGCTCCATGCCGGGCCAGTTCCGGCTGTCCCCCGACACGGCCGGAGACCTTGCGGCCGAGTTCCGCAGGGACGGGGGGAGGGCCCTTATCCTTTTCGGCATCCCGGACCGCAAGGACCCCGCCGGGAGTTCCGGGGCCGACCCCTCCGGGCCCGTGCAGACGGCCATCCGCGAGATAAAGTCGCGGGCCCCGGATCTCATCGTGGCGACGGACGTCTGCCTGTGCGAGTACACCTCCCACGGCCACTGCGGGGTGCTCTCCGAGGACGGCAAGGTCCTCAACGACCCCACCCTCGGGCACCTTGCCCTCCAGGCCCTCTCCCACGCCAAGGCAGGCGCGGACATCGTGGCCCCCTCGGACATGATGGACGGGCGGGTACAGGCCATCCGCGAGTGCCTGGACCAGGCCGGCTTCGAGGGGCTTCCCATAATGTCCTACAGCGTCAAGTACGCGAGCGCCTTCTACGGGCCCTTCCGGGAGGCGGCGGACTCCGCCCCCAAATCGGGCGACCGCAGAGGCTACCAGATGGATCCCGGCAACATCCGCGAGGCAGTGCGGGAGGCCGAACTCGATCTCGAGGAGGGGGCGGACATCATCATGGTCAAGCCCGCCGGCCCCTATCTGGATGTCCTGCGGGAGATCCGCCTCTTCACCGAAAGGCCCCTGGCCGCCTACCAGGTCTCCGGGGAGTTCGCGATGCTCCGCGCGGCGGGCGACGCGGGACTCCTGGACTACAAGGCGGCGGCCCTGGAGTCGCTTCTGGGCGTCAAGAGGGCGGGGGCGGATCTGATCCTCACCTACCTCGCGCCGGAGTTTTTGCGCTGGCAGGGCTGAGGCCGGGAGCCAAACGCAAGTTCCCCGGGAAAAGGCCGGCTGGCTTCGGCGGGAACGCCGGCGAACCGCGGCGAAAGCTCAGGACGGCGGGCGGCGAAAGCCTTCTTGAAACAGCGGGGGTCGCGATGCCGCTCGGTTGGGATGAGATCCGGTCCAACGCCTTCAGCTTTTCGGACCGCTTTAAGAAAGCCTGCCACGAAGAGTCGGAGGGTCAGGCGTTCATGACCGGGCTGCTTCGCGTGTTCGGCGTGGACGATCTTCTGCAGGTCGGCGATTTCGAGTACAAGGCGCCTCTTTCCGTGGGGAATTACGGGTTCATCGACTGCCTGTGGAAAGGGAAGCTGGCCATCGAGATGAAGTCCAAGGGCAAGGATATTGCCCTTGCGTTCCGGCAGCTCGAAAAGTACATGCGGAGCCTTCCTCCGGACGAGGTCCCTGACCTCTGGCTCGCCTGCGATTTCGCGAGGATGCGCCTCTCCCGGCGCTCGACGGGCGAGATCTGGGACTTTAAGACGAAAGATCTGCATCGGCACGTCAGTAAGTTCGCCGCCGTCGCAGGATACCCCGGGGAGCGCGCGCATGAAAGCCAGGTCGAGGTAAACGTCAAGGCCGCCGAGAAGATGGCAAGGCTCCACGATGCCCTGAAGTCATCCGGTTACGTCGGGCATGAGCTCGAGGCCTGTCTCGTGCGCCTGCTGTTCTGCCTGTTCGCCGACGACACCGGCATCTTCCCGCAGGGGT
>JAITRL010000192.1 GCA_031288415.1 Deltaproteobacteria bacterium | reverse complement strand
CACTCCGAAGCTGACATCGACTTCGCCCTGGAGAAAGCAGGCGAGGCTTTGGCAACTCTCAAGGCCTCATAAAGTGAACCGTTTTTTTCAATCTTCTTCCGCTTAAGATACTATCTCGCTGGTTGGGGAGACCGATCTTTTTTTAAATACGCTAAAAAGTAGTTTCTTAAACGCTTAGGATATATTATTATTTATAATTCTAAGTGACTTATTAGCATATTCTAAGTGAAGGAGTTTATATGGTTTATTGTGACTTTTAACGTGTCCTATTGCTATAGTTATAGCAAAGAAAGTAAATATATATGTTGCTATTTGTCCTGGTTATTAAAAATTGGTTTTTTGAAATGAGTAACTATGAAATATGTAATTTAATTATTTCTAGTTTATTATTATTAGTTGGTGCTAGTTATAGTTATGTAACATATAAAATTTTTAAACAAGGTAAAAATACAATCGAAAAAATGAGTGAACAGATTGAAATACAAAAACGAAATTTCTCATATAAAATAATCCCTTATTTATCTATTCAAAATAATCCACCTAGTCACACATCCAAACATCCAAGGTTTAATAACATTACTATAATTAATAAAACTAATAATCCAGCATTTTTTATTGTTATTTTATGGATTAAATCGCGTATAATTAACAATCAAGAAGTTAATAAAACTGTAATAAGTTATAAATATGTAATACCATGTCTTGTATTTAATGAACAAATAATAACTTGCGATGAAATGCAAGTGCAGAGTAAAGGTATTATTAAGATTTTACAATTATACGATTATGAACAGTTTATGCCTTATATTACAAATCCTTCCTTTTTAATTAAAAGAGATGGTTTTCATTATAATTATATAATTATTTTATATAAGGACATTGAAGGCACAACTCATATGACTCAAAAATCTATTCCATATATAATAGATCAAAATGGGAATAGCCTTGTTGGTCCTGCCGAAATTGGATATGAAGAATTTTTCCAACATGTAACTATTGAAACCCTTTTAAATCGTATCAATATTTAAATAACAGACTTCCTTGTGTCTTTCTGTTAAATATTTATTTAAAATAAAATTTATATATTATTAATATATTAATTTATTTTTTACTAGTATACTGCCTATTTTAAAACAGTAATTATTTTGGCACTGTCAATTTGACTAGAGATTTCGCTTACTAACTAATTGAAATGTTCCCACCAAACGGAAGACCCGGCCTCTCGGCCGGGTCTTCCGTTTGGATATGAGGTAGGAAAGGACTAGATGTCGAGCCAGCTCGCGCTGAAGAGGGAGTGTCCGAGGACGACCTTGGCGGTCTTGATCACTTCGGCCTCCTCCTTCTTCATCTTGGAGTAGTCGGGGGCCCCATCGTACTTGCCCTCCATGGTGTCGAAGACCAGCTGGGCGAACCAGCCGCGCTTGTTCTGACAGAGGGCGAACATCTCAGGGTCGAAGGCGTCGACGATGCTGGAGTACATGCCCTTCCGCCTGAGCATGCAGAGGTAGACCCTGTTGAGGATCGGGCGCAGGTGCTCGGGGTTGCCGTTGGAGACGTTGGAGACGCCGTTGGTGCTCTTGGCCTTGTGGCCGGGCTGGATGGCCTCGACGATGTCGGGGAGCATCTCGATGAACTCGAGGTTGTTCATCAGCTGGTCCTGCTGGATGTTGACCGGCGTGATGATGGGGTCAATGAAGGCCTTCTCGGCGTCGATGCCCAGCCCGAGGCCGTGCATCAGAAGCTCGGTAGTCAGCTCGGCGCGCTCGTTGGCGTCGCGTGCCATGCCGGTGGGTCCCCACATCAGGCCTACCCAGAAGGCATCGTAAGTCTTGCAGAGGGGCAGGAGGACCTCGTAGCGCTCGGGGCGGCACATGATGGAGTTGATCATCGCGGGCCGCTTGACGGTCTTGAGCCCCGCCTCGATGGCCTCGATGTTGGTGGTGTCGAGCACGATGGGGAGGTCGGTCATGCTCTGGACGATGTTCACGACCCAGGGCATCAGCTCGGCGCCGTTCTTGCGGGCGGGCCCGAGGTTGATGTCGACCCAGTCGGGGTTGGCGGCGAGGATGCCCTCGAGCATCTCGCGGATGGGGCCCTCGTCCTTGTCCTTGAAGGCGGCGCCGATCTTCTTATTGGTGACGTTCAGGTTCTCGGCTATGGTGACGATGGGGAAGTTCTCGGCCATGGAATGGTTTCCTCCTAGGTGGGGGGGTGAAAAAAGGGGGCCAGCCCCTCCCGGGGGCGGGGGAGCCGGCCCCTCGCGTGAATCTCGGCCTTCAGCCGCTGTGACTTAGGTTTGCCGGCCGGCGAGAGCCGAAAAACGTCAGGAGACCTTGTACTCCTTGAGGAACTTGGGCAGGTGGGCGGCCTCGCGGGGGCCGATCGACACGGTCCAGCCCTTGAGCTCCTCCTCCATGTCGCCGAGTATGGCGGCGGCGTAGCCGGGGATGATGACTGACTTGTGTTTGATCTTTTCAACGATGGTGCTGCGTTTCAGCACGAACTGGCCCACGTCGTCGCCGGAGAACTTGCCTGCCGCCCACGCGGTAAGGACCGAGAGGCCCTCGCACTCCTTGATGAGGAGCCAGCTGGGCACGCGGCTTCCCTCCACCTCGCCGGAGACGATGAAGTAGGTGAGCGAGAAGTTCGTGGTGACCAGGACGGGGCTGTTCTCGTCGGGGTTGTTGATGGGGTAGATGCCCTCGACGACGGTCATCGGGCGCTGCGGGTCGGTGAAGATGTTGAGGCGCTCGAGCAGGAGCGGGAAGACCACCGCGCCGTCAAGGTCGGAGAGCACGACCACGCCGGCGTACTTCGCGATGAGGCTGGAGGCGATGGCGCCCTGCACGGCCAGGTTCGGGCTGATCTCGGCAGGGAAGGTGATGGTGGCGTAACCGTAGTCGCGGTTCTGGGCGACCAGGGCCGCGCGGCGGATGGCGATGGAGTCGGAGAAGACATCCTTCACGGTCCGCGCGCCGGAGTCGATCACGATGTCCTTGACGCCCGCGCCGGTCAGGGCCTTGGTGAGGTCCGCCACCTCGTCGATGTTGGCGGCCTTCAGCCACACGGGGACCTTGGCCTCCACGGCCAGCTTCGCCACGTCGGCGACGTTCGCCTTGGTGGCGGGGCCGATGAGGGGGTTCTTGCCGGCGAGGGCCGCGGTGGCGGCCTTCAGGGCGCCGACGTCCTCGGAGTAAAGGATCACGGAGAGATCGCTGTTGTCGACCACGGCCTTGGCGGCGGCGGCGAGGTTGGCGCCGCCCTTGACGACCACCAGCTCGGGGCGCAGGTTGAGGCCCACGCGGCCGTACTGGAGCTTCTGGTAGCGCTTCACCTTGGCGGCGATCTTGTCGGCCGGCTCGGTGTCGTTGACGAGGGCGGCGATGCCCGTGGGGTTGAAGAAGGTCTTCTCGTGCCTGAACTGGACGGTCTCGCCGCCGATCTTGATGGCGGTGTCGCCGGAGCCGATGGTCACGGGGCGGATCGGGGGGGCGGAGGCGGCGGACAGCTTCTCACGGGACTCGGGGGAGACGTCCGGGCACTTGTCCAGTTCGGCCTTCCCCGAGGCCAGGTTCATGGCGAAAGCCAGGCAGGTCGGGACGCCGCACTTCTTGCAGTTGGTCCCCGGAAGCAGTTTGAAGATTTGGATGCCGGTCAGAGCCATAGTCAACTCCTCGAAAGAATCCGGCCCGGCTTTAAGGCGTCAAGCAAGGCCGTGTGTTAGGGTTCCCCTTCCGGTTGGCGGCAGAAGGCTCTCCGGAGGGGCCGGAAGCCCCCCGCAGGGAAGGGGTCGCGCGCGGGTCTTTAGGAGCGGCCCGTGGCGTTCGGGACGGCGGCCTCGCGGCCGCCGTCAAGGCATGTGGCTTGCGGTGCTGAGCCTGGCGGATTCGGAAGCGCCCTGGTCCGGGCCCGATATCGCCCTTAGGCCCCGCTGGTTTTGTAAGGTTCCTGGCTGCCTTGCAGGCCGAGGCGCGCCGCCGCAGGCGGCATCCTGGCCGGAGTGGCTCGAGGCGTCACGGGATACGCCAATGGGAAGCGAAGGGGCAACCGGGATAGCCCCGAAAGGCAGGCCCTTAGAGGCCGTCAAGGCCCGCAGGGGCTTCGTAATGGCGTCCGCGGCGGTTAGGGCCCCGGCCGCAGACGGGCATACGGCGCCGGATTCGGCCGGGAGCGCGCCCGGTTCCGGCGGCGGCCCGCGACCGCGCGCGGCGGCCGCAGGGACTGTGTTTTCAGGTTTTCTGGTTTGATACGCTATGAGGCAAGGCCGCGCTGGGCCCGGTTGGACAAAGAGGCCCTGACCGCTTGGCAGTCGCAGGGACCGGCCGGTGTCCCGAGGGACTGCGGCTTAGGGGACCTGAGGGCCCTAAGGCCGTTGGCTGAAAGCCAAAGGCCGCAGGCCCTCAGGGGCAGGCGCGCAGGTAGCCGGAAAGCCTCGGCGGGCTGTGAGCTTTCCCGGGCGCGGAACAAAAGGCCGCCTACAGGATGGAGTCCATCTCGAGGGCGGGGTGCTGCTTCTCCGTGAGGAAGGGCAGGATCTCCTCCTCGGTCAGGCCGACGGTCTCGTCCGCGATGCGGTCGATAAGATCGGGGATCCCCAGTTCCTCGCCGCGCTGCAGGAGTTTCTCGCGGAACTCGTCCTTGAGGCTCTTGGGCATCCAGACGAGCCTCTTGAGCCCGCCGTCTCCGACGAGGAACTTCTTCTGGATGATGTTGTACTTGGAGTGCCCCACGAAACCCGGGGTCTGCCCTCCGCCGCCCATGGTCCCGGCCAGCGTCGAGAACTTCATGCCGGAAGGGGTCTCCCCGCTATAGTCGCGGTTGACGGTCATGATGCCGTTGCACATGGGGAGCAGGGCCGCGATGCACTCGCAACACCCGCAGGTGGTCATGGGGTCGTTGACCATGCTGTAGAAGCAGACGTTGGTCACCGCCTGACGGGAGGCCATGGCGATGAACTCGTTGGCGCCGGAATAGATGCCGAGGTTGGCGTCCAACGTGTCGCCCTTGTCGATGGGCTGGTTAGGGCCGGTGGTGTTGATCTCGAAGCTGGCCTTGCAGTCCATCCAGTTGTACGCGCCGCACAGCCCGGTCCGCTCGGGGCTCACCACGCAGACGTGGTTCGGGGCGAAGCTCTGGCACAGGGTGCAGGAGTAGTAGATCTGGGTCGTCTCGTCGGTCATGTTCTCGACGCGGGCGTCGCGGACGACGTAGACCTTCCTGGCCTGGTCCCGGACCTCCACGGCCTTGTCGTGGTCCGTGTAGATCTCGACCATCAGCTTGTCGAAGACCGCGCCGAAGTCCTGGTGGAGCTTGGCGTGGAGGATCACGCCCAGGTGCCGGATGGTGAAGCCCTTGAGCACGGCGTCCTTGGAGACCCGGAGCATGCCGATGTCCCTCTGGCCGGTGTGCATGAGGCCCTGGGCATAGTTGATAAGGTGATGGACCTGGCGCTCGAGGATAGGCTCGAAGTCCTCCTGGAACTTGCGGCCGGTCACGATGACCTTGATGGCCAGCGGGAGCGAGCCTCCCTCCTTCACGTCGGCGATGTCCGGGCCGATGACGGTGACCTTGCCGTCCTCCACCTGGTCGAGGTTGGCCACCGAGGTGACCCACTCGACCGTGGGGGTCTTGGAGGACCCGCCCATCTCGCAGTACATGTCGCCGCGGCGGATTCGCTCGCCCTCAAAGGCGGGGCCGTAGGCCAGGGGGATGTCGACTGTCGCGACGGTGGTCTTGAGCCCGCGGACCTCGACGGACTTCTGAACGATCTCTTCCAGCGGCACGTTGGCCACGACGTGCTCGTAGGTGCACACGCCGGTGGGCAGGATCTCCGGGATGTCGGTGTCCGCCAGGGTCGGGAAGCCCCAGTTGACGCAGCCGGCGGCGTTGGCCGCCCATTCGGCGTTGACCTCGCCCAGGGCGTTGACGAAGGCGAAGACGCGGTCCTTGTTGTACAGGAGGATCCTGCGGTAGTCGCCGGGGGTCACGCCGCCGAAGCCCATGGCCACGCGGTTGGCGAAGCCCAGGGCGAAGACGGCCGCCGAGATGTCCGGGCCGTAGGGCACGAGGCGGGTGTTCCAGCCGACCTCGACCCCGGCCTCCACCAGCTGCTCGGAGAAGGTGGTGCCGGCCTGGTTGGCGCACATGAACACGTAGATGGACCGCCGTTGATACTCCAGGGCGATGGCTTTCGCGATCTCCGGGTTCGGGGCCGCGCCCACGATGGCCACGAAGCCGGGGGCCGAGCCGTCCACGAAGGAGACGCCGCGCTTCCTGAAGATGGTGTCCTCGGCGGCGCCCAGCCAGAGCTTGCCGTTGGCGGGATCGGTCTCCTCCGCCACCGTGTAGAAGTCGGGCTCGCGGATGTAGCGGATGCCCTCGACTATCTCCTCGGCCAGGATGGCGGCCATGCCGGCATCCAGCAGCGGACCCAGGTAAGGCAGGTAGTTGAGGCTCTTGATATGGGGCGGAAGGAGCTTCCGGGCCACGTCAAGGCACTTCCGGGCGTCTCCCAGCTTCTTGATGGGGATGCCCAGAAGGGAGTAGTTGATGGGAAGGTAGTAGGCGGTGTTGGGGAACTCGAGCTTCTGATCCGGCCCGAACTCCTCCAGGGCGGCCTTGTAGATGCCCTCCGCCTTCTGGACTATGTTGTAGCCGCCTTGTATGGCGGCGAAAGCAACAAGCTTCGACATGTGTTCTGGTTCCTCCGGCGGGACCCGCAGGCATGAGGGAGGGCCTTGCTCCGCCGGCCTGCCGGCCGCGGGCTGCGCCCTCCCCGCCCTCCTGTGGGGCGCGTGCCTGAAAGTTTACGCTGCCTCGATCTTCTGGCGGTCGGACATGTCGAGGAGCACGCGCTCCCGGGCCTTGTCGATGCCCAGGTTCTTGCGCTTCTCGTCGATGTGCTGGATTATCTTCCTGGCGGCCAGGAGGGGATCAGGCTCGTAGTCCCATTTCCCTCCGTACAGCTCCTCCATGTCGACCTCAAGGTGCCTCTTGACTTCGGGGGAGCCGGCGATGGCGAGGGGAACGCCGATCATGACGTAAACGCCGGAGGTCACGAAATACTGGCCGATGCCGATGGCCTTCTCGCTCATCCAGCCGGGGGCCGCGCCCGCGGCCGGCAGGTCGGCCAGCTCCTTCCCGAGCCCGCCGGCGTGGACCACCTCGGTCGCCGCCGTGAGGATGCGGGAATTGTCCAGACAGGAACCCATGTGCAGGACCGGCGGTATGCCTACGGTCTCGCAGACCTCGGCGAGCCCGGGGCCCGCGTAGACGGCGGCCGCCTCGGGGGTGAGCAGGCCGGCCTTGCCGCAGGCCATGGCCGAGCAGCCGGTGGTCAGGCAGATGACGTCGTTCTTGATGAGCTCCTTGATGAGGGCGACGTGCACCTCATCGTGCTCGACCCTCGCGTTGTTGCATCCCACGACGCCGCAGATGCCGCGGATACGGCCGTTGATGATGTTGTCGTTGAGGGGCACGAAGGAGCCGCGGAAGGTGCCTCCCAGGTGGTACTTGATGGCCTCGGTGGAGAAGCCGACCACCATGCGGTTGGACTCGGTGGGGATATGGACCTCGCCGCGGTTGGGGAAGTTGTCGGCGGCGATGCGCAGTATCTCCTTGGCCTTGTCGAGTGCCGCGTGCTCCTCGAAGTTCACGTGGACCGTGTTCTTCCCGTAGGCGCACTTGGCTATCGGCATGGTGGTGATGAACTTGGTGTGGTAGCACTCGCTGACCCTGGCCAGGCTTTCCATGATGCACTGGACGTCCACCACCATGGCCTCGACCGCGCCGGTGATGACCGCCAGCTCCTGCTGCAGGTAGTCGCCGGCGATGGGCATGCCGTGGCGCACGAGGATCTCGTTGGCGGTGCAGCACATGCCGGAGACCACGTAGCCGTTGGCGCCCTTGGACCTGGCGTACTCCTGCATCTCAGGCAGGTTCACGGCGCAGACTATCATCTCGGAGACGAGCGGGTCGTGGCCGTGCACTATCACGTTGATCTTGTCGCGGGAGAGCACGCCCAGGTTGATGCGGCCCGTGTTGGGGTACGGGGTGCCGAACATGACGTCCTGGAGGTCCGTCGCCATCATGCTGCCGCCCCACCCGTTGCCGAGCGAACAGCGGGAGCCCTGATGGATCAGGTTCCGGTAGTCCTGGTCGACGCCCATGTGGGTGCGGTGCATGATCTCGACCACCTCGCGGTCGATGCCGCGGGGCTTGACGTCATGTTTCTCCCAGCGGTCCTGAGTGGCCTTGGGGGCGCGCTTAAGGTAGGCGAGCGAGCCGCGCTGCTGCCCCCACTGGGCCAGAGCCGCCTCGCCGACTTCCACCGCCAGGGCCCACTTGTCGCGCGGCACCTGCACGCCGTCGACCTCCTCGGTCACGGGGATCTCGAAGAACCCCGCCACCTCGCGGAGCTTGATCTCGTCCTTGATGGTATAGTCATGCGCCTCGCGGCGGGCCATGGCCAGGAAGGTCTCGGTCACGCTCCGGCCGTGGTCGGAGTGGGAGGCGCAGCCGGCGGCTATCTGGCGGATGAAATTCCTGGCCACGATAGTGGCGGCAGTCGCCCCGCAAAGGCCCACGCGGTTGTCGGGCTCCGTGCCCTCCTTGATCCCCTTGGTGAGGGGAACGCGGCAGGGGCCCTGCGCGCAGATCCTGCAACAGATGCCCTCCGTGCCTATGTTGCACTGCTTCATCTTCACGGCCCGGTCGAAAATGGTCTCCACGCCTTTCGACTGGGCGAAGCGAAGCATCTTGATCGTGGCCGAGTCGATGGTCACCTGCTCGGGCACGGCCACTTTCGGGTTGGTAGTTTCAGACATCAACGACTCCTTCATGAAGTCCCCCCGTCGAAACCGCGACGGGGGTTGTTATATTCTCGAGTGTAAACACGGAGATATCATAGTCTGGCGGGCGGGGCCTGAGGCGCCCCGGAGGACCTGCCTCACGGCGCGCGAGGACCGCCACTTGCGGTCTTATGCGGCCCGCCGCTCAAGGGGGCGGGCCCCTGGAGGCCTCGGGACAAGCCTGCCCGGAAGGGGGGGCCCCTTCCGGGGCGTTTGACCCTGGGAGGCCGGGCAGGTTGGAAAGGGGCGCGCCAACGGCCCGGATGCTTAAGCCCGGAGACGGGATTTCGGGAACGGCCCGGCTTCTCTCTGGGCTTGTTGGCTCCGCCTGACGGCAGCGCGGCAGGCGCAACGGTCTTTCTGGCCTGAGGGCCTGTCAGTCTGACAGCCTGGCGGCCAGCCGGTCGATAAGGTCAAAAGGAAAAAGGCGGGGAGGACATTCAGTCTTATGCCGGAAAGTCATCCTTCCGCCGGAGTCCTGGGGAAGGCATCTGGCCCTGGCAAACCTCGCCGGGCCGGACCGGATTGCCCCCTGCGGGGCCGGTTCGTCCGCTTTCGGCAGCCTCCGGCGGGCGGGCCCGCGCCCGAGGGGCGGGCCCGGGGCCGCTAATACCTGGGGATCCTCACGTGCACGCGGTCAGTGTCATCGATAATGGCATCGGCTATAGGAGTGTCCGAGACCTTGGGCTTGTCGGCTTCCGCCTTCGGGGCCTCGGCCTTAGTGGCGGCGGCCGGGGCCGCCGCGGCGGCGTCTTTGGCTTTTTCTTCGCTCATGGTCTTCCTCGTGGGATTGTCATCGGCCTTGGTGGCGGCCTCGGTCGTGGGCTTGGTGACTGGCTTGGCGGCCGCCTTGCCCGCAGGTTTGGCGGCGGCCTTGGGCATCGGGCTGGCGGAACTCTTGGCTTTCAGCTCGCCTGGCTGGGCCTTCGGCTTGTCGGCACGAGCCTTCGGCTTGCCGTCCTGGGCCGCCGGTTTGCCGGACTGGGCCTTCGGCTTCACTGCCTGGGCCTTCGGCTTGTCTGCCAGTGCCGCCGGCGTGCCGGCCTGGGCCTTATTCGTGGTTTTAGTGGTCTTGCTTGCTGGCGGCACAGCCGACTCCCTTTGCTGGCCTTTGAGCCTGCCGCGGCGCGTCCTTGCGCTAGGGAGCGCGGGGCGCGGGCGGCGGAGCTCGGAGGGTCCCGGGGCCGACTTGACGGCGCGGCCCCTGAAGCGGGACAGGCCCGGAGAACGGGCTGGCCCCGCTTGCTTGCAGGGCCCCGGGGGCCGCGGCGGGCCACCGGGGCGCGGGGTGGGGTCAGTAAAGGCGCAAGGCTACGGGATCTGGGTGATGGGGATCTCGCCGATGCCCGGATCGGCTATGGCCCCGCCGTCGGTGGCCGCGTCGATGTAGAACTTGGTGAGCTTGAGGGAGCCGGGGTGAGCGAAGAGGATGACGGAGGCGCCGGCGGCCAGGAAGGACACGGCGGTGGTGGTCTCCATCAGAACGCCGCGGCACTCCAAGTTGCCCATGGTCTCGTTGCCCTCGACCGGGAGCGAGCACTCCTTGACCTTCCAGGTCTCGTCGCCGATTATCGCGATGATGGGCTGCTGGAGCTTGTCATCCTGCTGGACCAGGGCGGCCATGATGATGCGCTCCATGATGGAGTAGGTGTACTCCAGCCCGTAGCCGAGGCCGCTGATGGTGGGGTCGATGAGCAGCTTGTCGGCCTTGACTCCGAGGTCCATCAGCAGAATGTTGAGCTGCTTGGCCAGGTTCACGTCGATGGGGGACTTGGCGATGATGGTGTGGCCGTAGGCCAGCGCCTGGGCGCCGAGCTGCTTGTAGTTCTTGTCGGTGACCGGCCCGAGGATCAGGTTCTTCCCGTTGAAGGCCTCCGCCACTTTGGAGAGGGTCTCGACGTCCTTGTCCTTGTTGTCCACGCCCATGACGATGACGGGCACGTTGACGGCATCCACGACCTTCTTGACGACCTCCACCGCGTGGTCGGGCGAGGTGTCCAGATCGTTGGGATCGGAGCTCTTGAGCTGCAGGGAGACTATCTGCGCCCCGTACTCTACGCACTTCTTGGCCCAGGCCGCCGGGTCTCCGAGGACGCCCTTGTAGGCTTCGGCCAAGGGGCCGGCATAGGCGTCGCCGGGATCCATGTCCCAGACCTGCAGCCCGACGATGGGCTTGTGGGGGAAGGTACCCTCGAAGTCGTGGAAATTGTAAGCTGACTGTCCGCCCACGATAAGCTTCTGGGTGCCGAGCGGTACTTCGTTTATCTTCCCGCTGTACTTTACTTTGCTGACTTGGAAGGCCAAGTTCCACCTCCTGGGAAAACGGGCCGGCCTTGCTGGAGCGCTCGGCCGTCTTTGGAATTGATGAAAAGCTGACTCTTTTTCGAGCGCGGGCCGGGCGCGACAGGCGGTCACTTCCTGGATCGCGGGCCTTGGAGGGCCCCCCAGGCCAAGGCGGCCGGGGGAGGCCCCGTTAATGAGGGCGGGGCCTCAGGCCCCCGGCCTCGCGGGTCCGTCGGCTCTCAAGGGATTCCGGAACTCCGGGGCGGGGACGGGCGGGGTATTCGCGGCCTTGGGAGGGCCGCTCGGGGCCGGGGCGGGGAAAGTTCGGCAGGGGGGAAACCCGGCCCTGGAGGCGGCTCTGAGGCAACTTCAGGGCAGATCCCTCCCCCTCCTCACTGGAAATTTCGGCGGCGGGGGTCATCCCGAGCGCGCCCCGTATCGGGCTGGCTCTCCTCTGGGCGGCTTCGGGCTGTACTTTGCGCCGAACGCTGGCCGGGCTCCGGCGGGGTCGGGCGCCCGGCAAAAAAAAACCGCTCTATCCTGCCTTCAGCAAGGCGGGATGAAGCGGAAAGGACGGGAAGCGCCGTTCCCCTTTGGCCAATGGCCTTCCCACTGCCGCACGGCGATGCCGCAACATGCAGCGGGAAATGGCTTAAGCGGACACAGAAAAACCCCACTGCAACCGCGCTGTGTCGCGGCTATTGTCGGGCCTTTCTTTGCGGGAACTTGCATCGGGGAACTCTGAGAAATACTGGTTGGGCTGGAGACTGCATTCGAGTGTCTATACCGAATATACGAAATCCGGCCATTTGTCAAGTCATTATTTTATTCTGTTCAAGTGGGCGGTATCCCAGCCCTCAACAACTATATTTATAAATTTGGTTTATAGCTTATACCTCACCAAAATATTTAAAAATCATGTGCCTTCGTCTTATCGTAGTAACATGCTTTTGGCAACAGCCACCGGACAGCTTCCCTGCACGAAACGAAGCTTTCTTCCTTGCGGAAACAAAGGTCGGGGTTTATTATCAGGGTTCCCGGCTAGAAAAAAATTACATTTATCAATTACTTAAACTTTATAATACTAATTTGTGTCACAATTGTGATCAACAACAAACCTAAATGCTTTACAAAAAACCAACAAAACCAAAGTATTGAAAAGGTGGATTCACCGCCACCCAACAAGATCCGCAGAAACCCTCCCACGGAAACGGCAAGTTTGCCGGGCAGTGTCTGCATCCTCGTGCCGCTTACGCCGGTCTAATGCCGATCTTAGGCCGCTCAAGGGTCTGGAACCGAGGCGTTCCAGCGCCTGAACTTGCCTAAGATCCAAGGCCGGTCCTCGGCCAGTATGGAAGCGCGACCGCTGTAAGCGGCCATCCAGTCGGCTTGCCGCGCCGGACCCTGCCGACCCCTTGACCGCCTCAGCATGGATTTATGGATTATGGATGAGGGCGCCTGGACTTCACTCTAGATACGCTCCAGGCCACCCGCCAACGGAAAGCTCCAAAAGGGCGCTTTCATGTCTTCAGATACGGTCAGGGAAGTTCAGGCGGCTTTCAAGTTGCCAGGCAGTCAAGGGTGGAGCCCCCGAGGAGGCTCAGGCCGCAGTGGAGGCGATTCAGGCGCCAGCCCAGAAGGGCCTCAGGGGCCTGTCGGCCGATGCTTCGCGAGCAGTACCTGGAGGGGTCTTTCCAGATAACACGCCAGCCCACGCCGCACCGGTCACCGAGCGCGTGGCGGCTGAACCGGGCGTATCTCAGCCGTCAACCGCTTAGCTCCAGCTGAGCCCCTCCGGAGAAAACGCGACTTGGGCAGGTAAAACATGGGGAGGCAAGACAGGGGCAACTGACGGTTCCCCGGCGGGTCCAGGAAAACCGACAGGCAAATGACGCCGGGCCTTCAGGGGGGGGACATCTCAGCCTGCGGAAAAGGAATCAGCCCTTGATTCTGAAAGACGCCGCCCATGCGCCATGAAGCCGCGCCACTCCCGTGCATTGCCACAACAGGCGGACAATTCAGCAAAATGAGATCTAGCCATTATATCCCGAACCTCATGCAAATGCATCCACCTTTAGACACAATCCACATTATCCCAGCAGATTCGCTAAATAGTTGAAATTTATAAATATTTTTTAAAAAACTATACATTCTAAAGTGTTGGCTAGGAAACATCTCTCTATTTGTAGTCATATTTGGCTAAAAATTAAATTTACAATTTAGGGCCAATTCAACGCCCTCGATCAGGTTCTCTCGGAACGACCAGACCTAAAGTAAAAGACGTTTACAGATGGCAAATCTAGGATAATTGGCGCCAACCAGCTATACTCAGGAGAGCAAGAGTTCTGAGCAGTAAAGGAGAGCCGAAAGCTGGGCGGAAATGAGGCCGTCTGACAGCCGAACGGTACGAAGACCGCTCGAGAGCAGGGCGGGAAGGAGGCCTTCCAAGAGCCGGGGGGGGAATAAGGCCGACTGAGAGCCGAATGGAAATGAGGCGGTGAAACGCCTGACGGAAGGAATGGCGGCTGAAAGCCAGGCGGAAGGGGGCCGTTTCATGCCGGGCGGAAGTACGGCCGCCATTGGCGCCGGATTCTGGGCAATGAAGACGTCTGTCGGCTGCAATTATTATGCAAGACTGCTGATACGCCAGCTTGCCCAAGGGTTCCTGGCAATAGCGGTACCCGGGCCTTCACGGGGAACGCCTTGTATCCTCCCGAGCCGGGCAAGGCTACGGCTCTCGGGGTACGGTTGCGCGCGGGTCAACTCCCGTCCGCACCAGTCCGTTGCCGAATTTTCAGGCCGAGGGGCTTTGAGCGTCTAGCGCCTAGGCCTTGAGCCCTGCTCTGTGAACCCTGAGCCTT
>JAITRL010000182.1 GCA_031288415.1 Deltaproteobacteria bacterium | reverse complement strand
CGTCGCCTGCGGGAGCCGCCTGCGGACCGTCGCCTGCGGGAGCCGCCTGCGGGCCTTCCACAGGGGGAACGGCCTGAGCACCTTGAATGCCATGTTCATCCTGTCCGTTTTGCAGGTCCTGGGATTCCTGTTCGCCCTGGGCGTTCCGGGAATCCTGCGTCTCTTTCTCTCCCTCTCCCTCGCCCTCTTTCTCTCCCTCTCCCTCTTCATCGGTTGCCCTGAATTCCGCCCTCCAGTCCTTCATCAGGTTCTCCTTGAGGCGCGCGAGCCTGTACTCGGTCTCCAGGATATCCTTCTCAAGGGAATTGAGGCTCTCCTGGCCCTCCTCACGGCCTTTGCGGGCGAGCCTGAGCTCATCCTCCTTTTCGGCCAGGCGGGCCTTGATTGCCTCCTTTTCGGAGCGCAGGCCTTTCAGGCGCTCCCTGGCCTCCTCGAGCTTCTCGGGCAGGCCGAGGGACTCCTCTTCCAGGGACCGGATTTTTTCCGCGAGGTCAGCCTCCTGGGCTTTAAGCCTTGCGGCTTCGGCCGCCAGCGACTTTTTGCGGGAGTCCAGGCTCCCCAGGAACTTCTCGACCCCCGCGAGTTCCCGGCGGGCGCCCTCGAGCTTCTCGGCGGCGGAGGCGGCTGCCCTGGAGGCGAGGTTCTCGCGCTCCTGGAGGGCCTCGAGCTCGCCGGCGGCCTCTTCCCTCTCCCGGACCCTGGCTTCCAGGCTCTCGGAGGCCTCGGAGAGCCTGGCCTCGAGCTCCTCTTTTTCCCGCCTGAACCGCTCGTGTTTCTCGCCCGCCGCCGTGATCTCGGCCTCCACCCTCTTTCGCTCGGAGTCGAGGGACCCAGCGCGGATCCGGAGGCCCTTTTCCTCGCTCACGGCCTCGACCAGCCTCCCTTCCGCCCTGGAGAGGTCGGAAGCGAGGGCGGAGCGCTCCGCGAGCTTTTCCGAGAGGGCGCCCTCCGCGGCCTCCATGGCTCTCCGCGCCTCGAGGGCCATGGCGCTCAGGCTGGAGAGCTCCTCGGTCGCGGCGGCTAAGGCGGCGCCCGCCTCCTCCTTTTCGCGGAGCCGGGCGAGCAGGCCCTTGCCGTCGCCCTGGCCGGCCTTGGCCCGCGCGCCCCCCGCCACGAAGGCCCGGGACACGAAGCTCCCGTCGCGGGCTAGAATGACTTGGCCGTCCCGGAGTTCCGCGGCCAGGGCCGCGAGGGCTCTGTCAGAGGCCTCGGGGTCGGCGGGTCCGGGGACCTGTGCCTTCCCGGCGGCCTGGGCGGCCGCACCAGCGGCCCGTTCCGCGGCCGCGGCCTTGCCGGGAGCCGCTTTTCCTGGCGACTGGGAGCCTGCGGGAGCCTGCGGCCCGGCCGTCCCGGAAATGCGGGCTCCCGCAGAGGCTTGGGGCTCAGGCACGGTGATTTCCCCGCCCAGGAGGGCCTCGGCCAGCGGGCGGCCTTCCAGGGCATCCTGGCAGACGAAGCCGTAGACTCCCAGGCGGCCCTCCCGGGCCGCCCTGAGGGCCGCGAGGGCGGCAGGCAGGTCGCGGGCGACGAGCCAGGAGAGCCTTGGCCCCAGGAAAGCCTCGGCGGCCTCCTCGGCCCCTTTGGGGACCTTGAGGCGGCCCGCGACGGGGCCTGAGATGCCCAGGTCCCTCATGTCCTTGCGGGACATGAGGTCCCCCACTTCCTGAGGATGCCAGGAAAATGAGGCCTCCAGGCTTTCGAGGGTCTCCAGCCGGGCCTTGAGGCCGGAGGCCCTGGAGTCGGCGGCGGCCGCGGCGGCCCGGGCGGCCTCCGAGGAGGCGCGGGCCGCCGAAGCGCCCTCCCTGAGGCGGGTCAGGCCGCCCTCCAGGGCGGCGAGATCATCCTCCAGGCTCTTTTTGAAGCGGGCCCGGGACGATGCCTTGTCGGAGGCGGCGGCCAGGGTGTGCTCCATCTCGTTATGCTCGAGCTCCAGGGCCCGCCTGCGCCCCGTCAGGTGTTCGGTAAGGCTCGCGGCCCCCGCCAGGCCCTCGCCGGCCCGGGCCAGCGAGTCCTTGAGGGCGGCCAGGGCGTCCGCGGCCTTGCGGGCGGCCGCCGCGGCCTCCTCGTGGCGGGAGCGGGCGAGGGACAGCTCCTGGCGCACGCCTGCGGCCTCGGTCGAGAGGCCCTCGGAGTCGGAGGACAGCTCCGCGACGACGAAGCCCAGGCGGGCCTTGTCGCCCTCGTAGCGGTCCCGTTCGCCGTCCAGGCCGGCCAGCTCGGACTCGGCGGACTTCCGGGAGGCCCCGGCATCCTCGAGGGACTTTCTGAGGTGGGCGAGTTCCGTCTTGGCCTTCTCGAAGCGGCCGTCCAGGGCGTGGTAGGCGGAAAGCTCGTCTTCCAGGAGCATCTCCGCCCGGCCGTCTTCCAGCTTGAGGGCCTCGGCGGCCGCCTCGATCTCCGAGGCCTTGGCGATCAGCGAGGCGGCAAGCGAGGCCGCCTCGCCGCGCCTGGCCCTGCTCTCGGCCCGGGCCCGGGCCAGATCCAGGTACCCCTTCGCCGCGAGCGTGAGCTCCAGCAGCCTGAGCTCATCGCGGATGGTCATGTGCCTTGCGGCTTTGGCGGCCTGGCGGGAGACGGAGGCCAGCCGCCTGGAACTCTCGGCCATCATGAGCGAGACGGTCTCGAGGTTGCGGGAGGCAGCCTCCAGCTTCCGCTCGGTCTCCTTCTTCTGCTCCTTGTAGCGGGTGATGCCGGCGGCCTCGTCAAGGAGGAGCCTTCTTTCCTCCGGGCGGGCGTCCACGAGCCTTCCCACCTTCTCCTGCTCGATGATGGCGTAGGCCCGGGTGCCCATGCCGGCCTCGATGAAGAAGCGCACCACGTCCTTGAGCCTGACCGGCGAGCGGTTGATCAGGTACTCGCTGTCGCCCGCCCGGTAAAGCCTGCGGGTGACGGAGATCTCCGCCTGGCCCCGCTCGGTGTCCCTGGCCAGGGTGAGGGCCACCTCGGCCAGGGCCGCGGGCGGCTTGCCCTTGGAGCCGTTGAAGAGCAGGTCCTCCATGTTCCTGGCCCGCAGCAGCTTAGGGCTCTGCTCCCCCATCACCCAGCGTATGGCGTCGATGATGTTGCTCTTCCCGCAGCCGTTGGGGCCGACCACGGCGCTGATGCCCTTGCTGAAGGGCACCACCGTGCGCTCGGTGAACGACTTGAAGCCTGCTATCTCAATGCGTTTGAGGTACATGCGTCTCGGCTGCGCGGAAGAGCCTGCGGGCCCCGGAAGCCCTTGCGGAGAGGCGGGGGCAGGGGCGCGGCCTTGCGGGCCGCGGATCAATGTTGCGGGGATCCGTTCATTATGGCATACGCGCCCCCTCCGGGAAAGAGATCCCTGGGGCCGCCGGGCCGGTGGGCCTCAGGCGCGGGGTACGGCCCCGGCCCTTAAGGCCGAGGCGGGCTTTGGCGGGGGCCGGGCGAAGGCCTGGCGAGGGCCGGACCGCAGGGGGGCGCCCGACCCCAAGGCCTGGCGCGGGCCGGACAGGGCCGGACAGGGCATGTGACGGGAAGGGAAGCAGCGGCCGGCCGCAGGGCGGCCGAAAAAAAACGGGGGGGATCAAAGGAAGACCTTTGAACCCCCCCGCAAGCTGGTCGGGACGACTGGATTTGAACCAGCGGCCCCCTGAACCCCATTCAGGTGCGCTACCAGGCTGCGCCACGTCCCGGCGTCCGGGGCCCCGGAAAGGGCCCTGACAGCCTCAAGAAGCGGCGGGCCGTCACGTCTCCGGACAGGCCGCTGATTTTGAGGCGAAAGGTATATTAGTACAAAGCCTGCGGAATGGCAATAAGAAATTTGCCCCGTGGCCCCGGGGCGCAACGATTTCACATTGCCTGTTCGGCAAAGCGGGGTGCGCGGCGGATTCCCCGCCGTCCAGCAGGATCCTGCGGAAGCCTCTTTGCGCCGGTGACGGGCGCGGGGAGGGGGTGTGGGGGCAGGGGAAGGGGAAGCCGCAGGCAAGGGCAAGCAAGGGCCGGCGGCGGGGAGGGCCGGCCAGGCCGGCTAAAGGAGGCCGCTCCCGCCCGTCTGAAGGAAAGGGGGCCGCAGAGGCGGAGGGGACGGGCCGGCGCCGCCGGGCGGGCCGCTGACCCCTTTCGGAGGAGGCGCGCTCGCGGGCGGCCCTGATCATGACCTGAGGCGCGATTAAGCCTTCGAGTTCACGGGCCGCTACGGACAGGCAAGCGCCGGGTGCAGCGCGCCTGAAGAACGCCGCCGCGGCCTAGGGTTCGTTCCCGGCCCTGCCCCCGTTCATGGGGGCGTTGACGCCGCGTTCCAGCGCCCGCTCGATCGCCCAGCCTTCATACCGCAAGCGTTCCTCAGGGTCCGAAGCAGTCTTGCGGCGGCGATCGATGATCTGCGCGAAGCCTTCGTCGGCGCCGCGGAACCCGGCCAGGATCGGGTCCTCGGCAGCCGCTTCGCCCATGAGCTTGTTGGCCCTGTGGGCGCGGAGCAAAGCCGACAGCCAGCAATGCAGGGGGTTGACGGGGTCAGGCCTGATCTGTTCGAACAGCGGGAGCTGGATGAGGTGCGTCTCGTAGACGTCATCTGGTGGACAGAGAGGGGGTTTGGCATAGGCGGGCTTCAGCGCCTGATGAAAAGCCCGCCTCTCCGGCGTCAGCTTGAAGTCAAGAAGGCTGACCATGACCGGCTTGGTCAGGTCGGCCGGCGCCTGGCCGGGAACGCCGCCGGAAGGTATCCTGGCGTTGAGGCTCATCTGGCAGCTGATCAGGGAGAGCCTGGCCATTTCGTTGACTTCCTGCAGCCGGGACCCGAGAATGACGACCTCCTCCTTGTCCGTTTCAGCCTCGACGCCCGCGCGCAGGCCCCTTTGGCCCGCGACGGAACGGATGCGCCGGGAATCCAGGCGCGCGACTTTGCCGACAGGCCCGCTTTCGACGTCCGAGAGCGCGGCGTTCACCAGGCTTTCCAGTCCCAGTCCGGCGGTTTCCCGGCTTTTGAACATCGCCGCGACCATCGGGTCGGCCAGCGGCGGGGGGACATGTTCCGGCGACAAGAACCTCAGGTCGAAACCGGTCCGCGAAACCGGGAATTCGGCGGCGCTTTAGGAAACCAGGCACTTTTTTTCAAGCAGGCCCTGAAGGATCAGGGGAGAATCGACAGGATCCCGTTCTAACAAGGCGTCCAAGCGTTTGATAAGGCAATTTACATCGTATTTTAAGGAGACAAGCCGCAATCCTCCGTCATGGGCGGTCACAATGACTCTCGATGACTCTCGATGACTGTCAATGACACAAAGACAGGCCGCCAGACACTGCAGGCGATTAAAGCCGTGTCAAGCAGGGCGGGCCCCGGCAGCCCGGACCGCCAGGCAGGCGGCCTCGGGGGGCCCGTCAGCCGCCCTTCCTGCCTCCCTTGGCTCCCGGCCTCTCCGGGAGGGCCCTCCGGTAGGCGGAAAAGGCGTGGAGCAGCTCCAGAAGACCCTGGCGGTCCCGGGCGTCGACGAGGCCCTTCACGCGGCCGAGCACTCCCGTGAGCCTTTCCAGGTCCCGGGAGAGGTTCTCGGCGTTGTCCATGACCACCGCGGCCCATTTCTCCGGCGGCGAGGCCCCCACCCGCGTGGTGTCCCGGAACCCGGTCCCCGCGAACTCCAGCGCCCGGAATCCCCCCGCCTCCAAGGCGGCCCCGGCCAGCGCCGAGGCCGCGAGGTACGGCAGGTGGCTCACCAGCGAGTAGATCTGATCATGCTCCTCGGGGCTCAGGATCCTGATCCGGCATCCCAGCAGCTCGTGGAGGTTGCGGAGGCGCCCCAGAAGCTCCTTCTGGGCTGGGCCGAAGCGGGGGTCCGGGGTGAGGATGTACAGGCATCCGGGGATCAGGGCCGCGTCGGACTGGGCGAACCCCGCCACTTCCTTGCCCGCGATGGGGTGCCCTCCGCAGAAGTTCACGCCGGCCGCGAGGGCCGCCTCGTTGGTCGCGGTCTTGGTGCTTCCGCTGTCGGTCACGGGGTACGGCACCTTGAGCCTCCCCATCTCCCCGAGCATGGCGGCGTTGAGGTGCACAGGGAGACACAGGTAGGCCAGGTCGAGGTCCAGGGCCATGAACTGCCCCGGATCCGAGACCACCCTCCTGAATCTCCTGATCCGCTTGGCCTCCTCCAGGGTGGCGGGGTCGGAGTCGAAGACGCTGATCTCCAGTCCGTCGAACGGCATGAAGGCCTTGGCGAGGCTCCCCCCTATGAGGCCCAGGCCGGCGATGCCCAGGCGCCGGAAGGGCAGCCTGGGCGGCAGTTTGAATTTGGGCATGGGGGACCTTTCGCGGGAACGGCGGCCTTCCGGGCTCGCGCGGGAGGCGCGATCCGGGCCTTGCGCCTGAAGCGGCCGGGAGAGGGGGAAATGCCGGGGGAGGAGCCTGCAGCCTGCGCGGCGGACGGTCTGGGGGAGCGGGAGCGGGAGAGGACGGCGCGAGCGGGGGCGTTCAGGCGGAAGCCGGGAGACGGCGGGAGGAAACCGGGGAGCGGCCCCGCCGGCGTCAGCGAGGGAGCCGCCGCCGGGAGCCGCGCCGGCGTGCGGAGGCGAAATTATAGCACGGGAAGGCCTTTCAGGTTCCCTGCCGCAAGGGTTCCTCATGGATTCGGCGGAAGAAGGAAGTTCCTGCCCGTGACAGGGATTTCCGTCCTCCGGCGGCTGACCTGCCCGGTCTTTGCGGAGCGGGAAGAGCGGCCCGCGCAGGCCTCTTCCTGGAGAGCGGGTTTAACTGGGGGTAATGTCAAACTGACTAATATAATTTATTATATTAATTATTTTAGATATAATATATTAAATAAATATTAAAATAAGAATACAGAATGTTTCAGATATCCGCGCCGGGCCAGGGCAAGCGGGGAACTTAAGCCGCCATGCGGCTTTGAGCGGCGGTTCCGCGTCACCGGGCGCCGAAAATACGGCGTGACCGCCGTCAGCCCAGGCGCTGAAAGAGGGGGTCCGGAGGAACAGCTATGCCAAGTCCCGGCGCCTCAGGATGCCGGGCGACTTTCTGCGGGGCTACGGGGTAACCCCGGAGCCCGGCGAGCCGGAGGACCGCGCGGACCGTCCGGGGCCCGCAGGGCGAAGGGGACTTCGAGATCGAGCCTCCCTGCGCCGCGGAGGCCGTCGTGCGCCGGGCGGGCTGAGCCTTGCCCCTGCCAGGCCGGCCCGGCCCGGGAGCGGCTCTCGCCCGGAACGGCCCGCGGCGCGCGGCCTTCCGGCATAATCAAGGCCTTTCGGCCCGGGATGCGCGGCCGCGCTTCACTGGTCCGCCGGGAATCCGCCCTTTTCCCTCAGGATGGCAGGCCTGGCGACGCTTTTTGCCGTAACCCCTTGACATTTGCGGCCGCCCGCGAATTACGCGCTTTCAGGGCGTTCCGCGCGGTTTTCCGCCCGCGCCCTGTTCCGGCCCCCTCGCGCGCGGGGCGCGGCTGAAGGACTGCCGGCAGACCGCCGCATTTCAGGCGCCGGCAAGCCGCGGCGTTCGCCGCCCTCCCAAGGGGCGGCAAGGGTCCTTTCGAGGCGCCGGCGGCCTTCCGCCTGAAGGGGCTGCAGGCCGCCTCAGACAAGGATGCCGGGCTTTCGGGCCCTCTTTCGCCCGCCTGCCCGCTTTGCCGCCATTCCGCCATGGCCCTCTCCACGCCGTCCGTTGCCCGCCGCGCGGCCGGCCGCGGCCGATGGCCGGGACCCTCCGCCCTCTGCTTCAGGCAGGCCGGCGCCTGGCCGGGCGTTTCAGCTTCAGGGCCGGCCCTTGCCGCCCGAATCAGTTTCCCCCGCCCGCGCCAGCTTCGACTTCCTTGCCGCGTCTCCCGGCTTTTCGCCTTCCCGTCAATCCCCCGCCTTGCCTGATTCAGCCTGCCGTCTCGTTGCGGACCGGCTTGACCCGCTTCCCCCCGCCTTCCCGTCATTCCCTCGCCTTGCCCCGCTTTCCCCGCCTCCCGGCCGCCTTGCATTTTGCGGCGCTGGCGATCTTTTCCGCAGGTTTGCGGTTTCCCCGCCTGCGCCGCGTTTTCCCGGATCACGGAGGCAGCGCTTCAGGGAAACGCCCATGGCGCCGCGCCCTCATGTCATGGCTTGTCAGGGCCGCGCGCCGGGCCCGGCCGCCGGCCAGGGAGAGGGAGGCGTTCGCGGGGCCTGAAAAATCGGACGAAGCCGGAAAGTCAGAAATCGCAGGCGCTTTGAGACTGCGGGAGGGGCGGGTTCGGTCTGCGCGGCCGCATTCTGCCTCTGACGCGGTTGACGCCTCAGGCAAATCCGCGTTTTCCGGAATTTTAAGGTCAAATTTCAACAAAAACCTGACTTTCCGCTGAATCCCGGCTGGTTCAAAGGTTTTCCGGAAATGCGCGTCTTTTGCCGTGTTTCAACGGCGATGCAGTTCATCTTTAGGCAAAATAATTTTTTTTATCGATTTTCATGTATTAAAAAATGTTGTCAAATTCTTTGAATTTCCTTACAAGCCCTTGACATGACAAGGATGGTCGGGTATTTATCTTGCCATAATCTAAAAGATTTTCCGAAGCCCGGCCGGCGGCCGGGAGACCCGGATGACGGATTTGCCTAAGGACGTTGAAGACGGAGGTAATGACCGGCACAGGGAAATCGGCCGGGAGGGGCGCCCCGCGCCGGAACAGGGCCCGGGCGAGGCCCCGGCCAAAGCGGTGACGGCGGGGGCCTGCGGGAAAGAACTCTATATTTCGCTGAAGGGCGCGTCATATTTCGCTGAAGGGCGCGTCGGCCCTTTCGCGGCGAAGTTTCCTTCGCGCCGGGGCACGGCCGCGGCGGCAAGGCGGCCTTGACGCCGCGGTCCGGGAGAGCGCCGGCCTTGCGGCGCCGCGCAGGCTCTCCTGAGGCGCGGCGGCAGGCTTTTCCAGGGGAAAGGGCATGGCAGGGGAGGCGTCTCCAGGCTCAGGATCAGGATTCCTTCCGCGCGGCTCCCGCAGGCCCGCTTTCGGGGGGCAGCCTGCGGAAGGCGCCCTCTCCAGGCGGCCGGCGGCCGGACCCAAGGCGATCATCCCGAATGAGCCCGCGCCGAGGGGCGGATATCCGGGCGAAGCGCGAGATCTATAAGCTCACAGGCGGCTTCGCGGAGGAGGGCAGGCCTGAGATCCTCATCTTCCCTGAGGCGGAGGTGCCCGTCGGCCTGTCGGACAGGATACTCAAGGCCTGCAAAGGCCGCAGGCACGGGAGCCGCCGGGCGCCGGGCGCCAGGCGCGCAGGCGGCGCCGGGCGCGCCGCGGCCGCCTTCGGGAGGGAGGAGCCTTGCGGGGCGCAAGGCCGGCGGGCCGGGCCTCTGGCGGGGCGGGAAGCCGCGGGGCCGGGCGGCCCTGAGGACCGCCGGGCGCACAGGAGGATTCATGCTGGACATCACGGCTTTGGGGGAGATCCTCATAGACTTCACGCCCGGAGGCGAGACCCCGGACGGGTTCAAGCTCTTCATCCGCAACCCGGGCGGCGCGCCTGCCAACCTGCTGGCCCAGGCTTCCGCCTGCGGGGCGAAGACCGCCTTCATCGGGAAGGCAGGGGCCGACGAGTTCGGGAGGTACCTCAAGGAGACGCTGGAAACCCACGGGGTGGCGGCGCGGGGCCTGCGCTTCGCCCCGAGGACTCTCACCACCATCGCCTTCGTGCACCTGGGAAAGGATGGGGCGAAGAGCTTCAGCTTCTGCCGTGAGCCCGGCGCCGACGCGACCCTCAGGCCCGAGGAGGTGGACCTGAGGCTGGTGGCGAAGACGAGGATCTTTCATTTCGGGACGCTCTCGCTCACGGGCGAGCCCTGCCGTTCGGCCACGGTCGCCGCGCTGGAGACGGCCAGGAGGTCAGGGGCGCTCGTGAGCTTCGACCCCAACTGGAGGCCTTTCCTGTGGCCCGGAAAGGACTCGTTCCGCGCCCAGGCGCTGGCGGTCCTGAACCGGGTGGACATCCTCAAGGTCTCGGCGGCGGAAGCCGAGATCCTCACGGGCATCCCTGACGGCGCCAGGGAAGCGGCCAGGGCCTTGGCCGCCCTGGGGCCACGGGCGGTCCTCCTCTCCCTGGGGAGCCAGGGGGCGAGGCTTCTGGCGCCGGGGATCGAGGCCTTTTGCCCGCCGTACCCGGTAGAGCCCCTGGACACCACGGGGGCCGGGGACGCCTTCTTCGGGGCGATCCTAGCCTCCATCTGCCTGGAGGGCGCGGGGGAGGGCCATCTTGCCCTTGACGCCAGGCCACCCGGCCTCTGGAAGAAATCCTTGGCCCTGGGGGCCGCCGCCGGAGCGCTGGCCTGCACCCGGAAGGGAGGCATGGGTGCGGCAGGGCCCTTTGCGGAGACCGAGAAGGCCGCCTCCGAGCTCTTGCCGCTGGTCATCTCCCTTCAGTAGGCGGCCGTCGGCAAAGGCGCGAGACGAATCAGGGGGCTGAAGCGGAAGGCCCCCGCAGGGCCGCCCTGCGGAGGCCGGGGAAAGAAGCCGGAAATGGGAGAGGCCCCGTGAGCGGCGCGGGGGTTTCCTCAAGGCTCGTTCGGCAGGCCGGAAGGCTCACGGGGAGGGTGTCCGGCGCGGAGGAAGTCCGGCGCGTAGGCCGGGAGGGCTAGGGAGGCGGGAACAGGGGCTGAAGGCCGGGCAGGGGGAAATGGCTTC
>JAITRL010000097.1 GCA_031288415.1 Deltaproteobacteria bacterium | reverse complement strand
GGTATTACGGGCGGCCGGCCCGGCTCCGGCGGCCTGCGCGCGGCCCCCCGGGGCGCTGTCCCCCGCCGGGCGTGGGGGGGGGGGGGGCGGCGCCCCCCGTTTTCTTTACTGCGCGGGGGCGCTTGGAAAGTTCGCCCGCAGGGCCGCGAGAGCTGCTTCCGCGGCGGCTTTCGCGCTGGCGATGGGCATGTTTTATCTGGCGCCCATGGCCCTGTACGGCGATCTGGCCATCAAGGCCGACACCCTTGCCGGCAGCTCTCTGGCTGACTCCTCCCGCCTTGTCTCGCCCTTGCTCGTGTTGAGCGCCGCCGACACCCCAGCCCCGGCTCTCTCGCAGTACAGGGCTCCGAGATTCCAGCTGGGGGCGGCTCTGGTCCTGTCCGCGCTCGCGTACTTTCGGCTCTGGCTCCGGCAGAGGGGTGAAAGCCTCCAGCCGCCCCCCGCTTACGCCCTCCCTCTCCTTGCGACGGCTGCTCTAGCCGCGGGTGTCGCGCTCCTGCCGGAACTCGCGGCCCGGGTTTTTCCCCCCGCTGACATAGCCCAGTTCTCCTACCGCTTCATCATGTTCGTCCTGGCCGCCGTTCCCATGGCTGCCCTGGCCTTCAAGGGGCTTTTCCCGGCAAAACCGGGGGCGGGATCGGACGGGGCCCGCCGGGGGGCGGCCCTGGCGCTCGCCTTCTTCGCCGCGGCCGGGGCGGCTCCCTATCTCTACCCCCCCGCCTTCATAAAGGACTGGTCCAAGACCGTTTACGAGGAGTTGATGGCCGCGGAAGGGATCCTCCTGCCCTACGGGAACGATGCCTACCTGCGCTGTCCGCCCCCGCAAGGCTCGCCGGACTGGGCGCCTCCGGGTACGCGCCCGCTTCCGCCGCTCCCGCGCGCGGGAAGCTCCGCCCGCAGGGTTTTCGCGGCGGATCTCTCGGCGGCCCCCAGGCTCCCTGACGGCGCCGTGCCCCTGGACGTCCTGTACTACCCCGGGATTCAGAAGTTCTCGTTCAGGGTGGACGGCAGGGAGTCCCAGGTTGAGATCCGGACCTACTGGCTGCCGAGGGAAAGGCTGGGGGATGCCAGGGATGCGGCCTTCCACGGCCCGGCCGCGCTGGGCTTGCCGGGTATGGGACTGCTGGAGGCCGAGGCCCGCTTCACCGGCATGGGGTGGTCCAACGCGGTGAGCGCGGCGGCCCTGTCGGCGTATGTCCTGTCCTGGATCGCCGTCTTGCGGCGGGGGGGGACCGCGCCCGCCCTCGCCCGCCGCGCGGGCAGGCGGGAGAATCCTGGAGGGGCTCTTTTGACCCTCCCGGCTCCGCGGCTTTCGATCCGCCTGCGGAAGGCAATCATCGGTCCGCGGATTTCGGGAGGAGACCGACCCCGGACGGCCGACAGGCTGAGGGCTGATTAGCACGGCCTGCGGGAGGGCCGTAAACCCGCGGCCTGGGAATCAGCCCGAGCCCTTACACGCCGGAAGGCGGATTATTTGTTCATGAGCGCGGCGCGGAGACGAGAAGGAGTCTAAGGTGACCGAGAAGGAAAAGGCGAGCGCGGCGGCCCTGACGGGGCCTGAGGCCGGCGGCGGAAATGGCGGACAGAGGCTCCTGTTCGGGATGGAGCCAGGAACAGTCAGGCTCTTGGCGGTTTCGGTTCTGGTCGCCGTAGTCCTGAGCGGGTCCGAGTCGGTCCACGACGGCATGAGAAACGTCTATACGGCGGAACTTTTCAACCACCTGACCCTCACGCAGAGCGCCGCCGAGGCGATGATAGCCGGGGAAATCCCGCCCAGGGTCTCCCCGTTCCTGACGGGCGGCCTCGGGAACCCTTACCACCAGTTCTACGCTCCCCTGGCGCACATGACCGCGGCCGCGGCGTCTGTGCTTCTGGGGGACCTCATGATCGGGTATTCCGCCACCGTCATTTTCCTAATGGCCTTCGCCTTCTTCTTCATGTACAGGCTGGGGCTGTACCTTACCGGATCACCCGCCTGCGCGGCCCTGGCGGCCTTCGTTTACGCGACGGCGCCTTACCTTTCGATCGACAGGAACATGCGCGGGGCCTACACCGAGTATTTCGCGCTATGCCTTCTGCCGGCGGCCCTTTACTGGAACCTGAGGGCTCTCCCCCTGCGGTCTTTCAGGAGTTGGGCCCTTGCCGCCCTGTTCACGGGAGCCCTGTTTCTCTCCCACTTCATAACGGGGTTTTTCTTCCTGTTCTTCTACGCGCTCTTCTTCCTGGTCAGCGGGGCAACACTGCTGGCGCGGGACTTGGTTGCCGGATTCGCGGCGGGAAAAGCGCCGGTCTTTGAGGCGGCTGGGCCGGAAGTATCCGGCGCGGTGCGGGATACGGAAGAAATAGGAACGGAAAGTTCCGGGGATGCCGCAGGGGGCGGCGACGAAAGCCTCGCCGAGGCAGGAGGGGGCATCGCGGGGTCAGCCTTCCGGCGCGTCTCTTCCGATCGGCTTGCGGGGCGAAGGCGAAGGAGGGCATTCCTCCGCAAGGCCCTCTGCGCGGCATCGGTAGCCCTGGCCGCGCTCCTGCTTTGCGCGTACCAGCTGGGCCCGCTCTTGCTCTACGGCGACACCGTGCTGAAAACGGCGGTCCTCCCGGGCATAAGGACGGCCGCCTCCGCCGCGATGACGCAGCTTTTGACGGTCCTGAGCCTGACCGACATCCCGTGGAACTGGAAGGACCAGTTCCTCACCCACGCGAGGTTCCAGGCGGGCCTGGTCGTGTTCGCGTCGCACGCGGCCTTCGCCTGGTACTGCGCCGCCAGAAAGTCCGCCTGGGCCCTGCCGTTCTCATTGATCTCATGGATAATATTTCTTTTGACGGTCTGGCCTCAGGCGTTTTCCTTCCCGCCGCTCAAGTACATAGACATCGCCCAGTACTCGTACAGGTTCCTGGGCTTTTTCGCGCTCGCGGGGGCCGTGGCGGGAGGGCTGGCGCTGAGGGGTTTCTTCAGGAGCGTGGAGGGCTTCACCAGGCCCGTGAGGGCTTGCGCGGCTCTGGCCATTATCTGCCTCGCGCTGGTTCTTTCCTCGCCCTATCTCTTTCCGCGGCCCGGTACCGGCCGCTCACCCCGGACGGCGAACATGGGCTACGTGCTTCAAACGGCCGGCCTGGACTACGGCGAGGATTATTTCTTGAGGCCTCGCCCGCAGGAAGGATCCTTCGCCTGGACGGAGCCGGAAAGAGCGGCCCTGAAAGGCGCGGGAAAGCCGTCCGACATGGCCTTCAGGGCGGATCTGGGGGAATATTACCGTACTTCCGGAGGGCCGCCAGGGGAGGCGCTCCTGGACATCCTTTACTATCCAGGTCTGCAGGAGGTAACGGTGAAGGCTTTCAGCGGGGGTGCCGAGGCGGGCGCTGCAGACGGAAACCCGGCGTTTGAGACCTTCTGGCAGAAGCGTGAGGCGGTGAAAGGAGCCGTCGAGGACGGTCCAGGAGCTTTTCATGGCCTGCGGATAACCGGCCTTCCAGACGAGGGCTTACTGGAGGCGAGGATAAAGTTCATCGGGATGAGATGGGCCAACAGGGTGAGCTTTGCTTCATGCCTGCTTTTGGCCGTAGCGGCGATTTTCTTGGGCCTGAGAGGAGCGGGCCGCAAAGCGGGGGGGGCGCTGCCGAAGGAACCGCAAAACGGACACGAAGAACAAGTTCCTGCCGCCCCGTGAAATCCCGGCGCATGCGGCATGCTGCCGGAGAAGCCCGATCCCCGGCCAGGGCAAGGAGGCCTGGCGCATGACCGGCGCCCGGTGCCGGGGCCGCCACAGAGTGACCTTTGCAGGGCAGGCTTGCGCGGGCACGGTTGCAGGCCGGGCGCGCAAGGGCGAAACCCCTCGGAAGAGCGGCATGTTGATCGTCGGATCAGGAAAAGGCGTTGCCTCGGGCATGATCGAGGGTTCCCGCGGGCATAATACGGCGGGGGCGCTACGTGCAAGAGGACGACTCGGCAGGCGCCCTCGAACAATCCGACATGCGGGAGCACTGTTCCTGGCTGCCGCGGAGCTGCGGGGAGCCGTTTCGGTTCAAGGAGGCCGCCGAACCGTGCACTTTGACGGTCAGTTAAACCGTCTGACGCTGAAACGAAGCGCCGGAAGTACTGTGATGCCCGGAGAACTTCTTACCAGGGTCATCTGGGATGGGGCCAAGCCGGGCCGGAGCCGGCGCCCCAGTCGGGCGATAATGTCCGGTTCGGCATGTCTTGGCGGAGAAGGGATTACGTCAAGGAAGAGTATGATGAGGCGCCGGGAACCCTTCACAGGGTTAAGCTGACCGGCTTTCAGGAGGAAGGGAGGGATGCCGGAGGGCCGGGCAGGGTTCGCAGCCATGAGACGGGCAAACCGTGTGGGCTTGGCGTCTCTTACTGCGTTTGCTCAGGCATCCGTGAGATAAGCGCTCAAGCTTGCCCGGGCAAGGCGCTGCCGCGGGTGAACCTTTGGAAGGTTCGTCTTGGGTGAAATCGGGCGGCCATGCGACTGAAGAGGTATTGTCAGTGGAGGGTAAAAGTGAATCAGCCTGTCAGGCCCGTTCCTTCCGGGAAGAGGGCCGCGAGTTCAGCGGCGGGGTTTAGAGCCAAGTACAGGAAGTGGACCGGAGCCCTGTTGCTCATCGGGGCGGGGCTCATGGCCGCCATGGCTCTTTGCGGAGCGGAATCGGATCACGAGGGCCGGCGGAACGTGTACTGGATGGATCAGTTCAATCACCTGATGTTTGCCTGCAGCGTCTTCGAGGCCTTGAAATCAGGCGAGTTCCCTCCCAGGATTTCGCCCATTCTTGCCTCAGGCCTGGGAAACCCTTATCATCAGATTTATTCCCCCCTGCCTCATGTCACGGCGGCGGCGTACGCCGTACTGGGAGATATCATGATCGGCTATTCGGCAGCCGTGGTCCTCCTTTTAGCAATCGCCATCGCGTTCTCATTCAAGCTCGGAAAGTACCTGACAGGTTCGGAAGCCTGCGCTGCGCTGGCCGTATTCATTTTCGCCGGCTCCGCGTATTTGGACGTCACCGGAAATATATTAGGAACGTATCCGGAATATTTCTCGTTTTGCCTGCTTCCCGCAGCCCTTTACTGGGACTTGCGCGCGCTGTCGCTCAAGTCTCTCACGAACTGGGCGCTGGCCGCTCTTTTCACGGTAGCCTTGATGCTGTCTCACCATATAACAAGTTTCTATTTCCTGTGTTTTTATGCGTTGTTGTTTCTGATATCCGGCGTTCTTATCGCGGCGCGAGATTTCCGAGAGATCCACGGTCACGGGCCGTTGTACCGGCGGGGAGAGCGCTGCCGCGGAACCCGCTGGAAAAGCCGTAAAGCGATCTGCATGGCGGGCCTATCTCCGCAAGGCGGCCGCATCCGCCTCGGTAACGGCCGCGGCCGTGCTCCTGAGCCCGTATTACCTTGCGCCGGCGCTCCTCTACGGCGATCTGGTGATGAAGAAGGCTGTTCTTCCGGCAATGCGCACCTGGACCTCATCCGAGCTAACGCCGTTCTTTGCCGTCCTGAGCCTGACAGACGTCCCTTGGCTCTGTCAGGCGCAGTTCAGCTCTACGGCATGGAAGTTCCAGGCCGGGATGCCCGGTTTCGCCGCCCATGCGGCCTTCGCCTGGCGTTGCGCGAAGGGCGGAGGCTCATGGGCTCTGGCCTTCGCCGTCACATCCTGGATTATCCTTCTTGTCATCGGTTGGCCTGGCGTCTTTTCCAGGCCGCCGCTGAAATACGCAGACATAGCGCAGTTCCCGTTCAGGTTTCTGAGCCTTTTCACGCTGGCCGGGTCTGTTTCAGGGGCGTTGGCCTTAAGGCGGCTCTTCAAGGAGCGCTTACGGCTGCCTATGGCGGCGCGCAATACGTTCGCTCTCGCCATGATCTGCCTCTCCCTCGCCCTGTCAGGGCCGTACCTTTACCCCCGATCCGCCGGCCAGCCGGGAGGAAGTGCTCTCGGGGAAAGCGACATAATGCTCTCGCCGGGACTTGAGGCGACGGAAGACGCCTACCATAGGCCGGCTCCTGAGGAAGGCGCGTTTTCATGGACGGATCCTGCGCGATCCGCCGTAAAAGGAACCGGAACGCCTGCAAACGCCGCATTTCGGGCAGATCTATCCGAATATTACCGGTCATCCGGAGGCCCGCGGGGGGAGGTTTTCCTGGACATTATACATTATCCCGGTCTGCAGGACATCGAGACTATGCTCCAGGATCACGGCGGCCGGCTCCATGGGGAAGGCAGGCTCTTTTGAGACAGGCACATGCTGGCAGAGGCGCAAATCCGTCAAGACTGAACGATGGCGGGGCCCGAGGTTTCCCCGGCCTTGCGCTCAGGGGTCTGCCTGAAGAAGGCATCCTGGAGGTGCGGGTGAGCTTCGTCGGCATGAGATGGGATAACGCCGTGAGCCTGGCTTCTTTCATGCTTCTGGCGGCTGCAGCGCTTTACCTGAGGAATGAGTCCAGAAAGTCCGGGCGGGGTTCTGGCGTTGTTTCGCCTTCTCCGCCGCTTACGAGCAGGCATGGCAACTGACGCGGACAACGGCAGAGGAGCTGAATGTGGCTGATTCAGGCGCGATATCGATATCCGGAAATGAGATGGAAGGCCCGGCGTCAAGGCGAGGGGCGCGCGCGGGCTTATTTCCCCTGATGGCCGCCTCCCTTCTTGTGGCCGCTGTCTTGTGCGGGAGCGAGTCGGTTAACGAAGGACGCAGGAACGTCTACGCCGTAGATCAGTTCAATCACCTGAAGCATACTCAAAGCGCGGCCGAAGCCCTGCTTTCCGGACAGTTCCCGCCCAGGGTTTCTCCCGTGCTGACCGAAGGGCTCGGCAATCCTTACCATCAGTTCTACTCTCCGCTTGCCCACAGCGTCATGGCCGCGGCCTCGATTGTCTTGGGCGACGTCGTGCTCGGCTATTCCGTCACGCAGGTCATGATGACGGCCATTGCCTTCTTTCATGCCTGCCTGCTCGGTCTCTACCTGACAAGGTCCGGCCCTTGCTCGGCATTCGCCGGGTTCGTTTTCGTGACCGCGCCTTACCTTGCGGTAGACAGGACCGTGTTGGGATCCAGTCCGGAGCATTTCGCATTTTGCCTGCTTCCCGCAGTACTGTACTGGAACCTGCGCGCGGTATCCTTAAGGTCTTTCAGAAATTGGGCCCTAGCCGTCCTTTCCACAAGCGCCCTGCTACTCTCCCATCTCATAACCGGGTTCTTTTTCCTGTTTTTCTACGCGGTGTTTATCGTTATCGCCGGCATTATCGCCTTGTCGCGGCGTAAGCCTGCGCAGGGAACCGACGCTGGCGACGGTTTTCCGCTGCGGAACGGGGTCGGGGATTCTGAACGGCGCGGCCGGCTGGGGTTAAGGCGTAAGGCTTTCCTCAGAAAAGCCTTCGGTTCGGCATCCGTCGCCGCCGCTACGCTGCTGGTATGCGCGTATTATTTGGCTCCGATTGCCCTCTATCAGGATCTGATCATGAAAAGCTTAGTGCTGCCCGGCATGCGTACGGCTGCTTCCGCGGCCGCCGTACAGCCTTTGACCGTTGCCAGCCTTTCCGATGTCCCCTGGAACTGGAGCCAGCTGTATCATCCGATGAGCTGGAAGTACCAGGCAGGGCTTCTCATTCTGGCGTCACACGCCGCGTTCGCCTGGCTCTGCTTAACACGGCGGTCCGACTGGGCGTTTCCCTTTTCGCTGGTATCCTGGATTACGCTTGTTTTTGCCGTGTTTCCGCAGGTTTTTTCCGTGCCTCCGCTTGACAGAATCGACATCGTCCAGAATTCCTTCAGGTTCCTTGGATTTTTCGCGCTCGAGGGCTCCGTCGCGGGCGCCCTGGTTTTGAGGGAAATTTTCAGACGCTCACCCTGTCTTCCAGGGGCTGTACAGGCGGCGACTTCTGCCGCGCTGATTTGCCTGGCGCTGGCGCTGGCCGCTCCGTATATTTACCCGCGGTCAGTCAGGTCAGGGGCGGAAGAGACCCTTGACGCGCGCGACATCATCCAGACTCCCGGCCTCTGGTACAACGAGGATAACTATCTGAGGGCAGCGCCACCTGAGGGGGCTTCCGGCTGGGTTGAACCCGGGAGGAAAGCCGTGTCGGGACAGGGAGCGGCGGACGATAAAATTTTTCATGCTGACCTGGCTGAATATTACCGTTCTTCAGGGGGACAGCCGGGCGAGGCATTGCTGGATATCCTGTATTTTCCAGGGCTCCAGCAGGTCGAGGCGTCGGTTATGCCGAAAAGGGGCAAAGCCGCGCCGCTTGGTGGAATATTCACTTTGGGTACCTACTGGCAGAGAAGGGATGCGGTAAAAAACAACGATGTTAAGGGGCCGGGCGCATTTCATGGCCTGCGGCTTACCGGCCTTCCTGAGGAGGGTTTCATGGAGGTGAAAGTAAGGTTCGTCGGGATGAGGTGGGCCAATGCGGTAAGCCTGCTTGCCTGTTCGCTTTTTTTCGGAGCGGCTGTTGCCGTCGGCTTCAGGCACGGCTGGCGGCGCCTGCGCTCAGGCGGCGGGCGCCGCCGCGCCGGCACGTCGGGTTGCCTCAGGCGCAAACCGGTAACAGGCCGAAACGGCCAAATCGTAGATAAGGGAAAACGACTATGAGGAAGTCGCCCGTCATGAGGGTACTGTCAGGAGCGCGACGTCCCCTATTCGCGCGATCGCGGCTATACGGCGGCTTTTGCCTATGGTGCGCTGCCCTTCTGGCCGCGATTGTCCTCTGCGGGGCCGAGTCCATCCATGACGGCAGGCGAAACTTGTATTGGTACGACCAGTTCAACCACTTGACCTTATCCTATAGCGCTGTCGAGGCCGTGGCGGAAGGCCAAATTCCGCCGAGAGTTTCTCCGGTATTGAACTCAGGGCTCGGAAACCCTCACCACCAGTTTTACCCTCCTTTGCCTCACGTGATCGCAGGAGCCGCCGGGACCTTGACCGGGGATCTTATGCTAGGCTACTCTGTGACAGTCACGCTTCTTTTGACGTTCGCCTTAGTTTCCGCTTACAGGCTGGGGTTTTACCTGACCGGATCCGCTCCATGCGCTGCGGTCGCCGCGTTCGTTTTCGCGACATCGCCTCATCTCGCGGTCGACAGGGACATGCTCGGCTACTATTCGGAGTATTTCGCCTTCTGCCTCCTGCCGGCGGCATTATACTGGAATCTGCGGGCCATCTCGCTGAAGTCCTTCCGCCGGTGGGCGCTCGCGGTGATTTTTACAGGCGCGCTGATCCTGTCGCATTTGATAACCGGGTTCTTTTTCCTGTTTTTCTACGCCCTGTTTTTTATCTTAGCCGCAGCAAGATTTCCGTTGCGGGAGTTAATCTCACACCGAGGCTCCGGGCATGGCCTGGCGCGCCCCGAAATGACGGGCAAGAAGAATCATCCCGTAATGTCAGGGCGCCATTCAAGGGCTAGGCGAGGAAAGGCATATTTCCGCAAGGCCGTAACCGCTCTGTCCGTAGCCGTGGCGGCGTTACTTCTCTGCGCGTATTACCTGGGGCCTGCGATCCTCTACGGCGACCTGGTGATCAAAAAACTTTTGCTCACTGAAATGAAAACCGGCTTTTCCCACTCCTTTACCCAGCTCCTGACAGTTTTGAGCTTCGCTGACTTGCCATGGAGCTGGCAAGCGCAGCTTCGCGGATCTTCTTTCAAGTTTCAGGCGGGTCTGTTAGTATTCGCGTCGCATGTCGCTTTCGCCTGTTACTGCGCGAAAGCCCGTTCGACATGGGCGCTTCCGTTCGCTCTTACGTCATGGACGATATTTGTTTTCGTCGTCCGGCCGCAGGTATTTTTCTGGCCTCTTCTCAGGGAGGTGGATATAGCGCAGTTTCCGTTCAGATTCCTGATTTTTTTTACGCTCGCGGGAACCGTTTCCTGCTCCGTTGCCCTCAGAACCATTTTCAGCTTATCGAATGGACTCTCGGCAGGAGGGCGAGCGGCGGTCGCCCTCGCGCTTGTAGGCCTCACCCTTGCACTCTCCGGACCCTATCTTTACCCGCGTTTCGTCGGTGATGACGCCGTGCTGACGATTTCAGCCGATGACATCCGCAGTTCTGGCGCGTTACAGCACAATGAGGACGCCTATCTGCGGCCGGTTCCTCCAATGGGGTCCATCGCATGGGTAAATCCTGAGAGGAAGGCAATCCAAGGCGCAGGCAGGGCGGATGACAGGAAATTCACGACGGATCTCGCCGAATACTGCCTGAGTTCAGGAGGGCCTCCGGGGGAGATCCTGCTGGATATTCTGTATTTTCCAGGGCTTCAGGAGGTGGAGACGAACGTTTTTCACCCTGCCAAACGGGCCGGCACCGGGGCGGAGGAGTTTAACCTGGATACTTACTGGCAACGGAGGGAGACGGTGACGAGCCACGGCGTAGAGGGTCCGGGCGCCTTCCACGGGCTGAGGTTGACCGGCTTTCCTTGCCAAGGCCGACTGGAGGCAAGGGTAAAGTTTGTCGGTATGCGCTGGGCCAATCGCCTTAGTATGGCAGCGTGCGCGGCATTGATAGCCGCCGCTGCCATCAGGGGGGTATGGCATCTTAACAGGCCGAGGCGGGTCAGGGTCCTTCCTAGTTTTTAAGCTTTTCACCGCAGACCGGTCAGGTCTGCTCGGTCCTTGTCCTGGCTGTCCAGGGCATCGATCGGGAAGAAGAGAGGCTAGTACCATGTAGCATTAAAATCTTCGGGTAAAGTCTCCTAAGCTTAACCCATGCTCCCTCAGTGGTGAATCTCCACGTTATGTCCAGACCCTGATTATTTCGATCCGCTTCCCATGCCGCCGCCTCCTTCCGCATTGTCTCTATATTTGGTATGCGACTGTTCAGGTATTGCACTACTAGTGCACTTAGTTTCAATCTCAGCCATGTTTAACCAGCTGCCATGTTTCGGGGTAGAGTGGATCTCAAGGCGGGAAGCCAGCCTCAATGCTTCCTCAGGCGGGAATGCCTCGTATAGTGAAGCTATTCCATGGGTATTCAGGTTGTCCATCACTAAAACGAGCTTGTCGGCATGCGGGTATTTCTCGTCAAGCAGAAATTTTGTGAAATCCGCCCGCTCCAGTCGTGTTCGCCGTTCGGTCACCACAATCCTACGATTGCCGGCCATGGGCTCCGCCGCCATGAAGATATTGGCCACCCCGTTCCGAACATATTCGTCATCGACCCTAAGCGGTTTGCCTTTGGCCATCGGGAGCGATTCCCTGACACAGGACACAAGCTGCTTATTGGATTTATCCATGCAAACCACCGGCATGTCCGGATCATAAGGGCGACGGCAGACTTCAAGCGCGTCTTCCATGTGCCCTACGAACTCGGAGCTTTTTTCCGTCGGGATCTTGTAGCATTTCCGGAGGTGAGGTCGAGTTTCGTTTTTTTTAGAGCCCTTTGCACGCTCATGCGCGATATCCCGTCTTGAGCTATCCCAAGTTCCACAAGCTTGTCCGCCAAAAGACGCACGGTCCATCTGACTCTGCCGGTCGGCGGCGACGAACAAGCCATAGCCGCCAGTCTTGCCTCAAAATCCCCGCGAATTTGATGGATTTTGGGTTGATAGTCTTCGGCTTCCGCTGAAGAGCATTTGAAATCCCACCATCTATAAAGCGTTTTTTAGGGTTTCTATAGTTCTTTCCGATATATTGAATTCGCGGCTTATTTAAAAATTTGTTTTAGGGCCTCTGCCGCCGGGACTTTTGTCACAAAGTAAGAGGACCATGGACATGAGAACGACTCTGGCAGCGTTTTAG
>JAITRL010000049.1 GCA_031288415.1 Deltaproteobacteria bacterium | reverse complement strand
CCCACGGGGGGCGCCGGCCCCGGCCTGGGGGGGGGGGGGAGGCGCCGCGGCCGGCTCTTCCCCCCCCGCCGCCGCCCGCGCCTCCCCCCTTTTCCCCAAGGCCCCGCCCGCTCACGCCTCAGGAGCGGAAAGGACGCTCCCGTTGACAGTCAACCCCGCCCTCTACGAAAAGTTAGGCCTTCTCGCCTACGTCGCCAAGTACGTGGAGCGCCGCTCCTTCGGGCTCCTCAACAGGGAGCCGATCCTCGACAGGGGTTTCCGGCAGCCGGATCCGCTTTCCCTGGACAAGGCCCTGACTGATGAGCTGCCGGTCGCCTTTCCGGAGTATGACCGCGATCCCGAGTACTCGCACCTGGACTACCGCAGCCTCAGGGAGGCCAAGCGGCTCTTCCGCATGGCTCAGCGGGGCCCGGCCGGGGGCGGGGCGGCGGGCGGCGGCTCCCTGCTCGCGGGCATGCTCGGCTTTCTCGGCGGGGACCTCTCCTCCGAGGAGGATGAGGTCGTCAGCTGGTTTCTCCTGGCTGTCCTGCACACGGGGATCAGGCACAGGGACATGGACCTGAGGCCCCTCTTCTCCAGGCTCGCCCAGGTCCCGGAGCGCCCCGGCACCGCCGGGCCGCTGGCCCTGGCCTATTCGCTGGCGGGATACCGGGTTCTGAGGGCCGGCGGCCCCGGCCCCGACGCGGATTCCTACTTCAGCAGGCTGTACGGGTTCGCGGACCTGAGCCCCATGCTGGGCTTGGCGCTTCCCTTCATGGCGCTGTGCCGGCGCGCGGCCCTCCCCGGCCCTGTCCTGTACGGCCCCGGCGCCGGCCTGGGGCGGGCCGCCGGGCTGGCCAACGCGCTGTCCGCGGCCCGTTCCCTGAGGCACCGCCCCCTGGCCGTCAGGGCCCTGTCCGATTTCCTGGCCGACGCGGACAACTGCGGCCTCGCGCCCGCGGATCTGGACCTCGCCTCGGCGGCGGCAGGCGGCCTTCCGGACGATCCCCGCTTCCTGGCCTGCTGGGAGTCCCTCAGGGCCATTGTCGCCTGCCGCCGCGGCGGCCCGGGGGCAGCCGCGGCGGTCATGGGCGCCTTCAGGAGGCTCGCCCGCGAAGGGCTGCTCAGGGCCCTGGGCGAAGCCGAGCCCGTTTCCGTCCACGCCCTCCAGAACGCGGCCGTCTGCCTGGGCAAGGCCCTGGCGCTGGCGTCCCCCGCGGAAATGGAGGAGGCCCTCAAGGAGCTCGCCGTCGTGAGGGCCGCAGGCGGGCTCCCGCCCCGGCGCTTCCTCCCGCTGATCGCCGGCTGCATCAACGTCATGCCGGAGGGCTTCAAGAAAACCGTGACGCGGCTTGCGGCTGAGGGAACCTTCGGGGAGGGCCAGGAGCTTCTCCACGCCGTCGCGACTGTCGCCTTCATCCATTGGGAGGAGGGCTTGCGGCCGGACCCGGACATCGAAAAGCACGCTTCCGCCCTCCTCGGGAAAAGCCTGTCGGCCGAGTCTCAGGGGAAGCTGCCCCTCCGGCTCGCCGCCCTCCTCGCGCAGGCCGATGTCGCGGTTGGGGCCGGCCGCTCCCCACGGAAGGCCCTGAACGCCTTGGCGGAGCTCTGGCCCGGGCGCGCGGGAGAGGCTCCGGACACGGGCGGCGAGAGCCCCTCGCCCGCGGGCGAGGGGCCGCGGCTCCCCGGTGCCGGGCTTTCCCCCCCGGCCCCCTCCGGAGATCGGGAGGCCAGGGATCTGTGCCTTTACGCCTACGCCGCGCTTCTGGTCATCCTCGAGGGGGCGCCGGCCGGCTCTCCCTGTCTCCCTGAGCGCGCCTTGCGGGCCTTTCCCGCGGAGGCCGCCTCCGATCCGCGCTTTTTGAGGGATCTGCTGCCCGATGCCGTCTACGCCGCGCTGGCGCGCCTGGACAACCTCAACCGCAAGGAGTCGCTGGCCGTCGCCGTCCGAACCGCCGGGCCGCCTTTCAGCGGGCACCCGGAGATCTGCGGGGTGCAGGCCTTGTTCACCGCGATGCAGATCGCGTTCGCGCCGCCCGACGACGGGAATGTTCTCAAGGTCCTCATCGGGGCCGCGGAATACAGCCTGGCCCGCCCCCTCCCGCCGCGGATCCGCGCGATGCTGGCGGGAACGTGCCTTGCGGCCCTCGGGCACATGGGCTTATGCAATGAAATGGGGCTCTTTTTTATCAGGCACGACCTGATGATGATCGAAACGCCGCGGGAAGGCGAGGACTGGGTGGACCCCGGCGACAAGGACTTGGCAGGCATGCCCGACCATCCCGCATGGAGGGTCTCCCGCGGGCAGGACAAGCGGGAACTGCTCATGATGTGCCTGCGGAAATGGACGGAAATCACCGGCAAGCCGATTCCCGACGGCTTGGGCGTCGGCGCGGCGGGGGATGCCTGCGAGGGAGGGGGAGACGGGGGGCCCGCCGGCGAAGGGGATGCGGACGGGTCCCGCGACGGCGACGGGGACGGCGGCCAGGAACCGTCCCGGCCCGTCGCCGTGCCCGTCAACGACCTGGATCCGTTGCCCCTTACGGCGATGGCCGTCTACTACGCCCATTGGGACATGCCCTCGGAAGCGGTGGGGGTCCTGCGCCTGGACAAGGACCATGACTTCAGGCTGCGGCTCAAAACCGAGGCGCTGGAGAAGTGCCTCGCCTCCCTGGCGAAGGCGGACAAAAGCGAGGAGGCGTCGGACGCCCTGGGCCTGCTGGGGGTGTACGCGCTGGCCGCAGGCGACCAGGAAATTTTCGAGAGAGGGAAGCGGACCCTGGCTGGCGCGTTAAGGACTCCCGCGAAAAAGCCCGCGCCCGCCAGGCCGAAGCCGAAGCCGGGCAGGAAGGGCGGCAAGGGCGGCAAGGGCGGCAAGGGCGGTGAAGGAAAGCGACGCTGAGGGGGCCTTGCCCCGCCTCGGCCGGGAAGGCGCGGTTCCGTTCGCCCCGCCGCGGAGGCGGCCCAGCCCTCTCCCGCGGCGGCGATCCTTCCGGGCTTCCCGGCGGCGGGCCCCGTCCCGGCCGGCAGGCGGGGCCGCCTCGCCCCGGGCGGCCATGGAGGCGGCAAGCCGCGCCCCGCAGGCCCGCCCGCGTATTGAAACCCGGCCTTCCGGGGAGTTACAATGCGCTGTCTTCGCGGCAAGCCGGTCCTGTTTCCGCGCGCGGCCGCGCCCGCGCGCCTTTCCTGAGGAACGTCCCAGGGTCACGAGGAGTATGACATGGCAAGCCAATGCCCGTCAGGGCGCCGTCTTCGGGCTTTCGGCCCCGGCCGGCCGGGGCGCCGCCTGCGGGCCATTTCCCTCGCCCCGCTCGCGGCGGCGCTTTTCCTCGCGGCCGCGGCTCCGCCCGCCTGTCCCCAGCCCGCCTCCCCGCCAGCCCCGGGCGGCCAGGGGGGGGAGGCGGCGGCGCCCGTGAAGCTGAAGATAGGGCTTCTCCCCGTGGCCGACACCGTGCTCGTCATCGCGGCGGCCGAGCGGGGGTTCTTCGCCGGAAAAGGCCTCGACGTGGAGCTCGTGAATTTCCAGAGCGCGGTGGAAAAGGACGCCGCCGCCGTGGCGGGGTCCCTGGACGGGCATTTCTGCGAGATCATCTCCGCCATCGTGCAGCAGGCCTCCGGCAGGGACTTCAGGCTGGCCGCCGTCACCTCCGCCACCTCGCGGGAGCGCAGGATGTTCGGGCTGGTGACGTCCCCGAATCCGGGCGGAACCGGCCTGGAGAGCCTCAGGGGCAAGACCCTGCTCACCGCGCGGCAGACCATCACGGATTTTCTGGCCGACGTCTTCTGGAAGGCCCGCGGGCTCCCTGAGGACTTCATGGCCCGCCGCGACGTGCGCAAGATCCCCGTGCGCATGCAGCTGCTCCTCTCCGGCCAGGCCGAGGCGACCTTGATCCCCGAGCCCATGCTCTCGGTGGCCGAGGGGGCGGGCGGGGCGGTGCTTATGGACGACCGCGAGCTTCCCGACATGCCGCTGGCCGCGGTGGCCCTCTCGGGAAGCCTCTCGCCCGCCGTTTTCGCGGCCTTCCGGGAGGCCCTCTCCCTGTCGGTGGCCTGGGTCAACTCAGACCCCGCCGCGGCCAAGGCCCTTATGGCCGAACGGGGCCTTGTCCCGCCCCAGCTCTTGGAGACGTACCGGCTTCCGGCGTTCGATCCCGCCCGCGTCCCCGGAATCCTGCCCGACGAGGCCCTCTACGGCGAGTACGTGAGCTACCTCCAGCGCATAGGGGTGCTCGCGGGCGGCCCGCAGGGGGGCGGGCTCCCCGTGCCGCGCTACGCGGACGTGGTCCCCTCGCCAGGCAGGTAAACGGTGGGGGCGGCCGTCGAGGCCAGCTGCCTCGGGAAGTCCTACGGGGGCGTGGAGGTGCTGCGCGGCGTGAGCCTCTCTGTCGCCGCGGGAGGATCGCTCGCGGTGGTGGGGAGTTCCGGGAGCGGGAAGACCACCCTCCTGAACCTCCTGGCGGGCCTTGTCCCGCGGGGCGCCTACTCCGGGGAGATCAGGACGGATCCTCCTGGGGCGGGCCGCGCCTACCTCATGCAGGACTGCTCCCTTTTCCCCTGGAAGACCGTCCTCGCCAACCTCGAGCTTCCTCTCGCGCTGGCGGGGGCGCCCAAGGCCGAACGCCGCCGCAGGGCGTCCGCGGCCCTCTCCGAGCTGGGCCTGGGCTCCCTGGGCGGCAGGTACCCGCAGGAGATCTCCGGGGGGGAGCGCCAGCGCGCGGCCCTGGGCCGGGCCCTGGTCACGGGAGCGGACGTGGCCCTGCTGGATGAGCCTTTCTCGGCCCTGGACGCCATCGCCAGGGAGAGGCTCCAGGACTCGGTGGACGCGTTCCTGGCAGGGCGGGGGCTCACCTCCGTCATAGCCACCCACGGCATAGAGGAGGCGGCGCGCCTGGGGGACAGCGTGATCGTGCTGGGCGGGAAGCCCGCCTCCGTGCGGGCCCGCATCGCGAACCCCGAGAGGCGCCGCCGGGGCTTCCGGGCCTCGGCGGCCTTCTTCCGCCTGACCCTCGAGATCCGCCGGGCCCTGGAGGAAGCGTGAAGGCCGCCAGGGGCGAGGCGGCAGGCTCAGCCGCGCCCGGCTCCCCGCCCGCCGGTCCAGCCGCGCCAGGCGCTTCCGGGGCACCGCCCAAGGGCCACGGGAGGCGCGCGCTCCTGGGCTACGCCTGGGCGCTTTTGGCGATCGCCGGAGCCTGGCAGCTTTTGAGCCTTGCCCTGGGGCCTCTGGTGCTCCCCCGGCCCTGGGACGTCTTCCGGAACTTCGCGGGGCAGATCCAGAACCCGGCCTTTCTGGGCCACGCCGCGGCATCGGTCCGGAGGCTCGCGGCAGGGCTGGCCCTGGGGTTCGCGTTCGCCTTCCCGCTGGGGCTGGCCATGGGGCGGTTTCCCAGGCTCGATGCCCTCGCGGCGCCGATCCTCTTCCTCACCTACCCGGTGCCCAAGGTGCTGCTTCTCCCGGCCCTGCTCGTGATCTTCGGCCTCGGGGAGGCGCCCAAGGCGGTCCTCCTGGTCCTCGTCGCCGGCTACCAGATCCTGGTCGTCACCCGGGACGCCGTCAGGAACATGGACCCGCGCTGGGAGGCCTCCTTCTCCACGCTGTGGCCCGCCGCCAAGGCGGCGCGAAAGACCCGCCGCCTGCTTGCCCTCGCGCGCCACGTGCTCGTCCCCTGCGCCCTGCCCTCGGCCATGACGGCCCTGCGGCTCGCCTCGGGCACGGCCGTCTCGGTGCTCTTCATCGCCGAGTCGTTCGCGACCGACAGGGGCCTGGGCTTCATGATCGTGGACGCCTGGGGCGCCATGGACCTGGCCCGCAGGTGGAGCGGCATCCTGGCCATGGGGCTTCTGGGGGCCGTGTTCTTCGAGGCCGCCGGCCTGCTCGAGCGCCTCCTGTGCCCCGGCTCGCGGAGGCGGGGCTGAAGGCCCTCAGGCCGCCCCCGCCCTCAGCCGGCGCGGGAGGTGTCCCGTATATAGCTGTTCATCTGCCAGATGAGGCCCTCCACGGTCTCGATGAAGTCCGGCGTGGCCTCCAGCACGGCGGCCTCGTCGCCCTCCTTGGCGGCCTTCTCCAGCGCGGCCGCCATCTCGCCCACCTTCCGGGCTCCCACGTTGAGGCTGGAGCCCTTGAGGCTGTGGAAGGTCATGGCGCTCTCCGGAAGGCCGGTGGCGTCCAGGCCCCGCAGGGAGTCTAGCAGCTGCGGGGTGCTCTGGACGTAAACCGCCAGGACATCCGCCAGAAGCTGCGGATCGCCGCCCAGCTGGGCGAGGCTGGCGTCGGGGTCGAAGCCCCCGTCCTTCGCGGGGGTCTTCGGGGAGAAGTTTCCGGATGCCGCCGAAGGGGCGGCGGCGCGGCCGCTTTCCCTGCCGCGGCGCCATGCCGCCGCGGCTCCGCCGTTTTCCCCTCCGGGCCGCCATGCCGCCGCGGCGCCGTCCCCGGCCATGCCGAAGGCCCGCAGGCCCCCCTTGAGCGCTCCGGAGAAGACGGCGCCTTCCGGTTTCGGGGAGGCCGCCGCGCCCGGCGCCGCGCCGTCCCCGGCCGCGCGCGCGGGGGCCGGGGACGGCGCGGCGGCCTCGATCTTCTCCGGGGGAAGCCATTCGCGGAGGGCGGCCTCGAGCCTGGGGAGCTCGATGGGCGTGGAGATGAAGTCGTTCATGCCGCGGGACAGGAACAGCTCCTTCATGCCCGAGACGGCGTTGGCGGTCAGGGCGATGATGGGCACCAGGCGGCCCCTGGGGGTGGACCTGATGCGCTCGGTGGCCTCGATGCCGTCCATGCCGGGCATCATGTGGTCCATGAAGATTATGTCGTAGGCCTTCCGCCCGGCGAGCCCGATCGCCTCAGCCCCTGACTCGCAGGTGTCCACCTCCATCCGGAAGGCGGCCAGGAGCCCCCGGGCCACCTTGAGGTTCACGGGGAGATCATCCACCACGAGGGCGCGGGCCGTGGGGGCGGCGAAGGTCGCGGCCGCCGCCGGCCCCGGGCTCCGGGGGCGCTCGCTCTCGCCGTTGAGGATGCGGGAAAGCGGAAGGGACCACAGGGGCCGAGCCATGGTCAGGAGGCCGTCGTGCCGTTGCGGCCCCGCGCCCAGGGGAGAGACGCAGACGGCCTTGGCCCCCTCAGGGGACGGGCCGGCGAGCGGGTCGAGCGCCGACCGCTCCTCTTCCGGGGCGAAGACGTAGTCCCATGACCCTTCCCGCAGCATGCCGCGGAAGCTTTCGGGATCGGGGGCCAGGGAGAATTCTGCCCCCAGCCGCGAGAGGGTCCACTCCAGGGAGCCCGCCCTCATCGGGTCCGGTTCCAGGAAGAGGGCGCGGGAGGCTTCGGGGTCATTGAGGGAGCACATGGGCTCCCGGGCCCCGTCAGCCGCCGCAGGCAGCGCCTGGGGGATCTCCGCCGTGAAAGTAGAGCCGCGGCCGTACTCGCTTTTGGCCCTGATCGTGCCGCCCATGAGCAGCACGAGGTTGCGGGTGATGGCCAGGCCCAGGCCCGTGCCTTCGATGCCGCGGTTCTTGCGCTGGTCCAGCTGCGCGAAGGCCCCGAAGAGCTTGTCCATGTCCGTCGGGCGGATGCCGATCCCGGAGTCGGCCACTTCTATGCGCAGGAGAACCCTGTCCGGCCGCGCGGGGGCGCCGCCCCGGCCGTCCTCGGACCCTGAGCCGCCTCCGCCGGCCTGGCCGTCCTCGGACCCTGAGCCGTCTCCGCCGCCTTGGCCGGCCGAGTCCTCCGCGCCGTCTCCGCCGGCCTGGCCGCCCGCGGCCCAGGCGTTGCCGTTCCCGGCGGCGGGGGCGACGGCCCCGCCGCTCCCGCCGTCGCCGCCCGGCCCTTCGGGCAGGGCGATCTCCGCGTCAGGGGGCAGGGGCTCGGTCTCCATGCGCAGGAGCACCCAGCCGGACCTGGTGTACTTGGCGGCGTTGGACAGGAGGTTCAGGAGCACCTGGCGGAGGCGCACCTCGTCGCCGATGAGGGTGGCCGGGAGCAGCGGGTCGGCCTCCACCAGCAGCTCCAAGGGCTTTTCCGCCATGCGGGCGGCGGCGGCCTCGGCCGCGTCGCGGATAAGCTGGGCGGGGCGGTACCCGGCGGGTATTATCTCCATCTTCCCGGAGGCTATCTTGGAGAGGTCCAGGATGTCGTTGATGATGGCGAGCAGCGAGTTGCCGGCGCGCAGGATGCTGGAGATCATCTCCCTGGCCTCCTCCGGGCTGGTCTCGCGCAGCGCGAGTTCCGCCATGCCGATGACGGCGTTCATGGGGGTGCGGATCTCGTGGCTCATGCGGGCCAGGAAGTCACCCCTGGCCCGGAGCTGGCGGTAGGCCTCCTCGCGCTCCTCGGCCAGCTCGGCGGTCCTCAGGCTCACCAGCCGTTCCAGCCGCCTGGACTCCCCGCGGGTGCGCCTCAGGAACCCCGTCGCGAGCGAGAGCATGAGGAGCAGGAGCGCCGCCAGGCCCACGAGCCAGGGGACGCGGGCGCGCGCGATCCTGTCCCTGGAGTCGAAGGAGCGCTGGAGCCAGCGGTCGGTAACGGACTGGCAGTCGATCATCCGGAGGGCCTTGGAGACCAGGGAGCGCGTCATGGACTCGTGGATGTTGAAGCCGAAGGAGGACTCGAAGGCGTTCTCGAAAACGTGGTTCACCTTGAAGCCCTGCCTCCCGCGGTAGTTGGTCATGCCGAGGTTGAGGGCGCGGGTCCCCATCAGCAGGTCGATCTCGCCGCGCTCCAGGGCGTCGTAGGCGGCGTACGCGGAAGGGTACTCGCTCACGCGCCGGTGGCTGCGGAACCAGTCGCGGAAGGCCTCGGCCCAGGCGGTGTCGGATACCAGCCCGACCCTGGCGAAGATGATCTCGCTCACGCCCATGTCCGGGGCGTCGAAGCGGGAGATGAGGGCGTACTTGTCGCTGCTGAAGGGCGGATCGGACCAGAGGAAGCGGCCCTCCCTGTTCCTGGTGGGGATAAGCTCGGTCACGAGGCTCGCCTCGCCCGCCTCGAGCATCTCGAGCATCTCGGTCCAGTCGATCGGGCCCGCGTGGGCCGGGCGGAACTCGAGGCCCGTGAGGGCGGAGACGCGCTCGAGCACGTCCAGGGCGATCCCTTGGAACTGCCCCTCCTCGCGGTTGTAGAAGCTCACGGGGTAGTTGTCGTGCTCGGCCGCGAACAGGATGGGCGTCCCCGCGGCGACGCGCCGCTCCAGGAACCTGCGCTCCTCGGGGGTGAGCGCGGTGAGGTACTTGTGCCTCCGGTACTCCTCGTTCCCCCTGGCGTAAACGGCGGCGAGGCCCTGCGCGGCGCCGGCCCTGAGGGCCTTGGCCGTCACGTCGATGATCGGCCTGAGCCCGGGGTTGCGGGCGGCGAGCGACGCCTCGGCGTAGGTCACCGGCAGGAGCACCGAGGACTCCACGTCCCCGTAGCCGTCAAAGGCGGCCTCGGCCGTGCCCTTGTCGATGAAGGCGTCCCCTACCTTCAGCCTGAGGAGCCGGTAGGCCTCGGGATAGTCCGCGGCCTCCAGGGCGTCGAACGCGTGTCCGGGGGCATTCCTAAGCTTGTCGCGCAACGGCGAGCCTTTGAGGAACACGTACCGGGGCCTGCGGATCCCGGCCACCTCCTCCATGGGCCGGGCGCCGCGGATCCTGAAGGTCTTGAGCGCCCGCTCGGCGATCGGCGGGGTCATGAAGAGGCCGGCCCCGGCGTCGTCCGGGCCGAACTCGCCCGTGAAGTCGGCCTTGCCGGCCTCCAGGGCGGCGGCGAGCTCCTCCCGTTTGAAGATGCGCGGCTGGAAGTCGATCCCGAACATGACGCTGAGCCAGGAGGCCATGTGGGAAGTGAACCCGCGGATCTGGCCGTCGTGTTCCGCGAAGGCCTCGGTCGACTCCAGGGCCCCGTAGATCAGGAAGTTCCGCTCCGCCTTGAGGCGCTCCACGGCCTCGATCTCCTCCGCGGTAACCCCCGGGATGTCCCGGTAACTCCTGAAGAGGGTATCCTCCGGGGCCGGCGCGGCCGCCTCCCTGCGGCTGCCCGCGGCCCAGGCCGGGGCGGCGCCGGGGCCGGGGACGGCCAGAGCCGACAGGGCGCACGCGCAGGCGCAGGCGAGCGCGAGCCGCAGGGCGCGGCCGGGCCCTGCGGCCGGCCTTTCCGGGCAGGAGCCGCCCGGAGGGCGAAGCTTCCCCGTGCAGGCGCGGCCGCGCCGGGCTGAGGCGGCTTCAGCGGCAGGGCCTTCCGGGGGCCGGGAGGCGGGCCTGGCAAGCCCGCGAGGGGCCGCGCCGGTCCGCAAGGGGGAGGGATCGGAGGCGTGAGGCGGGAGCGGGGGCATGTGGGACTTCGGTTTCGGCCGTCGACGGGCGCGGGGCCCGGTGAAGGGAGGCGCGGCGGCCCGCGAGGGCTGGCCGCTGGCGCGGGGAAGGCCGGAGGGGGGAAGCCGGAAATGCCGGGAAAACGGGGTTTTCGCGGGGCCGGCGGCGGCCGGGGCAAGTTCTGGAAACAGTCAGATTTTAGGCGAACGGCGCGTATTTTTCCAACCTGGCCGCGGCAGGTCCCGAGGCGGCCTGCGCAAGGGCTCCCGGCCGCCGCCCCTGCCCGGGCCGGGCGGAAGGGGGCTTCAGGCCCGCGCGCGGCCTGCGGCGGGAGGCAAAAGGCCTGGACCCCGCGCGCGGGAGGGGGAGGCTCTCAGAGCACGGCCCTGCCAGGGCGGAAGCTGTGGCAGCACAGGTTCACGGCCACGGGAAGGGAGGCGATGTGGGTGGGCCGCATGACGGCCTTCACCCCCAGCGCCGTGACCCGCCCGCCCACGCACATGGGGCCCAGGCCGGAGGCGGCGAGGAGCCCCGCCACCTCTTCGGCGAAGGAAGCCTCCTCCTCCGTGGGAGGGGGGCCCCAAAGGATGCCCCAGAGGGCGCGCCGCGCGTGGCGGGGCGCGGACTCGAAAGTGCCGCCCACGCAGATCCCGAGGTAGAAGGGGGGGCAGGCGTCCGGTCCCGCCGCCAGAGCGGCGCCGGCCGCGGCTTCGGCCGCCGCCTTGCGGCCCGCGGTGGGGGGGAGGTTGACCTGGAGGCTCTTGTTGTCGCAGCCGCCTCCCTTGGCCAGGGTGTACACGGTGACCGAGTCGCCCGGCACCATCACGGTCTCGACGCTCACCGGCAGGAGGGAGCCCAGGTTCTCGCGGCTGAGGGGAAGGCAGCCGGAGGCTCTCAGGCCGCCCTCCCGGTAGGCGCGGCGGGCGCCGCGCTCCGCCGCCCCGGCCGGCGGGCCGTCTTTCCAGCGGACCTCGCAGCCGGTCTCGATGAGGACCTGGGGGAGACCGGTGTCCTGGCAGAGGGGAACGGGGCCCTCGGCGGCCGCCCGCATGTTTTCCGCCAGGACCGAGAGCACGCCTTTGGCCTGAGGGGACTCCTCGCGCTCCAGCGCGCCCAGGAGATCTCCTTCCACCTTGGCGGGAAGGCGGAAGGCCGTCTCGAGGAAGAGCCGCGCCACGGCCGTCTCGAGCTGCTCTGAGGAGATGTCCCTCATGACGGTGACGGAATCCTTGAGGTTCAAGGGAACCTTCAGGTTCAAGGGAACCTTCAGGCTTGGAGGGGCTTGGGCGCCTTGCCGCTCCGCAAGGCTCAAGGCTTCCCGAAGCCTTCAGGGGAGGCGGGCGGCTTGCGGGGCGGGGAGCGTATTGCGGCCGGCGAAGCCCGCGCGGGAGGCGCGGGCGGGGGCAGTCACATGATCTTGATGTAGGGGCGCTCCACGATGTTCTTGCGGCGGAGCTCGCGGCCGTAGGCCTCGGCGGCGGCCTGGTCCTCGAAGACCCCGCTCATGACCCGCCACCAGGGCTGGTTGTTCACGACGACGGATACGACCTCGGCGGGGAGGCCCTCCCGGGCGAGGCGTTCGCGGAGGCTCTCGGCGTTGGCCTGCTTGCTGAAGGACCCGAGGATTATGGTGTAGCGGCGCTTGGCCCCCGGCGGGGGCGGGATCTCCTGGACCGGCGGGCGTGAGGCCTGCGGCGTGGGGGCCTCCAGGCGCGGCCTCTTGGCCTTGGCCTCCTC
>JAITRL010000375.1 GCA_031288415.1 Deltaproteobacteria bacterium | reverse complement strand
GCTCATAACCGGTCGGTTCCAGGTTCGAGCCCTGGTTGGCCCACCACAGGTTTTTTCCGGCTTTCCCGGCTTCGCGCCAAACCCGCTGAACCTCAAGGCTCCGGCGGGTTTCGTTTTTCCCGTGATTCGCCGGGCTTTCCCGCGGCTTGCCCCGGACACCTTCCGCGCCCTGCGGGAGAGCCCTCGCCCGGCCTGAGCGTAAGCCCTGAACAGGCTCTCCCGCGGGCCCCTCCCCGCCGCCCCGCCCATGAAGGGCCGCGGCGGCCTCGGGAATCCGACGCGCTTTTCCCGGCGCGTTCCGCAGGCTTTCCGGCCCGCGGCGAAACCTGGCCTCCGGCCGGCGCCTTGCGGCTGGCCTCGCGGTCCGGAAGGCACGCCGCCGAAGGCATAGGACGACAAGGCCCCAGGCTCCCTGCAGGCTTGCGGCGCCGGGCCCCGTAAGGCGCCGGGACCGGGACAAGTCAAAGCCGCAGGGCGTAAAGGCCAGGGGACGTCGAAGGGCCAAGGCGCGTCCAAGGCCAACGCGGGCAGGGAAAGCAAGAAAGCCTGAAAGCCTCAACGCCTGTTGAAATTCTTCCTCGTCTCGGGCATAATGGCACGTCCGGGGTTGCGGAGCCCCGGCGCCCCGGAGGTGAAAGCTTGCGACGACACTGTCCAGAAGCCGCCCAGACGCGCCCAGGCGAGGCCCTAGACCGGGTCCCCGCCCGGGGGGAGGAGCGGCCCGCGGCCCTGGCCGGGGTCCGGGCCGCCCAAGCCCCCTGCCCGCCCACCTTCCGCCCGGAAAGCGCCCTTCGCCGGGCGTTTGTCGTTTCAGGGGCGCTTCTCCCCCTCCCCGCCGAGGGATACGCGCCCTCCCGGAGGCCCTGGCGGTGAAGGCCTCAGGCATCCTCAGTCTCATCGACTCTTTCGCGCCGTTCAGCCTGGCCCTGGACTGGGACAATTCCGGCTTCCAGGCCGGCGACCCGGAAAAGGAGGTCGCCAGGGCCGCGGTCTGCCTCGACCCTACCCCGGAGGCCGTGGACGAGGCCGCAGGAAGGGGCGCCGATGTCCTCGTCGCGCACCATCCCCTGATCTTCAAGCCCCTCAGGCAGGTGACGGCCGGAAGGCCCCAGACCGAGGCCCTCCTCCGGGCGGTCAGGGCCGGTCTTGCCGTAATCTCGGCCCACACCAACTGGGACGCGGCGGGCATGGCGCCGGCCTTGGCCACCGCCCTGGAGCTCGCGCCCAAGGGCTTCCTGGAGCCTGTAGCGGCCGATCTCCTGAAAATCGTGGTCTTCGTGCCCGTCGGCTCCGAACGCGACGTCTCCGAGGCCCTGTTCGACGCCGGGGCGGGAAGAATCGGGGCCTACACGCGCTGCTCCTTCCGGGCCGGGGGCCTGGGGGGGTTCCTGCCGCCGCGCGACTCCAGCCCCTTCATCGGGGAGCCCGAAGCCTACACCGAGACCGAGGAGCTGCGCCTGGAGGCGGCTCTTCCCGCCTCCCTGCGCGACAGGTGCGCCGACGCGGTCCGCGCCGCGCACCCTTACGAGGAGCCCGCCTTCGAGTTCTACCGCATGGAGGCGACTGGCGCCTACGGCTTCGGGCTCTGGGGCGAGTGGGACCCTCCCAGGGAGCCCCTCGCCTGGATCGCCGAAAGGCTCGGGACGAGCGCCCTCGCCTGCGCGGGGCACATACCCGCGCGGGTTCAGCGCGCCGCCCTGCTCCCCGGCTCGGGGGCCTCTTACATCCCGCAGGCCAAGGCCGCAGGCTGCGAGATCCTTGTCACGGGCGACCTTACCCACCACCAGGCCCTGCTGGCCAGGGAGCTGGATCTCGGCGTCGTCTCGGCCGGGCACCTCGAGACTGAGGCCCCGGGCACCGAGCGGCTCATGGCAGAGCTTTCCGCCAGGGCCCCGGAGGTGGACTTCTTCCTGATCCGTCAGCGCTCCCCCATGCCCACGTGGCGGGCTCCCTGACGGCCGCCCCCGCCGAAGGCGCCGGCCGCGCCTCCGGCGGGGGCTTTCGGTTTCCGGGGCCTGCGGCCCCGCAAGAGATCAGCCCGCAGGCGCCTTCAGGGGCAGCCTGCGGCAGGCAAGGGGAAAGAAGTGCAGGAAGTCATCGAGAAATTCATTGGGCTCCAGAAGATGGAAGACGAGATAGGCGCCTTCGCCAAAATCATTGAGGACGGCCCGCGGCGGATCTCCCAGTCCCTCGAGGCCTGGGAAACCGCGAAAGGCGAACACGACGAGTCGGCTCTGGCGCTCGAGGCCGCCCGCAAACGGCTCCGGGAGCTGGAGCTGGACCTGCTCAAATTCAAGGAACTGGCGACCGGCAACAAGGTCCGCATGACCAAGGTCACGGACGACAAGTCCTACCGGGCCATCCTGAGCGAGGCCGACAAGATCAGGCAACGCGTCTCAGAGGCGGAAAACGAGACGCTGTCCCTCATGGCCGAGGAAGAAAGGCTCCGGGGTATCCTCCCGGAGGCCGAGACCCGCATGCTCGAGGCCCAAAAAGCCCACCTGGCGCTCGAAAAAGAGACGCTCGCCGCCGTCGCGGTGGCGGAGGCGGAGGCGGCCTCCCGCCGCAAGGCCATCGAGGAGACCCTCGCCGGCATCGATCCCGCCCTGGCCGGGCAGTACAGCACGTCCTCCAGGATCCACGACGGGAGGACCATGGCCCCAGTCAGGGACGGCACCTGCGGGGCCTGCCGCATGCGCATCCCCCCGCAGCTCTTCAACGAGCTCCAGACCAACGAAAAGCTGATGCTCTGCCCCAACTGCGCGCGGCTCATGTACTGGCTGGACCACCCCGCCTGGGCGCCCCCCGCCCCGCCCGAGGAGCCTGAAGAGACCAAGAAGCCCAAAGGGAAGGCCCCCAAACGCGCCAAAAAGCCCCGCAGCTCCGCAGGCGCCTGAAAGCCCTGCACCGGCCGCGCCTCGCCGTGATATCCCCCGCGCCCCAGTATCCACGCACGGCCCGCCCGGGGCCCGCCGCCGACGCGCGCCGCGGCTTCCTGCGCCCTTTGGCCAAAACCGCAAACATGGCCATGCTTGCGGCCATGGCCATGTTTGCGGCAGCCGCCCTGGGCCCGCTGCCCGCACGGGCCCAGGAGGCCCCGCCTGCCGCGCCTCCCGGCGCCGGCGGCTCCGCCAGCCCTCTGGGACAAGGGTTTCAGGACATGGGCCTGCCAAGGGCCCAGACGCCCGAGGCCACGCC